>VGXO01000001.1 GCA_016873275.1 Phycisphaerae bacterium
GCGCTGCGCTGCGCAATCGCTTCGCGAGGCGAGCAATCCGTTCATCGGACCTCCCCTCCGTCTCGCTGGCTTCGCCAGCGAGCCACCTCCCCGACGTCGCTTCGCTCCGTCAGGGAGGAGTTCCGGAGCACACCTCCCCGACCTCGCTCCGCTCGGTCGAGGAGGTGTTCCGGAGCGCCTCATCTCGACTTCGCGCCCTCCGGAACTCCTCCCCACGGCGCAGCCGTGGGGAGGTGGCCTGCGAGCGCAGCGAGCAGGACGGAGGGGACCGACTCCGACGGGTTGCGAGCGCAGCGCTGCGCAATCGCTTCGCGAGGCGAGCAACCCGTTCATCGGACCTCCCCTCCGTCTCGCTGGCTTCGCCAGCGAGACACCTCCCCGACGTCGCTTCGCTCCGTCAGGGAGGAGTTCCGGAACACACCTCCCCGACCTCGCTCCGCTCGGTCGAGGAGGAGTTCCGGAGCGCCTCATCTCGACTTCGCGCCCTCCGGAACTCCTCCCCACGGCGCAGCCGTGGGGTTGGTGGACTGCGAGCGCAGCGAGCAGGACGGAGGGGACCGACTCCGACGGGTTGCGGGCGCTGCGCTGCGCAATCGCTTCGCGAGGCGAGCAATCCGTTCATCGGACCTCCCCTCCGTCTCGCTGGCTTCGCCAGCGAGCCACCTCCCCGACGTCGCTTCGCTCCGTCAGGGAGGAGTTCCGGAACACGACTCCCCGACCTCGCTCCGCTCGGTTTAAGGAGAAGCCTCTCTGCCTCCGTCCCCTCACCGAAGCAGTTCTCCGCACTCGGGGCACTGCGCCGACCAGAGCGTGCCCCGCACGTCGTGACCACAGGAAGGACAGCGATCCGCCCGGCGGAGCCGCTCGCGCCGGCGCTCCGAGGCGGCGCCTACGACGATGGACGCGAGCCGGAGCGCCCCCACCGCCGCAGCGCCGATCGCGGCAAGCACGGCGCCCGCGACGAGCGAGTTCGCCGCGAGCGCCGCAGGCTCGAGGCGGGTCGTGCGCGACGCGGGGTCCGTGCCCGCGAGCCACCCCGCGACCGCCCGGCGGGCGTCGTCCTCCGAGGAGGCGACCTGCCGCGGCGGCGCGCCGTCCTCGCCGCGACGAACGAGGGGCGATGAGCCGGCGAGCGCCTCGGCGATCGCCTCGCGCACGAGGGGCGCGAGTCGGCTCGCGTCGGGATCCGCGACCGGATCGTCGCCGCCGAGGGGATAGTCGAAGAGCACGAGTCGCGGCGACCACTCGACGACGCGCGAGGCGAAGGGGAAGCCGCCACGATCGACGCGTCGCGACACCTCGAAGCGACCGGACTCGCTTCCGCCTGCAGGTCTCGACCCGCCGACGAACGCCTTCGCCGCCGACGCGACGGGTCCGGGCGTCCGGATCGGTCCATCCGCGGCGGGCGGCACGCGGAAGACCCGCCCCTCCGCGAGGAGCTCCTCGGAGCTCCGCACGACCACGCGACCGGAGAGGAGCGCCGTCGGGATCGAGAGACCGATCGCCCCAAGCAGCACGAGGTCGAGCGCGACCGCCCATCGGCTGCGCTCGCGACGGGCACCGAGGCGCCTCACCTCCATCGCCCACTCGACGCCGGTCAGGCGCAGTGCCCACTCCCACGGCGTTCGGGGACGCGAGGGACCGCGATCAGGCGTCGTCGCCGGCGGTCGGCGCTCCTCGATCCGCGGGATCTTCACCCGCCGCCGACCCCACGCCCGCGACCCCGGCGGTCGCGGCGCTCCCAAGGAAGGATCAGAAGAGGGAGGCGGAGCGTCGCCCCGCTCCGATCGCTCGCGGTCCATCGCCGCAAGGTAGCGGCGCGCCGATGGAGGCGCGATCCCGACGCCTGCGGCGTGCCTCGACGCGGATGTCGTCCCTCTCCCGAGAGAACGACGTTCCGAGGCGACGACGTTCCAAGACGACGACGTTCCAAGACGACGGCGTTCCAAGACGACGGCGTTCCACGCCAGCGACATTCAAAACCAGCGACCGGTCGGCGTCGAGCCGGTCAGCGGACGCCGCGGGAGCGGCGCGGACGACGACCGGGGAGCCTCCACTGCACCGACGGGACCACCGCGTCGCCCTCGACTCGGTCGCGGCGACCGGCGACGGGTCGCAGGCGATCCGCCGCGCCGTGGAGCGGCATGGTCGAGGACGCGCGTGCCTCGACGAGCGGCGGCCCGGCGGCGATCGACGCGACCTCGACCTCGTCGAGCCAGCGGCGGAACTCGACGATCCGACGCCGACGCTCCCGCGCCGCGACGAGCGCCGTCGACGCGAGCAGCGCGCCGGCGCCGAGGAGCGGCAGGAGGACGTTCAGGATCTCGGCGATGGAGACGAGCATCGGGATGACCTACGCAGCGCGGGGAGGGACGGACGCATGATCCTCGGGGGCTTGGGGAGCCGACCTCCCGCGCCGGTGCTCGTCCGGCTTGATCTCCGAGAGATCTCCGCCTCCCGGTCGGAGGGGCGGAAGAGTAGGCACCGACCCGCGTCAAGTCAGGTGCTCGCGGAACCCGCCGACGGAGCGACCCGCCGCGCCGCTACCGCCGTCCCGCCGAGTCGAGCGCCTTCCGCATCCGCGCGGTGCACTCCTCGCTGCCGACGAGCGCGAGGGTGGTCCGCACCGACGCCTCAAGCACCTCGTCCCGCAGGCACTCGTCGAGGTCGGCGAGCGACCTCTTCGTCGCCCGAAGCGCCTCCGGTCCGGCGGCGGCGAGCCTCCGCAGCGTCGCGGCGGTCAGTTCCCGAAGCGCGGCGGGGTCCGTCGCGAGCGCCGCCGCGAGCCCGCTGCGGAGCGCCGCGCTGCCATCGAGGAGCTCGCCCCCGAGCATCATCGCCCGCGCCCGCCCGTCGCCGACCCCCGCCCGCAGCGTGGGAAGGCTCACCGCCGGCGAGATCCCGATGCGCACGGCGGGATAGCCGATCGACGCCTCCGGCGAGACGAGGACGACGTCGCATGCGGAGACGAGGGCGGCGCCGCCCGCAAGCGCCGCGCCATGCACCGCCGCGACCGAGACCGCCTCCATCCGGCGAAGCATCCGGCAGAGTCCGCCGAGCCGCGAGACGAAGGACGCGAGGGCGCCGGGCTCCTCGACCGCGGCGCGGAGGTCGAAGCCCGCGCAGAACGCCGGTCCCTCCGCCTCGATCGAGAACGCGGCGCATCCTGCCCGGCGCACCTCGTCGAGCGCCGACTCGATCGCGTCGAACATCGCGTGCGAGAGGGCGTTCCGCCGCGCCGCGTCGGCGAGGACGATCCGCGCGACCGCGCCATCGACCTCGACCCGCAGCGGTCCGCGTCCGGGCGCGTCCGCCGAGCCGTCGCGCGAGCGCTCATGGCGAGAGGTCATCGTCGCTCCTCAGGTGAGTCCCGGCCAGACCTCGCCGCCCCGCGCGCGATCGAACGCCTCGCGGATCGCCGCGGTCGCCGCGGCGGGCAGCGGACCCTCCTGCGCCGCGCGGAGGTTCGCCGCGAGATGCTCCGGTCTCGTGCTGCCGACGAGCGCCGAGGTCACCTCGGGGAAGGAGAGCACGAAGCGAAGCGCGAGCGTCGGCCACGCGGTCCCCGGATCGCCCGCCACGCCGAGCCGCGCCGGATCGATCGCGAGCCGCGCGAGGCGCTCGTGGTAGGGCTGGGCGTACTGGCGGTAGATCCCCTGCTGCTCCTCCGGCGCCCGCCACGCCGCGTTCGCGAGCGGCCGCTTCACGAGGACGCCGAGACCGCGCCGTGCCGCGGCGGGCAGGACCTCCGCGAGGTTCGCCTGGTCGACGAGGTTGAGCGAGACCTCGAGGAGCGAGACCTCCGGATGCAGCGCCGCGAGCAACGCCGCCTCGTTGTCCCCCGAGTAGCCGACCATCCGCACGAGACCGCGGCGCCTCGCCTCCGCGACCGCGCCGATCGCCTCGCCCTTCTCGAGCACGTCGCGGCTGCAGGAGTGAAGCAGGATCGCGTCGAGCTCGTCGATCCCGAGCCGCGCGAGGCTGCGCTCGATCGAGAGCCGGATCGACTCGGCGCACCACGGATCGAGTCCCTCCCGCCCGGGCGGCGAGCCGCACTTCGAGACGACCACGACCTCGCCGCGTCGCCCCCGGATCGCCCGACCGATCGCCTCCTCGCTGCCGCGGTACATCGCCGCGGTGTCGAGGAGGTTCGCCCCGCGGTCGACGAGCGACCCCACGAGGCGGTCGACCACGGCGCGGTCGGTCTCGAGGAAGCCGATCGGCGCCGCGCCGAAGCCGAGGACTCCGACCATCGGTCCGCCGCGACCGAGCGCCCGCTGCGGGATGCGCCCGCCGAGGTCGGCGGTCGATCCTGACCGTGAGATCATCGCTGGCTCCTTCGCGCTCCCTCGGTCGGGTCCGACCTCGGAGGTCGCGGATGCTACGTCCGCGCCGGACCCGCCGCGGCGAGCGCCTCGAGCATCGCCCGCACGCCGCGGAGGGTCATGTCGAGGGGCATCGGCACGCCGCCCTTCGGCGCCGGTCCCTGCGCCGGAAGCCGCGGGACGTGCAGGAAGCCGCCGCGCCGCGAGGGCTCGCCGCGCAGCCGATGGAGCAGGCGGTACATGACCTCGTTGCAGAGATAAGTCCCCGCGGAGGGCGACTCCTCCGCCTCGACGCCGGCGGCGCGGCTTGCGGCGACGAGCGCCGAAGTCGGCAGCGTGCTCGGCAGGGATGCGGGTCCGCCCGCGACGACCGGCTCGTCGCGGAGCACGTTCCCGGCATTGTCCGGCGACGCGAACTCGCGGCGGTTCACCGCGGTCGACTCGACGCGGATCGCCGACGCCCGACCATCCTCGCCCATCGCGACGACCGCCGTCGGCGCGTGGCGGTCGATCGCCGCCGCGAGGAGGTCGCCCGCCGCGACCGTCACCACGGGGAGGATCACCGCCTCGACGCGGACGCCGTGGATCGTCGTGCCGGCGAGCGCCCGCGCGAGATCCGCGGAGGGATTGCGGTCGCTGCCGCCGAAGGGCTCGAAGCCGCTGACGAGGATCACGCCCGCGCTCACGACGCCCGCCTCGGCGCGCCGCGGCGCTCGCGCGGATGGCACTGCTTGACGACCTCGCGGAGCTGCGTGCGGTCGACGTGGGTGTAGATCTGCGTCGTGGCGATGTCCGCGTGCCCGAGCAGCTCCTGCACCACGCGGAGGTCGGCGCCGCCGCGGACGAGGTGCGTCGCGAAGGAGTGACGCAGCACGTGCGGATGGACGTCGGCGAGCCCGCACGACGCGGCGAGGCGGCGGATGATCTTCCAGACCCCGGTCCGCTCGAGCGGGCGACCGCTCGCGGAGAGGAGCAGGCGATGCGCGTCGCGGCGGTCCTCGTGGCGGGCGAGCGTCGGGCGGAGCTCGTCGAGGTAGCGGACCGTCCACTCGACCGCGGGCGTCCCGATCGGCACCACGCGGTGCTTCGAGCCCTTGCCGAAGACGCTCACGCTGCCGAGGATCGGGTGGAAGTCGTTGACCTTCAGGGTCGTGACCTCGGTCGCGCGGAGCCCCGCCGCGTACATCAGCTCGAGCATCGCCCGGTCGCGGAGCCACATGGAGCCGGTCTCGGGAGAGGGCGCCTCGACGAGGCGGCGCATCTGCGCGGCGGAGAGCACCACGGGGATCCGCTTCCAGGTGACGGGGCGCTCGAGGAGCCGCGCAGGGTCGTCCTCGATGCGGCCGCGCGAGCGGAGGAAGCGGAAGAACATCCGCGTCGAGGCGAGGTGCCGGGCGATCGAGGTCGGCTCGAGCCCGCGCTCGCGGGAGAGCCGCCGAAGGTGCTCGCGGAGGTGCTCGGGAGTCGCGCCGCGCGGCTCGAGCACTCCCTGCTCGGCGAGGTCGACGAAGAGGTCGTCGAGGTCGCGCCGGTACGCCGAGAGCGTCGCGGGGCTGAGCCCCGCCTCGACCTTGAGGAAGCCGAGCCACTCGCGCCTCGCCCGCTCGAGCATCTCTGGCGCGGGCGGGCGATCGGTCGCCCTCCGGTCGCCGGCGGGGGCGGAGGCGGAAGCGTCGACGGGGGCGTCGGTGGCGGCGTCGGTCGTGGCGTCGCTCGGGCGCGCGGGCATCGGTCCTTCATCGGCGGAGCGACCCGCGGCGCTTGGACGGGCGCCGGAACTCGACCGATACACTCCGACCCATGCCCGAGACGAGCCCACGCCCGAGCGCCGCCGGCGGTCGATCCCGCATCCTGACCGGCGACACCCCGACCGGTCAGCTGCATCTGGGGCACTGGGTGGGCTCGGTCAAGCGGCGGGTCGAGCTGCAGCACGACCACGACTGCTTCTTCATCATCGCGAACCTGCACGCGTTCACGACCCGCGCGGACAAGCCGCGGGAGATCCGCGAGAGCACCCTCGAGATCGTCAAGGACTACCTCGCGATGGGCATCGATCCCGCGAAGGCGACGATCTTCCTGCAGAGCGAGGTGCCGGCGATCAGCGAGCTGACCTTCCTCTTCGCCATGCTGCTTCCCTTCAACCGGGTGATGCGGAACCCGACCCTGAAGGACGAGATCAAGGTCAAGAACCTCGGCGAGAACTACAGCTTCGGGTTTCCCCTCTACGCGGTGGGGCAGACCGCGGACATCCTCGCGTTCCGTCCGGTCGGCGTGCCGGTCGGAGAGGACCAGGTGCCGCACCTCGAGCTCACCCGCGAGGTCGCGCGGCGGTTCAACCAGCTCTACTGCGGCGTCGAGGACGTGGTCGAGGACGACGACCATCCCCGCGCGGGCGGCGTCTTCCCGATCCCGCGGGCCGAGGTCGGCAAGGTCGGGCGCCTCGTCGGCGTGGACGGCGTCCACAAGATGAGCAAGAGCCTCGGGAACGCGATCTTCATCTCCGACTCCGCGAAGGAGATCCGCCGGAAGGTCTCGAAGATCTACACCGGTCGGCAGAGCCCGACCGAGCCGGGCGACGTCTCGAACGCGCTCTTCCAGTACGTGGACGCGTTCATCGAGGACCCCGCGCGCATCGCCGAACTCAAGGACCGCTACGCCCGCGGCGCCGACCTCGGCGACGGGCACGTCAAGGTCGAGGTCGCGGAGGCGATCGACCGGCTGATCGCCCCGATGCGGGAGCGGCGCCGCGAGTTCGAGGGCGACGACGCGCGGATCCTCGCGATCCTGCGCGACGGCTGCGCCCGCGCGAACGCCGCGGCGGAGGAGACCCTCGCCCTCGCCAAGGAGGCGTGCGGGCTCGGCTACTTCCGACGCCGGCTCTCGATCGACTGACGCGGTCACCCCGGTCCGACCCCGCTCAGAAGAGCAGCTGGATCTGCGCCCGCAGGCTCCACTGCAGCTCCTCGCCCGGCAGGTCGGGGCGGTATCCGGCGCCGGGGTTCGAGCCGTAGCCGATCGGCGCGTACTCCGGCAGGCCGAGGGTGGCGAGGTTGAGCCCCCAGTCGAAGGTGAACTTCAGGTCGTTGCCGCGGAGGAACCAGTTGAAGCCGACGGTGATGAGGTCCAGCTGGTCGTCCTCGTAGGGAACGAGCACGCCGCCCGAGGGTCCGCGTCCGCTGGCGCCGAGCACGCCGTGCTCGTAGCGGGCGAAGATCTCGACGTCGTCGGTCACGAAGTAGCCGCCCTGCACGAGCAGACCCCACGGGTTCTGCGTGCCGATGGGCGTGCGCGGGGGCAGGAACGACGTGGCGTCCTCGCCGTTCTCCCAGACGCCATAGGCGAAGAGGCTCGCGCCGCCGAAGTTGACCGTGACGTCGGCGGTGGCGCCCGAGACGAGCGACGCGTTCGCGAGCCCGCCGAGGAAGGACTGCTCGTACCGCTGGATGAAGCCGCTCAGCCCGAGCATCACGCCGACCGCGCCGCCGCGGAAGCTGTTGAAGTCGGAGAAGTCCCGCCAGCCCGCCTCGCCGAACTTGATCTCGCCGCGCCCCACGAAGGAGTAGGCGGTCGGGTCGGTGTTCCAGCTCGAGCCCTGGACCAGGCTCGCCCGGGTCGCGAAGGGCGTGCGGATGCCGTTTCCCGTCCACGCGCGGAGCCGCACTCGCTGGCTCTGCCAGCGGAGCTGGAGACCGCGGTTGAAGTTCTGCTGGAAGTACCCCGAGAGGAGCGAGCGCTCGACCGCGAGTTGGCGGCGGCTCGAGACGAGGTCCTCCTGGAGCCACGGCGCGCGGAACTGACCGACCCGCACCGCGAAGCCGTCGCCGAGGTCCTTCTCGATCCACGCGTCCTCGAGGCGGAAGTCCGAGTTGCTCCCGCCGACGGGGACGTTCGAGGAGCGGGCGAACCCGGCCTGGAGCTTGTAGGTCCAGGTCCGGTCGATGATGTTGCCCTCGAAGTCGAGGCGGGCGCGACGGAGCTGGAAGCCGTACTCGGTCCGCTGGTCGCCCGCCTGGTTCAGCGTGTAGCGGGTCTGGATCTGCCCGGCGATGCGGAGCGAGTAGTCGCCGTCGGCGCTCTGGAGGAAGAACCCCCTGCCCGGCGCGTAGCCGGCGAGCACGCCGTCGGACTGGTAGCTCGACCGCGCCTCGGCGTCGGCGAGGACGTCCGTGACCACCTCGCGGATCTGCGCGGCGCGCTCCTCGCTCAGCCATTGCTCGCCGTCCGCCCGCTCGAGCTCGTTCACGCGGGTGGTGAGCCGCTCGACGGTCGCCCGGAGCTCCGCGATCTCGTCGCGGTCGCTCGGAGCTGCCGCCGCGGGGATCTCCTCGTCCGCCCACGCCGCCGCGCCCGCGAGCGCCGCGACCGCCGCCGCAAGCGCGGCGATCGGCGGGCGGAGGAAGCTTCGTGAGGATCGCATGGGATCGGTCGAAGGGCGGCGTCCGCGGACGGTACCCGAGTCCGTCCACCGACCGCGGGTAGCGCCGGGGGTCATGCCGCCCGCCGACGCCTCGAGTCCCGCCCGCTCCGTCCGATCGCGGTTCCGGCGCCGGGTCCGACGCCCGGCGACCGTCCCCGGTCAGAAGAGAAGCTGCATCTGCGCCCGCAGCGACCACTGGTACTCACCGCCCGGGACGTCCTCGCGGTATCCCGCGCCGCTGTTGCTCCCGTAGCCCTCGAATCCGTAGGCCGGGCGACCGAGCGTGTTCAGGCTGATGCCGTAGTCGAGGGTGAACTTGAGGGCGTTCTTCGCGAAGAACCAGTTGAATCCGGCGGTGATCGCGCTGAGGTCGTTGTCGGCGTAAGGGATGCCCATCAGCGACCCGCTCGCGTCGAGCGATCCGTACTCGTAGCGGGTGAAGAGCTCGACGTCGTCGGTGATGAAGTAGCCGCCCTGCACCAGGAAGCCCCAGGGATTCCGGGTGCCAAGCGGCTGGTTGCCGGGAAAGGTCTCCGCGTCCTGCCCGCTCTCCCAGATGACGTAGGAGAAGAGGCTCGCGCCTCCGAAGTTCACGGTGACGTCGGCGGTGACGCCGGAGACGAGCGTCGCGTTGGCGTCGCCGAAGACCTCGCTCGTCGCGTAGCGCTGGTAGAGCCCGCTGATCCCGAGCATCACGCCGGTCTTGCCGCCGCGGAAGCTGTTGAAGTCCTCGAAGTCCTTCCACGCGGCGTCGCCGAACTTCGCCTCGCCGCGGGCGACGAAGGAGTAGACCGTCGGATCGGTGTTCCAGTTCGAGCTGGTGACGTTGTGCGAGTCGCCCGCGAAGGGCGTGGGGATGCCGTTGCCGGTCCAGCCCCGCAGCCGCAGCTGCTCCGACTGCCACTGGATCTGCGCGCCGCGGTTGTAGTTCTGTTCGAAGTAGCCCGCGAGCAGCGAACGCTCCACCGCGAGCTGCCGGCTGCTCCCGACGAGGTCCTCCTGCATCCACGGCGCCTTGAACTGCCCGACCTTGACCGAGAAGCCGTCGCCGAGGTCCTTGTTGATCCACGCGTCCTCGACGAGGAAGGTTGAGGTGTTCCCCGAAGTCTTGTTGTTCGCGCCGCGGTTGAAGGCGCCCTGCAGCTTGTAGGTCCAGGAGGGATCGACCACGTTGCCGCTGAAGGTGATCTTCACGCGGCGCATCTGGAAGCCGTACTTGTACTCCGCGGGTCCGTTGGCGCCGAAGGTGCCGGGGTCCTCTGCGCGGTTGAGGACGTAGCGCGCCTGGATCTGTCCGCTGACGCGGAGGTAGTAGTTGCCGTCGGCGCTCTGGAGGAAGAAGCCCTTGCCGGGGTCGTAGCCCGCGAGCGCGCCATCCGAGGCGTAGCTCGCGCGGGTCTCGGCGTCGGCGAGGACGTCGAGCACCACGCCGCGGATCTGGGCGGCGCGGCTCTCGTCGAGCCACGCCTCCTCATCCTCCTGCTCGAGCTGGGCGAGGCGCGAGTTCACCGCGTCGAGGGTCGCCTCGAGGCGGGAGATCTTCTGGAGCGCCGCGTCGAGCGCCTGCTCCTCGTCCCCCGCGGGCGCCATCGACGCGAGCAGGAGCGCGCTTCCGCACGCCAAGAAGCCGGCTGGTCGCCGCATCGCGAGTCCTCCTCGGCGCCTCGATCGACGGTCCGCGACCGCCGGGGGCGGCACCCTACCCGAAGTCCGCGCCGCCGATGCATGGTCGGCGGAACCGCCGGGTGATCCTGGGGTGTGTTGGGCGGCGTCGGCACGGAGGATCGCCAAGCACCGCCTGCCGCCGTGGTCGAGGAGGGAAGGACCATGCCGCGAACGCCGCCGGCGGCATCCTGCCCTCGGACCGCGCGACCGACCAAGCGGACCTCGCCGCGACGCGCGTCGAGGCATCGCCCGCGGGGGCGACCCCGGGGACGCCGCCCTGGTCAGGCGACCTTCGCGCCAGCGCGGTCGAGCAGGCGCATCGCGTAGGAGTTCATCGCGTCGCGCAGCTGCTCGAAGCTCTCGAGCACGTAGAGGATCGGCTGGTAGTGGTCGATCTCGAACGAGGTCGCGCAGACCACGTCGAGGTCGAAGGGCCGACGATCGACCTCGCTCGACTCGAGCGCGTGGCGGCTCTCGCCCGGGCTCGAGATGAGACCCGACCCGTAGAGCCTCAGGCGCCCGCCCTCGCGGATGAGCCCGAACTCGACGGTGAACCAGAAGAGCCGCGCGAGACGCTCGGTGTGATGGGGATCATTGGTGAGCAGCGCCGCCTTCCCGTAGGTCTGCAGGAAGTCCGCGAAGACCGGGTCGGCATGCAGCGGGACGTGCCCGAAGATGTCGTGGAAGATGTCGGGCTCGGGCAGGTAGTCGATCGAGCTCTTCGGGCGGATCACGATGGTCGTCGGGAACTCCCGCCGCGCGAGGCAGGCGAAGAACGCCTTCGCGGGCAGGTAGCCCGGCACGGCGCGGCTCTGCCAGCCGGTGAGGCGCTTCAGGAAGTGGTTCACGCTGCGGGGTCCCTCGAGGTAGGGGATGTGGTCCCGCACGAGGTTGATCGAGCGCGCCCCGGAGAGGTAGACCTCCGACGCGCGGGTCGCGAGGAACTCCATCTGCCGGTCGTAGAGGATCCGCCAGGTCTCCTGGTTCTCCTCGGTGTAGCCCTCGTACCGCTGCGCGATGTAGACGCCGGTGATGTCCTCGTGACCGGGCTCGCCGAAGTGGTCCGCCCGCTCCTGGGCGCGGCGGGCGTCCGCGTCGTCGATCATCGCGTGGTTGAGGCTCGGGTTCATGGAGTCTGGTTCCTCGCGGGACGACCCGACCCGGGACGACTCGCCGGGGGGGACGCTCCGCCTCCGCGTGCGGGTCGATCGTAACCCCCGGGCACCCTCGACTCCAACGTTCGCGAGGCGTCAGGACCCCGCGAGCCTACGGAGCGCCGCCGCCGCGTCGGCGGGCGAGCGAAGCGGCGGATCGACGGCGATCCGCAGGATCCCATAGGACCCGCGGACGTCGATCCCCTCCGGATCGATGCCCACGACGCGCGGCGACTCGAGACCCCAGTCGGCGGGCGGGCGACCGCGCCGCCGCGCCTCGGCGACCGCCGCCGCCTGCACCTGCGGGGCGATCTCGCGGTTGATCGCGGCGCAGGCGGCGCCCTCGCCGTCGGCGAGCGGGTTCCGCAGGTCGAGCCCCTCCCCGTCGAGGAACCATCCCTTGAAGCGACCGGCGTCGATCGTCATCACGCCCCACCGCACGTCGGGCGGCTCGCCATGGTGGATGCGCCAGCGGTCGGCATGGATGCCGTCGGGCGAGTGCTCGTCGAGCTCCTCCATGGTGACCATCAGCTGCATCGAGTCCTCGCCCTCGTCGGGAAGCGCGAGCACCACCTCGGTCGCGCGGAGCATCGCGACCATGACCGACGCGACGAGCCTCCCGTCGGGGGCGACCACGATGCGGATGGGTCGGACGTCGCCGTCGAAGATGATCTGCCCGGCGAGGTGACCGCGGAGCCACGCCCGCGCCTCGGCGACGATGGGGTCCATGGCGGCGATCCTATCCGCCGCGCCGACGGCTCCCCGCCGACCACTACAGTCCGCGGCGTGAACCTCCTCTGCGTCCCGATCGCCGTCGACGCGCCCGACATGGTCGGGCTCGCCCTCGAGCGCGCCGCGCTCGCCGCGTCGCGCGGCGCAAGCCTCGTCGAGTGGCGGGCAGACGCGCTCGCGGAGGACCCGCAGGCGCTCGGCGCGCTGCGGCGGCTCGTGCGGGAGAGTCCCCTGCCGTCGATCGTGACGATCCGACCCGCCGTCGAGGGCGGGCTCTACGACGGCGAGGACGCCGCGCGGGTGAGCCTGCTCGAGGCGCTCGGGACCTCCGGGGACGCGCCGCGCTACCTCGACTGCGAGTGGTCGACCTACGGGCGGAGCGCGAACCTCGCGCAGAAGATCGACCTCGTCGTCGATCACCCGGCGCAGGTGCGGGAGGCGACGACGCGCCTGATCCTGTCGCTCCACGACCTCGAGGGTCGACCCCGGGACCTGCTGCAGCGGATCGCGGCGATGGCGCACGAGCCGGCGTGCGCGGTGATCAAGGTCGCCTACCGGGCCCGCTCGATCCGCGACGACCTCGAGATCCTCGACCTCCTCGCGGAGCGCCCGAAGCCGATGGCGGCGATGGGGCTCGGTCCCTTCGGGCTCATGACCCGCGTGCTCTCGCCCAAGTTCGGCGGGCTGATGACCTACGCGGCGCTCGAGCCGGACCTCGCGACCGCCGAGGGACAGCCGACCATCGAGGAGATGCTCGTGACCTACCGCCACCGCGCGATCGGCGCCGCGACGGAGGTCTTCGGCGTGGCGGGATGGCCGGTCGCGCACTCCCGCTCGCCCGCGCTCCACAACGCCCGCTTCGACGCCGAGGGTCGCGACGCGGTGCTCGTCCCCATGCCGGTCGCGCCGGGGTGGGAGCCCTTCAAGGCATCGATCGGGGAGATGATCGACCACCGGCGGCTCTCCTTCCGCGGCGCCGCGGTGACGCTGCCGCACAAGGAGCACCTCGTGCGCCTCGTGCGCGAGCGCGGCGGCGAGGTCGAGCCGCTCGCCGCGCGGATCGGCGCTGCGAACACCCTGGTCGTGCGGCGCGACGGGTCGCTCCTCGCCGCGAACACCGACGCGCCCGCCGCGGCGGAGGCGCTCGCGGAGGGATGCGGGCTCGATCCCGCCTCGCTCGACCGATCCTCCTTCTCGGGTCGGCGCGTCGCGGTGCTCGGCGCGGGCGGGGCGGGCGCGGCGGTCGCCGCGGGGCTCGCCGAGCGCGGGGCGACGGTCGTCCTCTTCAACCGGACCCATGATCGCGCCGAGGCGCTCGCCGCGCGGCTCCGGGCGGCGGACGAGTCGTGGCGGATCTCCGCCGGACGCATGGACTCGCTTGCCTGCGGCTGCTTCCACGCCTTCGTGAACGCGACGCCCGTCGGCATGCAGGGCGGTCCCGATCCGGATGGGTCGCCGCTTCCCGACGAGGTCGTGCTCGACGACTCGATCGTCGTCCTCGACACGGTCTACGCGCCGGAGAGGACGCCGCTCCTCGCCGAGGCGGGCTCGCGCGGGGCGAAGGTCGTCCCGGGCCTCGCCATGTTCGCCCGCCAGGGGGCGCGGCAGGCGGCGATCTTCGCGGCGGAGCGGTAGGGCGCGGCGGGAGATCGCCAGTCGCGACCCGCGAGCGCGACGAGGCTCGACGCCTCCCCCGAACTCTGCGACATTTCATCCGGCGCGTCGTCGGGACGCGACCCCGAGGATGCATCCATGCAGCAAGGGCTTCAGGCGATCTTCTCCCGCCTCGTCTCGGAGATCCGAACCAGCCTCCCGGGAACCTCCTTCGAGATCCTCGAGATCGGTGCGGTCCCGCTCGGCGGCGCGCCCGAGCCGTTCCACCGTCTCCTCGACGACTTCCCCGGCTCCCGCGTGCACGCCTTCGAGCTCGATCCGAAGAGCTGCGCGACGCTCGCCGCCGCGGCGCGACCGGGCGTCATGGTCCATCCCGCGGCGATCGGCGTGCGGCGGGAGAGGCGGACGGTCCATCTCACCAATGACCCGATGTGCACCTCGCTCTACAAGCCGAACGAGGCGATGCTGCGGGAGTTCCACAACTTCGAGGTCGCCTACCTCCGCGGGACGAGCGAGGTGGAGGTGACCCCGCTCGACGAGCTGCTCGACGCCGGAAGGTTCGGGCCGGTCGACTTCGTCAAGATCGACATCCAGGGCGCGGAGCTCGATGCCTTTCGCGGCGGCGCCAGGACGCTGCGCTCCGCCCTCGCCATCGTCTCGGAGGTCGAGTTCTTCCATCTCTACGAGGACCAGCCGCTCTTCGGCGACGTGGACCGCGAGCTCCGCGTCCAGGGCTTCATGCTCCACAAGTTCCTCGGCATGTCCGGTCGCGCCCTTCGACCCGTCGTGATGAACAACGATCCCAACTACCCCGCGTGGCACCTCTGGAGCGACGCGATGTTCGTGCGCGACCTCCGCCAGTGGAGCGGGCTCGAGCCGGCGCCGCTCGCGAAGCTCGCGGTGCTCGCGCTCCTCTACGGGAGCCCCGACGTCGCGTTCCGCTGCCTCCAGCTCTGCGACCAGAAGCTGGGCTCGCGGCTCGCGGCGGCGCTCTCGGGATGACGTGCGGCGTCAGGAGGGGTGGTTCATCACCGCCCGGTCGCGGATCGCCCGCGGGGTGAGCCTCGCCGCGAGGCGGAACGGCAGGAAGTGCATCGCGGCCGCGAGAACCTTGTTGAAGGCGCCGGTCACCACCACCGGCTGGTTCCGCTCGACCGCCCGCCAGGACTCCTCCACGACCGCGCGGGAGGACTGCCACATGAAACGGGGCAGCGAGTTCATCGACTCGCGCACGCCGAGCACGTCGTGGAACTCGGTGGTGGTGAAGCCCGGGCAGGACGCGGTGACGTGGACGCCGCTGCGGCGGTGGGCGAGCCAGATCCCTCGGCTCGCCGAGACGAGGAATTGCTTCGTCGCGGGATAGGTCGATCCCGGCGGCTCCGCCGCGAACGCCGCGAGGGAGGCGACGTTCACGATGCGGCCCCACCGCCGCGCGAGCATGCCCGGCAGCACGAGCCGCATCAGGTGGAGCGGCGCCCGCGTCATCACCGCGAGGAACTCCGACTGCGCCGACCACGAGGCATCCGCGAACCGCTGCCTCAGCCCGTAGCCCGCGTTGTTGACGAGGACGTCGACCGCGCGTCCGCGGTCGGCGACCGCCCGCACGACGCGCTCCGGCGCCTCCGGATCGGCGAGGTCCGCGGCGATCGCGGACGCCTCGACGCCATGGTCCTTGGCGAGCCGCCCGGCGAGCGACTCGAGGCGGTCGAGCCGCCGCGCGACGAGGCAGAGGTCGAAGCCGCGCTCGGCGAGCAGCTCGGCGAAGGACTCGCCGATCCCGGCGCTCGCCCCGGTCACGAGGGCGAGACGGCGCGGGGCGGTGGCATCGGCGGCCGGCATCAGAAGTCCGCGTTCCGCGGCGTGCGGGGGAAGGGAATCACGTCGCGCACGTTCGCCATGCCCGTCGCGTAGACGATCGTCCGCTCGAAGCCGAGCCCGAAGCCCGCGTGCGGCACGGTCCCGTAGCGGCGGAGGTCGCGGTACCACCAGTAGGCGGCGGGATCGAGCCCCATCTCCGCGATGCGGCGGTCGAGGACGTCGAGGCGCTCCTCGCGCTGGCTGCCGCCGATGATCTCGCCGATCCCGGGCGCCAGCACGTCCATCGCGGCGACGGTCCGACCGTCGTCGTTGAGGCGCATGTAGAACGCCTTGATGTCCTTGGGGTAGTTCATCACGACGACCGGTCGTCCCACGAGCACCTCGGTCAGGAAGCGCTCGTGCTCGGACTGCATGTCCATCCCCCACGTCACGGGGTAGTCGAACTTGTGCCCCTTCCGCTCCGCCTCCTCGAGCCGGCGGATCGCCTCGGCGTAGTCCATCCGCTCGAAGCTCGCGGCGATGAACTTCTCGAGCCGCTCGATGCAGGTCTTGTCGATCCGGTCGGCGAAGAACCGCATGTCGTCGCCGCGCTCCTCGAGGAGGTCCTTGAAGATCGACTTGAGCAGCGCCTCCGCGAGGTCGGCGTCCGCGCGGAGGTCGGCGAAGGCGATCTCCGGCTCGATCATCCAGAACTCCGCGAGATGGCGGCTCGTGTTCGAGTTCTCCGCTCGGAAGGTCGGTCCGAAGGTGTAGACCTTCGAGAGCGCCAGGCACCAGCACTCCACGTTGAGCTGCCCCGAGACCGTGAGGTGCGTCTGCTTGCCGAAGAAGTCCTGCGCGAAGTCGGGGCGACCGTCGGCGCCGCGCGGAAGGTTGGCGAGGTCGAGCGTCGAGACCTTGAACATCTGCCCCGCGCCCTCGCAGTCGCTGCCGGTGACGATCGGCGTGTGGATCCAGAAGAAGCCGTGGCGGTCGAAGAAGCGGTGGATCGCCATCGCGAGGCAGTGCCGCACCCGCCCGATCGCGCCGAAGGTGTTGGTGCGCGGGCGGAGGTGGGCGACCTCGCGGAGGTACTCGAAGGAGTGGGGCTTCGGCTGGATCGGGTAGGTGTCGGGATCCTCGACGGCGCCGACGAGCTCGAGCCCCTCCGCCCGCATCTCGACCGACTGCCCCTTGCCCTGGCTCGGGACGAGCTCCCCGCGGGCGACGACCGCGCATCCGGTGGTGAGCCGCCTCGACGCCTCGAAGTCCGGGCACTCCGCCGGCACCACCACCTGCAGCGTGCCGAAGCACGAGCCATCGGAGACCGCGACGAACACCACCCCCGCCTTCGACTCGCGGCAGGTCCGGACCCACCCCTTCACCACCGCCTTCCGACCATGCCCGGCGGCGCCATCGGCGAGGATCCGGGCGATCGAGAGGTCGGTGGTCGAGGTGGTCGAGGTCATCGGGGATCCTTCGAGGGTCGCGGGACGAGGGGGGAGTATTCGGCAGGGTCCCGGGCGGAGCAACACGCGCCGCGGCGTCCGACCCGGCGGTCGATCGCATGTGCCATTTCGGCAGCGGTCGGCTTCGCCGCTCGGTCCGCCTGTCAGCGGCGGGCGGCGGCAACGGTGGCTCGGGCGCTCGGATCCTCCGAAGTCGGGGCGTTTTTCGCGGGACGCCCGCTCCGAGCGGCATCCGGGGTCCGGTCGGGCGGGCGCGCCGGTTGCCTCGTACCGTCCTTCCCATGCAGGGTCCGCCGATCCAACCTCGGTTCCCGACCAGTCCCCTCGGGGGCGGCGAGAGCCGCCTGAACCTCCTTCTTGGCTATGCCAAATGGCGGCAGGACACGGTCGCGGAGCACCTTCCGACCCTCCTCGAGCCGCTCGGGATCCGGTGCATCCGCGCCTCGACCGCCCGGGAGGCGACCGATCTGGTCCGGACCTTGCAAGTGCACATCGCGGTCGTGGACCTGACCATTCCCATGGACGGGACGGACCCCCGCCTCGACGAGGCGGGATCCCGCGTGCTCGAGCTGCTTCGGCGGCTCGAGCAGCCACCCCCGACGGTGGTGGTCAGGCCCCCGCAGCCCTCCGTCCGCGAGAGCGGGCGAGGCTTGGCGGACGCCCTCCGACAGGGGGCCTTCGCGGTCCTCGACGGACCGGTCCGCATCGAAACGATGCTGGAGGTGCTGCGGCGGGTGGTCCGCCGGCACTTCTCGGATCATTGGCCGGTGCAGTGAGCACCGGATCGAAGGTCGGGCGCCCTCGGCGTCCCGGAAGCGTGAGCCCCTCGGAGACCCGTGTCATGAAGATTCGACCCCTCGGCGACAAGATCATCGTCAAGCGCGACGAGCCCACCGCCCGCACCGAGAGCGGGATCTACCTGCCCGAGACCGCCAAGGACAAGCCCAAGCAGGGCAAGATCGTCGCGGTCGGCAACGGCATCCTCAACAAGGAGACCGGCGACTACATCCCCTTCAGCGTGAAGAAGGGCGACGCGGTGATCTTCAGCTCGTATGCCGGCACCGAGATCAAGATCGACGACGTGGACTACCTCATCATGACCGAGGAGGACATCCTCGGCGTGGTGGAGTGATCCGCGTCGAGCCGATCCCAAGGAGACGACCATGGAACGCGGACCGCTTCTGCGGATCCTGTTGGACATGAAGGGCACGCAGAAGGAGCTCGACCTGATCATCTCGGGTCAGCCCCAGCCCCTCGAGATCCAGAACGTGGTGGAGGTGGACGAGCTCCACAGCTCCCACGGCATCCGGGTGAAGACCCGGCAGAACTACATCTGGATCGACGCCTCGCACGTCGCGATGGCGTACCAGGTCCGCACCGACCTCGACGAGGACATCCCGGCCCGCGTGCCGGGACCGCCGCCGAAGTCTCGCCTGAAGGCGAAGGTCTGAGCGGCGGATGGACGCCGCGACCCTGCGGAAGGCGCTCCGCGAGCTCGACGGACACCGCGACCTGCGGATCGAGTTCGACGCGAAGACCTGCCGCGTGAGCAAGGCGCTCCTCATCCCCGAGGAGCCCGACGGGCTGGTGAAGGTCACGGACGGAGCGCGGGTCTTCGTCCTCGACGCCACCGGAATCCGCTGGATCGAGATCGGTTGACCACCCGCGCGAACGCCCCCACGAACGACTGACCCGACGATCGAACACGTCACGATCGACGACCCGACCGAAGAAAGGAACCCCACGAACATGGCTGCCAAGCAGATCGCATACGACAACGACGCCCGCGAGCGGATCCTCCGCGGCGTGCAGAAGCTCTCCAAGGCGGTGAAGGTCACCCTCGGCCCGGCGGGCCGGGTGGTGGTGCTCGAGAAGTCCTTCGGCGCCCCGACCGTGACCAAGGACGGCGTCACCGTCGCCAAGGAGATCGAGCTCGAGGATCCCTACGAGAACATGGGCGCCCAGATGGTGAAGGAGGTCGCCAGCAAGTGCTCGAAGGACGCGGGCGACGGCACCACCACCGCGACCATCTACGCCGAGGCGATCTTCCAGGAGGGTCTCAAGAACATCACCGCCGGCGCCAACGCCGCCGGCATCCGCCGCGGCATCGAGAAGGCGGTCGGCGCGATCGTCGACGAGCTCCGCCGCATGAGCAAGCCGGTCAAGAACTCGACCGAGATCGCCCAGGTCGGCTCCTGCTCCGCCAACCAGGACATGCACATCGGCAAGATCATCGCCGAGGCGATGGACAAGGTCGGCAAGGACGGCGTGATCACGGTCGAGGAGGGCAAGAGCCTCGAGACCGAGGTCGAGCTCGTCGAGGGCATGCAGTTCGACAAGGGCTACCTCAGCCCGCACTTCGTCACCAACGCGGCGACCATGGAGTGCGTGCTCGAGGACTGCCACGTCCTCATCCACGAGAAGAAGATCTCCTCGGCGAAGGACCTCGTCCCGCTGCTCGGCAAGATCGCCGAGGGCGGCAAGAGCCTCCTGATCATCGCGGAGGACGTGGACGGCGAGGCGCTCGCGACCCTCGTGGTCAACAAGCTCCGTGGCGTGCTGAAGGTCGTCGCCGTCAAGGCGCCGGGCTTCGGCGACCGCCGCAAGGCGATGCTCGAGGACATCGGCGTCCTCACCGGCGGCACCGCGATCATGGAGGAGCTCGGCTTCAAGCTCGAGAACGTCGGGCTGAACGAGCTCGGCCGCGCCAAGAAGATCACCGTCTCCAAGGACGCGACGACGATCATCGAGGGCGCCGGCAAGACCAAGGAGATCCAGGGCCGCATCGAGCAGATCAAGTCCCAGATCGACCAGACCACGAGCGACTACGACCGCGAGAAGCTCCAGGAGCGCCTCGCGAAGCTCGCCGGCGGCGTCGCCCAGATCAACGTGGGCGCCGCGACCGAGGTCGAGATGAAGGAGAAGAAGGCCCGCGTCGAGGACGCGCTGCATGCGTGCCGCGCGGCGGTCGAGGAGGGCATCCTCCCCGGCGGCGGCACCGCGGTGCTGCGGGCCCGCCGGGCGCTCGAGAAGCTGAAGAAGTCGCTCACCGAGGACGAGGCGGTCGGCGCCGAGATCGTCTGGCGGGCGCTCGCCGCGCCGGCGAAGCAGATCGCCGCGAACGGCGGGCTCGACGGCTCGATCGTCGCGCAGAAGATCGAGGAGTCCTCGGACGTCGCCTTCGGCTTCAACGCCGCGAGCGGCAAGTACGGCGACCTCGTCAAGGACGGCGTGATCGTGCCGACCAAGGTCGAGCGGGTGGCGCTGCAGAACGCCGCGAGCATCGCGAGCCTCCTGCTCACCACCGACTGCGCGATCACCGAGATCAAGGAGAAGAAGGAGAAGGCGGCCGCCGGCGCGGGCGGCGGCATGGACGACATGGACTATTGATCCCTGCGTCCTCCCTTCCTCGTCGCCCGCCCTCGAGGCGGTCGGCTCCACGAGTGCACCCCGCCGCCCGGTCTCGCGACCGGGCGGCGGTCGTCGTGAGCCGAGGACGCGGAGCACCTCCTCGCCTTCCCGTCGCCTCGGTCGGCTCGGCGCACTCCGGAACTCCTCCTCGAACGAGCATCGCGAGGTCGGGGAGTCGTGCTCCGGAACTCCTCCCTGACGGAGCGAAGCGACGTCGGGGAGGTGCCGAGCGAACGCAGTTCGCGAGGCGGAGGGGACGTCCGATGAACGGGTTGCTCGCCTCGCGCAGCGATCGCGCTCGCCTCTCCCGCGAGTCGCCACGCGACGAGTGGGAGAGGCCGCCTCGCGAACGCAGTTCGCGAGGCGGAGGGGACGTCCGATGAACGGGGCGCTCGCCTCGCGCAGCGATCGCGCTCGCAACCCGTAGGAGCTGGTCCCCTCCGTCGCCTCGCTTCGCTCGGCGACACCTCCCCACGGCGAAGCCGTGGGGAGGAATCTCCCAAGAACGCGCTCGCCTCTCCCGCGAGTCGCGGAGCGACGAGTGGGAGAGGTCGCCTCGCGAACGCAGTTCGCGAGGCGGGTGAGGGTGGCGCGACCCGCGACGAATGCCGCAGGGCGCACCGATCGAGACATCGCGTGTCGATTCAGCGCCTCGACTCGCGCGTCGTGCTTCGGACCACCCCCACCGGGCTTGTCGCGTCGCGACAAGCCCGACTCCCCCGCATCGCTCCGCTCGCGGGAGAGTGCCGGGCTCGCCCGAGCCTCGCGTGGACCGCGTGCATCGTGCCCGCATCGGGTCCATCTCGATCCTCTCCAATGCGGGCGAGACGCCCGCAATCCGCTTCACGTGACCGAGCGCGGCTCCATCGAGCCACCGCCCTCGATCCAACCCTTGCCCACGTGACTCGCGAGGCTCCCCGCGCCCTCTGCGACCTCTGCGACCTCCTGGGCGTGAATCGACGCCGCGACGGGCGTTCGACGACACGGTCTCGTCGCCGCGACTGAACCTCGCCCCTCGACGCGCCTCCGCCTCCCGGCGAGGATCCCTTCATGGCGATCCTGCTCCCCCTCGCGCTCGTCCTGCTCTCGATTGGCGTCCTCGCGGTCGCGGTCAATCGACGCTCCGAGCGCCCGTCGATGCCACGTCTGCTGCTCGCGGTCCTCCTCGCGGCGGGAGGGGGATTCCTCCTCGGGTTCCTCGTCGCCGACGTCGAGACCTCCTACCACCGAGCCCTCCTCCGCGGCGTCGTCCGCGCCACCGCGGACGCGCTCGGCACCGACGATGCGCCGGGCGACGCGGCGCGGGTCCGCGACGCCTATCGCGCGGCGCTCGAGGACTCCGAGCGCGGCGAGGACTTCTCGGCGGGCTGGCGGGTCGTGCGGATGCTCGGCGACCTGCCGGACCCGGGCGAACTCGATCCGCCGCCGGACTCGCCCTGACGACGCGGCGCGATCGACCATCCTGCATTCTGAGCCCAAGCCCCAAGTCCAAGCCCGCGTGCGTCTTGCCCGCACCGGCGCGGCTCGGAGTGGACCCGATGCGGGCAAGATGCCCGCGGTCCACTTGAGTCCCGCACTCGAGTCCCCCACTTGATTCCCGCACTCGAGTCCCCCACTTGATTCCCGCACTCGAGTCCCGCATTCGCCGGATCGCGATGAAGACCGCGAACCGCAGCGCCCGTCGAGGACTCCCCCGCCCGTCACTCCTTCCGCGGCAGCCTCGCGAGGTCGAACTCCGCGGGCGGCGGGCACTCGGGGTTGATCCACTGGATCACCGCCGCCCATCCCGCGCTCTCGACGTCGTGCGGAAGGTACGCGCGGATCGGTCTCACCACCTGCCATCCGTCGTGGAGGTGCGCGGTGAGCACCGGATCGACGAGCCGCCCGGCGCGCACGGCGTCGATGTACTGAGACGCCGTCAGCTCCGCGACGTGCGCCGCGTAGCCCGGCATGCGGCTTCCGCCCGCCATGCGCCACAGCCTCCGCCGCCGCACGAGCTCGCGGGTCGCGTCGGTCAGTCGCTTCGCGAGCCCGTGGTGCTGGTGCCTCGGATGCACCATGAGGTCCGCGCCGTAGAGCGTGTGCCCCTCCGGATCGTGGTCGGTGAAGAGCCCCTGCGCCGTGAGCACGTCCCACGAGTCGTCCACGTGGAAGTGCGCGAGGTTCAGGATCAGGCTGAAGTGGCATCCGGCGACCTCGCCGGTCGCCTCGTGCTCGGCGACGAACTGCCCGTCGGGGAAGAGCCGGTGATGGGTCGCGAGCTCCTCGTTCGTGTACGGCCGCTCGGTCGCGTAGACCGTCGCGCAGATCTCCGCGATCGCTGGATAGTCGCGCTCCTCCATCGAGCGGACGCGGTATCCGGGCGGCGGACCTGGGACGGCGGGCATGGTCGGATCAGGCATGGCGTGTCTCGGAGGGGGAGTCCCTCCGCGATCATCGCATGAGCGGGTCGTCCGTCGCACCTCTCCCGCGAGGAGCGCAGCGGTCCGTCGCACCTCTCCCGAGAGGAGCGGAGCGGTCCGTCGCACCTCTCCCGAGAGGAGCGGAGCGGTCCGTCGCACCTCTCTCCCGAGAGGAGCGGAGCGGTCCGTCGCACCTCTCTCCCGAGAGGAGCGGAGCGGTCCGTCGCACCTCTTCCGAGAGGAGCGGAGCGGTCCGTCGCACCTCTTCCGAGAGGAGCGGAGCGACGAGCGGGAGAGGTCGGTCCGCGACCTCCGGTCGCGGACCGGGTGAGGGTGGTCCGCATCAGTCGGTCGTCGCGACCTCCCCGTCCGACGTGGTCGTCACTCGGATCTCGTCGCGGGCGGGACCGCCCTCACGGGCACTCGCCCCAGCCGCCGAGCAGGAGGCTGAGGTCGATGCCGCTCACGACCCCGTCCTGGTCGAGGTCCGCGTCTCCCGGACCGCCCCACTGCGAGAGCAGCACCGCGAGGTCGAGTCCGCTTATCACCCCGTCCTGGTCGAAGTCGCCGAGGCAGCCGCCGCCGCCCGGTCCAAGCTCGATCACCGCCAGGTGCGGATAGCCCGCGCCAGCGTCGTTGAGGTCGTTCCACGCCCCGCTGCTTCCGAGCATCTCCGCGTAGTGCTCGACGTTGCTCGAGTTGTTCGGCTCGCCGACGTTCCAGTTGGTGAACGTGACCGGACTGCCATCCGACCAGCGCCAGTCGCCCTCCGCGTCGCGGTCGTTGAAGCCGATCCAGAGCCGGCGATCCTGCCCGGCGAAGTTCCCGAACTGCTTCAGGATGAACTCGTTCTCCTCGAGGCTTCCGATCGAGGCGAGATGACCGCCGAGCGACTGCGCGAGCGACTCGGCGCCGGTCCAGGTCGTCGAGGTCGTCAGCACGTAGCGCTGCCCGCTCGCGGGATCGGTGACGTCGGCGAGGAATCCGCTCTCGATGACCATCGTGCCGCTTCCCGTCGTGCCGCCCGAGGCAGGGGTGCCATAGCTCCCGAGACGGATCGCGTACTCCTCGCCCGCCGTCGCGGCGAAGACCACCACCGACCGCAGCCCGCACGAGTCGTCGTTGCAGGCGACGACCGTGTCGGGATCGGGACAGCCGCCCTTGGGATAGCCATCATGCACGGCGAGCTTGGTGTCGAAGGTCGACTCGCAGAGGCTGATCCGCACGAGCGTCGAGTCCTCCGCGATCCAGCGATACCACACGTCCTTGTAGATCTGCGCCTGGCCGAAGAAGCTGCACGCCGCGACCGTCGAGCCGTCGGTCGTCGCGCCGGCAGTCGAGTAGGCGATCGCGCCGAATCCGACGAGCGCTGCCGGCGTCGTGCACGAGTCGTTCGCGGGCTGCGCGAGCGCCGAGGTTCCCGCGGAGAGGGCGAGGATCAGCGGCATCAGGATCGGTCGGGGCATGGTTCGGCTCCGTGGGGCGGTCGGCGGCGCCGGAAGGCGCCTCGTCGGAACCTACCCCGCCGCCGCGCCGAGGCAACCGGGGAGCCGTCGTTTCGAGCGAGGTCCGGCGCGCCGCCCCCTCATCGGGCGATGCCGAGGGACTTCATCGCCTCCGCCGCGAGCGACGCCGAGACCGGCGTGAAGCCCTCGCGGGCGACGATCGTCTGCCCCTGCCGCGAGTACACGAAGCGGATGAACTCCGCGAGCGCCGGCGGGGCGACGCCGCCCGCCGAGGGCACCACGTAGAGGTGCAGATGCCGCGCGAAGGGATAGCGACCGCTCGCGCAGTCCTGCGGCGTCGGCATCACCACGACGCCCGACTCGTCGCGCACGCCGATCAGCCTCGCGCGGGGCGTGCGGAAGAAGAGCGAGACGAAGGTGATCCCGCGCGGATCCGCGACGACCCCCTGGATCAGCTCCGACGCCACCGTCCCCGGCACCGCGTCGACGTGGTATCGCCCGTCGCCGAGGAGATCCGAGCGCATCACGCCGAAGGAGCCCTGCGAGGAGAGCGGGATGAACCGGACGATCCCGCGCGTCGCCCATTCGTCGCCCGTCGCCCCGAGCTCGCCCCAGGTGGTCGGTCCGCCGGCGGCGTCGCCGAAGACCGACTTGAGCTGCGCCCGGTCGAGGGCGTCGATCGGGTTGTCGGGATGCACGAAGAACCCGAGCGCATCGACGGCGATGCGGAGGTCGACCGGCGCCGCGCCTCGCCGCAACTTGACGTCCGCGACCTCGGCGTCCGTCATCGGTCGGCTCATCGGCGCCATCTGCGACTGACCCGAGGCGAGCGCCGGCGGCGCGCTCGCCGACCCGCCGGTGTCGAAGTCGAAGGCGACCTCGGGATGGATCTGCCGGAACGCGTCGGCGAGCTGCTCGAGGAGCGCGGTCGTCGTGGAGGATCCGATCGAGGTGACCTTGCCGCTCGGTCGCCCCTCCGGTCGATACTCCGGGAGGGTCTGATCGACCGCCGGCGGGTCCTCGACGCCGACCGCCGGGATCGGCGAGGTCGGCGCGAGGAGGAGCGCGGTCGCGAGGAGGATGGTGCGGGATCGCGTCATGGGTGGGGCTCCCGGGGGTGGTCCCCCTCAGCGCGGCGCCCTCCTTCGGGGCGAGCTTGTCGAGGAGCCCGCTCGTCGCGCCGATCGTCCGCTCGACCGCCTCGACCGTCGTCCGCACCTCGACGAGCAGCCGCTCCCCGTCGGCGATCGTCGAGCGACCGACCTCGAGGAGCCCCGTCGCGTCCGCCATGGTCTGCCGCAGGCTTCCCTGCGCCTCCTCGACCTCGGCGAGGATCTTCTCGCGCTCCGAGGCGATCGTCGCGGGCAGCCCCTCGACCACGCGGCTCGCGCGGTCGGCGCTCTCGGCGAGCGAGGTCGTCGCGGCGAGCGCCTCGCGGACCTCGGCTCGCGACAGGATCCCGTTCACCACGTCGTCGACCTTCCAGTTGAGGATCATCGGGGCGCGCTTGGACATCCAGAAGGTCCGCTCGCCGAGCATGCGGGCCTTCTCCGCGACGTCGACCACCTCGCTGATCGGGGCGAGGAGCCCCCCGCCGCTCCGCACGTCCTGCTCGACCACCGCGCCCGCCGCCGCGACGTCGTCGAAGCGGACGAAGGCGAGGTAGTCAAGCGCCGGATTCTCGCGGCGCCAGCGGAGGATCATGTTGTCGAGCGCCTCGAGCTGCTGCGGCGTGAGCGCCCGCGCGGCGACCTTCCAGATGTCGAGCCGCGCCTCGCGGAGCTGGGTGATGAGGGGTCCTGCGCGGTCGCCGAAGACCGCCACCGCCTCGCCCTCGTCGATCCAGATGTAGCTCTGGAGCGTCACGTAGAGGACGAGGTCGAGGAGCTGCGAGAGCGGGTCGCCGCTCGTCACGATGTCGTAGACCGCGGTCGACCCGAAGGTCTTGATGCGGTTCATGACGAGCGACTGCCGAGGCTCCGGGCTCATCCGGTTGATCTCGACGTCGGCGTTGATGAGGTAGGTCGAGAAGCGGTCCGCGAAGGCGTAGCAGAGCTCCTGCAGCTCGGCGGGGCTCAGCTGCCGCGACTCGCTCGTGCGCCTGACCGGCTCGGCAGGCGGGGTCTTCGTCCGCGCTGGCGCGGCGCCGCAACCGGCGAGGGCGACGACCGCCGCGCCGAGCACGGCGACCAAGGCGAGGCGCGCGAGGGGCGACCGAGCCGAGCGCGTGATCAGGACCATCGATGAGCCCGCCGACCGGCGACGCTGGATCGAGGGCGGGGAGTGTACGGTCGCGCGGCGTGTCGGATCAGGCGGACCGGCGCCGAGCATCGCCGCCTCACGCCGCCTTCAGCGCCGCGGCGAGCTCGACGAGCGCCTTCTTCCCGTCGCCGAAGAGCATCAGGCAGTTGTCGGCGGCGAAGAGCGGGTTCGGGATGCCCGCGAACCCGGGGCTCAGGCTCCGCTTCACGACCACCACCGTCCGCGCCTTGTCGACGTCGATGACCGGCATCCCCGCGATCGGGCTCTGCGGGTTGGTCCGCGCCTCGGGATTGACGACGTCGTTCGCCCCGACGACGAGCGCGACGTCCACCTCCCCCATCGCGGCGTTGACCTCGTCCATCTCCTTGAGCTTCGAGTAGTCGACGTCCGCCTCGGCGAGCAGCACGTTCATGTGCCCCGGCATGCGACCGGCGACCGGATGGATGCCGAACTCGACCGTCGCGCCCCTCGCCTCGAGCGCCGCGGCGAGGTCGCGGACGACGTGCTGCGCCTGCGCGACGGCGAGCCCGTAGCCGGGGACGATCAGCACCCGCCGCGCGCCATCGAGGAGCATCGCGACCTCCTCCGGCGAGGAGGACTTCACCTTGCCCGCGTAGACCGAGTCGGCGCTCGCGGAGGCGCCCGCGGGGGCGATCCGCCCGAAGAGCACGTTCGCGAGCGAGCGGTTCATCGCCACGCACATGATGCGGGTCAGGATGATCCCGCTCGCCCCGACGAGGGAGCCCGCGACGACGAGCAGGGTGTTCCCGAGCACGAACCCCGTCGCCGCGGCGGCAAGCCCCGAGTAGCTGTTGAGGAGGGAGATCACCACCGGCATGTCCGCGCCGCCGATCGGCGTGGTGAGCATGACGCCGAGGAGAAGCGCCCCCGCCGAGGCGGTCCAGTACGCCGCGTCGCCGCCGCCGCGGGCGAGCCAGACGCAGGCGGCGAGGGTGCCGAGCGCGACGAGGATCGTGGCGATCGGGTGCGCCGGCGCGACCACGCGGTCGATCCACTTCGCCTCGCGGAGCTTCACGAACGCGACGGCGCTTCCGGTGAAGGTCACCGCGCCGATCACGCCGGAGGCGCCCGTCGCCACGAGCGTCGAGAGGGCGTCGTCGGACCTGAGGAACGCGCCCGCGACGAGGAGCGACGCGGCGCCGCCGAGACCGTTGAGCGCCGCGACCATCTCGGGCATCGCGGTCATCGCGACCCACCGCGCGGAGACCGCCCCCGCGACGGTGCCGACGACGAGTCCCGTCGCGATCCACCTCCACTCGACGATGTCCGCGAAGCCGAGCGTCACCACCACCGCGAGCAGCATGCCGACCGCGCCGAGCAGGTTGCCGCGCGGCGCGGTGCGGGGATGCGCGAGGTCCTTCAGGCCGAGGACGAAGAGGACCGACGCCGCGAGGTAGAGCAGGATCTGGAGGGGCGTCTCGGTCACGTCACGCCCTCCGCCTGAACATCTTGAGCATCCGGTGGGTGACGAGGAACCCGCCCACCACGTTCACCATCGCGAGCGCGACCGCGACCGTCCCGAGGATCGTCGCCCACCCGCCGGCGCCGCCGCCCGCCGCGACGAGCGCCCCGAGCACGGTGATCCCCGAGATCGCGTTCGAGCCGGACATGAGCGGCGTGTGCAGGGTCGGCGGCACCTTGGTGATGAGCTCGACCCCGACGAGGAGCGAGAGCGCGAAGATCGTCACGAAGAGCGCGAGGTCGTGCGCATCGAGCCCCGGCGGAGCGCCCGCCGCGGCGTGGGCGGCGTCCGCGGAGGCGGTCTGGGCGGAGGTCGGGAGGGAGGTCTGGGCGGCGAAGAGGAGGTTCGTCATGGGTCGTCCGTCGTCGGCGGGATCAGCCCGCCGGGAGCCGCTCCCGTGCCCGCGCGGAGGCGACCGCGCCGTCGCGGGCAAGCAGCGTGTCGCGGAGGATCTCGTCGGCGGCGGGATCCGGCGCGCCGTCGACGAGCCCGGGCGCGCCCGCCTTCGCGAGGAGCTGGAGGAACGCGGCGAGGTTCCGCGCGTACATGAGGCTCGCATGGTGCGGGACGGTCGAGGCGAGGTCGATGGGACCGAGCACGCGCCTTCCCTCGACCTCGACGATCTCCCCGGCGGCACCATCCCCGCGGGTTCGGGTGAGCTCGCAGTTGCCGCCCCGCTCCGCCGCGAGGTCGATCACGACGCCGCCCGGCGGCATCCCCCGGACCGCGTCGGCGGAGACGAGCCGCGGCGCCGGTCGCCCCGGCACCGCCGCGGTCGCGATGACCACCTCATGCTCGGCGCAGGCGGCGGCGAGGCGGCGCCGCTGCTCCATATAGAAGGATTCGTCCATCGCCCGGGCGTACCCGCCTCCGCCCTCGCCGCCCGCCTCGAGCCCGAGGTCGAGGAACCTCGCCCCGACCGAGCGGACCTGCTCCGCCGCCGCCGCGCGGATGTCGTAGCCGGTGGTGGTCGCCCCGAGCCGCCGCGCCGTCGCGAGCGCCTGCAGCCCCGCGACGCCCGCCCCGAGGACGAGGACCCGCGTCGCGGCGAGCGTGCCCGCCGCGGTCATGAGCATCGGGAACATCCGGTCGAGGAGCGACGCCGCGAGGACCACCGCCTTGTAGCCGGCGACGGTCGCCTGCGAGCTGAGGACGTCCATCGACTGCGCCCGGGTGATCCGGGGCAGCAGCTCGAGGGCGAACGTGGTCGCGCCGGTCGCGGCGAGGGCGGCGATGCGCGGCGATCCGGAGAGCGGCTCGCCCATGCCGACGAGGACCCGCGCGGAGGCGGCGGACTCCGCGATCGCGCCCTCCGGCGAGCGCGGATCGCAGGGAAGCCGCACCATCGCGAGGAGCTCCGCCGCGGCGAGGACGGCCCCGCGGTCGAGCACCTCCGCCGAGCCGTACGCCGAATCCGGGAATCCCGCCGAGGCGCCCGCGCCACGCTCGACGAGCACCCGATGCCCCGCCTTCGCGAGGAGCGCCGCCGTCGCCGGCACGATCGCGACGCGCCGCTCTCCCGGGACGAGTTCGCGCAGGGCGCCGACGATCATGGGGGTTCCTCGCGGGCGTCCGGAGCGGCCGCCGGGCGGGAGACTACCGCGCGGCCCACCGACGCTTTGACGATGCCCGCCGCGACCGGTCCAATCCGGCGATGGCGACCCAGAAGACCCCCTCGCGGCGGAGCCGGCCCGCGACCGCCGCTCCTTCATCCTCCGCCCGCATCGATCCCGCCGAGCACGCGCGGCGCCGCGAGGCGGTCCTCAAGGCGCTCGGCGGCGCGGTGGGTCTCGTCTTCGCCGGCGACGCGGTGGGCGAGGAGCCGTATCGACCGCATCCAGACTTCGAGTACCTCACCGGGATCGACGACGAGGGCGGCGCCGTGCTGCTCCTCGATCCGAGGCATCCGGTGCCCTCGCGGCGGGCGATGCTCTTCCTTCGACCGCTCGATCCGGAGCTCGAGCGGTGGGTCGGCATGCGCGAGCCGATCGGCGGACCGCTCAAGACCCGCTACGGCATCCCCACGATCATGCGGAAGGGAGCGCTTGCCCGCGAGCTCTCGCTCTCCGCGCAGCGGAGCCGCCGGCTCGCGTGCCTGCATCCGCCCGCGCACCATGACGCGCCGATCTCGCCCGACCTCGACGTGCTGCGGCGCGTCGCCGAGCGGGTGGTCGGCTGCTCGATCACGGACGCGACCGACGTCCTCCCGAAGATGCGGGCGTCGAAGTCGCCCGCCGAGGTCGAGCTGATCCGCCGCGCCGGCGAGGCGACCAAGGTCGGCTTCCTCGAGGCGATGAGGGCGATTCGTCCCGGCGCGAGCGAGTTCGACGTCGAGTCGGCGCTCGACCGCGGCTACCGCGCCGCGGGCAGCCGGCGCCATGCGTACCGACCGATCGTCGGAACCGGGCTCAACGCGACGGTCCTCCACTACCACGCGAACTCCGCGACGATCCAGGCGGGCGACCTCGTGCTGATCGACTCGGGCGCCGAGCTCGGGGGCTATGCCTCCGACGTCACCCGCACCTATCCCGCCGACGGCGTCTTCACGCCGCGGCAGCGGGAGGTCTACGAGGTGGTGCTGCGGGCGCTCGACGCGGGGATCAAGGCGTGCGTGCCCGGCAAGCGGCTCTCCGACATGGACGCCGCGGCGCGGAAGGTGATCAACGACGCCGGGTTCGGCGAGTACTTCATCCACGGCGCCGGGCACCACCTCGGTCTGCAGGTGCACGACGCGAGCCCCGACGAGCCGCTGCGGCCTGGCGCCGTGGTGACGGTGGAACCTGGGATCTACATCCCGCAGGAGCGCCTCGGCATCCGCGTCGAGGACGACGTCGAGGTGACCCGCACTCGCCCGCGCAACCTGACCGCGTCGATCCCGAAGACCGTCGCCGAGATCGAGTCGATCATGCGGCGCGGGTGAGCGACCGAGCACTGCACCTCCCTCACGAGTCGCCACGCGACGAACCAGCGAGTGCCCGAAGACTCGACGCCTCTCCCGCGAGGAGCCACGCGACGAACCAGCGAGTGCCCGAAGACTCGACGCCTCTCCCACGAGTCGCCACCCGACGAACCAGCGAGTGCCCGAAGACTCGACGCCTCTCCCGCGAGGAGCCACGCGACGAGTGGGAGAGGCCGGGTCGCGAACGCAGTTCGCGATCCGGGTGAGGGTGGCACGACGCGCGACGAGCGTCGTGGAGCGCACCAGTCGAAGCGTCGCCCCTTCCCAGTCGTCGTGCTTCGGAGCACCTTCCACCGGACCTCGCGTTCTCGGCGCCAGTGGAGGTTCGTCGGCGGGCGCTCGGCACACTCCGGAACTCCTCCCCGGCGGAGCGCAGCGACGCGGGGGAGGTGCCGAGCGAACGAAGTTCGCGAGGCGGAGGGGACGTCCGACGAACGGGTTGCTCGCCTCGCGCAGCCCACGCAACCCGTCGGAGCACGACCCCTCCGTCGCCTCGCTGCGCTCGGCGACACCTCCCCACGGCTACTGCCGTGGGGAGGAGTTCCGAAGGTCGCAAGAACGCGATGGTGCGATCACTCGATCCGGAGTTGCCTCGCCCTCCTTAGTTCCCCCGCCGCGCGCCGCCGGACGCCTTCAGCGTCACCTTGACCTCCTGCTCCTTGCCGTCGCGCACGACGACGAGCGTCACCACGTCGCCCGGCTCGTGCGAGCGGAGCTTCGACATCAAGTCGCCCGCGCCCATGAGGAGCGTGCCGTCCCAGGAGAGGATCACGTCGCCCGCGACGATGCCTGCATCGGCGGCGCTCGTCCCCTCCGAGACCGCCTCGACCTTGACGCCCTCGCCGTCGGAGAGTCCCGGCTGCACGCCGAGCCGCACGCCGGCGTAGCCGCGGTCCGGGGTCGCCGCGGCGTCGCCCGAGGAGAACCGCAGGCGCTCGCCCGAGAGGAGGTCCATGAGCACCGCCTCGACGAGCCCCATCACCTTCGTCGCGCCCGCGGGGTTCACGGTGTGACCGCGGTCGCCGGGACGGTGGTAGGACTCGTGGACGCCGGTGAAGAAGAAGAGGACGGGGATCCCCGCGCCGTGGAACATGCTGTGGTCGGAGGGTCCGCGACCGCTCGGGTCGGCGCGGACGAGGAGACCGCTCTCCTCGAACCGCGGGCGCAGGCGGTCGAGGAATCCCTCCGCGGTGCGCACGCCGCCGACGAGGATCTCGTCGCTCCGCAGGCGACCGATCATGTCGAGGTTGATCATCGCGTTGATGCGGTCCGCGGGCACCGTGGGGTTCTGCACGAAGTAGCGCGAGCCGTTCAGGCCGCTCTCCTCGGCGGTGAAGGCGAGGAAGAGGACCGATCGCCGCGGCTCGGGCAGCGATCCCTCCTCCGCGAGTGCCCGGAGTCGCGCCGCGAGGACGAGCATCGCCGCCGTGCCCGAGGCGTTGTCGTCGGCGCCGGGATTCACCTCGATCACGCCGTCCTCCTGCTTCATGCCGATGTGGTCGTAGTGCGCCCCGAGCACGACCCACTCGTCCGCGAGGGCGCCCGTCCCGGGCAGCACGCCGCCGAGGTTCGAGGTCGGCACGCCGTCGCGGACCTCTACCACCGCCCGCACCGAGGCGGGTGTGCCGGCGAGAACGCCGAAGGGCATGCCCTGGTCGGCAAGCCTGCGCCATTCGAGCAGGTCGCCCCTCGTCTCCGGCGACGGATCGAGCGATGCGAGCAGCCGCGCGGCGACCGCGGGCGAGACGATGAACGCGGGGATCGAGAGCTGCGGTCCGAGCCCGCCGCGGCGCGGGAGCTCGAGGTCCTTCGCGCCCTCCGCGACGCCCGGCGGGTTCACGAGGAGGATCGCCGCGGCGCCCGCCTTCGCGATCGCCGAGAACTTGTCGGAGAGCGAGGAGTGCTCGCTGAAGCGCCGCTCGCTCCAGCGGCTGCGGCCCTCCTCGTCGAGCGGCTCGTAGCGGAGGACCACCACCACGCGGCCGGCGAGGTCGCCCGCGCCCGCGAGGTCGTCGTGACCGTCGGGTCCGTCCTCGATGCCGTAGCCGACGAACGCGACCGACCCGGAGACCTCGCCGCCGCCCGAGTTCGCGAGCAGCACGAAGTCGCGTCCTTCCTCGAGCGCCTCGCCCCCGACCGCGAGCGCCGAGAAGAGGACCTCGCGGGCCCGCGAGGGCATCTCGAAGGTCTGCCGGTAGCCGCCGGAGAACGCGGGGTCGAGCCCGATCCGCGTCATCCAGTACTCGAGGTAGTCCGCCGCGCGCTCGATGCCCGCGGAGCCCGGCTCGCGTCCCTCGAAGTAGGGGTTCGAGAGCGTCACCACGTGCTGGTGCCAGGCGATCGCGTCCTCGCCAAGCGCCTCGAGCACCGCCCGCAGGCTCGTCCGCTCGGGATCGACCTCGTCGAAGGACTCCTCCGGCGAGAACTGGTAGACGTCGACCGCGCCCTCGACGACGCGGGCGGGAGGCGCCGCGGGCGGCGCCGCGTCCTGCACGGGCGCGGCGAGCGCGGCGGAGACGAGGAGGATCGACGGGAGCAGGTGCCCGGCGCGACCGAGGGTCAGGCAGGTCATGGACTGGGTCCTTGGGGGGGAGACGGCGACTATAGAAAGGACGGAGGGTTCGGCCGCTTCGCTCGAGGACCCTCGCGGGACGCGGCGGGTTCGACGACCCGCGGGCGGGAGGACGTCGCGCGGCGGAGGGCTCCGCCGCCCGCGACGCCCCCGCTCGAACCCGCGCCGCCTCCTCGAACGAACGGTCCCGCGTGCGTCCGGACGCCTCCGATCGGCGAAGTCCCGATCCCTATACTCCCGCCCGCTCCGCGGCAGCCCCGCCGTCCCGTCGGACGTCGTCGGCGCCGCGGATCGTCGTTCACGGACGCGTCCTCGAATCGATCCCGATCCGGATCCCGCCATGAGCACCACCTCGACCACCGCGCCGCACGCCGCCTCCACCGCCCGCGACGCCTTCGCGCCGCTCGACGTCTTCGCCGGTCGCCACCTCGGCCCGGACGCCGCGGAGGTGCAGTCGATGCTCTCGACCCTCGGCGTCGCCGGCATCGACGCGCTGATGCGCGAGGCGATCCCGGACTCGATCCGCATGGCGAGCCGCCTGCGGCTCGACGCGGCGCCGGGCGCTCTCGGCACCTCGCCCCGCGGCGAGCACGAGCTGCTCGGGGCGCTCCGCTCGCTCGCGTCGCGGAACCAGGTCTTCCGAAGCCACATCGGGATGGGCTACCACGGGACGATCACGCCGCCGGTGATCCAGCGGAACGTCCTCGAGAATCCCGGCTGGTACACGCAGTACACGCCCTACCAGGCGGAGATCGCCCAGGGTCGCCTCGAGGCGCTCCTCAACTTTCAGACCATGATCCGCGAGCTGACGGGTCTTCCCGTCGCGGGCGCGAGCCTCCTCGACGAGGGCACCGCCGCCGCGGAGGCGATGAGCATGTGCCTCTCGCAGTCGCCCGACCGCAAGGCGTTCTTCGTCGCCGAGGACTGCCACCCGCAGACGATCGCGGTGGTCGAGACGCGGGCGTCGGGACTCGGCGTCGAGGTCCGGATCGGACCCGTCGCCGGACTCGCGTCGCGGAAGGACCTCGCGGAGCTCTGCGGCGCGCTCGTCCAGAACCCCGGCACCGACGGGACGATCCACGACCTGCGCGGGCTCGCCGACCGCCTGCACGAGGCGCGGTCGATGCTCGTCGTCGCCGCGGATCCCCTGTCGCTCGCGCTGCTGACGCCTCCGGGCGAGCTCGGCGCGGACGTCGCGGTCGGCAGCACGCAGCGCTTCGGGATCCCGATGGGCTTCGGCGGACCGCACGCGGCGTACCTCGCGACCCGCGAGGACCTCGTCCGCAAGATGCCCGGCCGCCTGATCGGCGTCTCCCGCGACGCGCTCGGGAACCCGGCGCTCCGCATGGCGATCCAGACCCGCGAGCAGCACATCCGCCGCGACCGCGCGACGAGCAACATCTGCACCGCGCAGGTGCTGCTCGCGGTGATGGCGGGGCTCTACGGCTGCTGGCATGGACCGGATGGGCTCGTCGCCATCGCCTCGCGGATCCGCGCGATGACCTCGGCGCTTGCCGCCTCGCTCCGCCGCGCCGGGCACTCCGTCGGACCCGACGCCTTCTTCGACGCGATCCGCGTGCGCCCGAAGGGCGATCCCGACGCGGTGGTCCGCGCCGCGGAGTCGCGCCGGATCAACCTCCGCCGCTTCGGCGACGGCTCGCTCGGCATTGCCCTCGACGAGACGACGACCGCCGCCGACCTCGCCGACCTCGCGGCGTGCTTCGGCGCTTCCGCGCCCTCCTCCACGGACCGGCCCGCGGCGCTTCCCGCCGCGGTCGCCCGCACGAGCCGGTTCATGCAGCAGCCGGTCTTCCATCGCTATCGGAGCGAGACCGAGATGCTGCGCTACGTCGCGCGGCTCCAGTCGCGCGACCTCTCGCTCGCCCACTCGATGATCCCGCTCGGCTCCTGCACGATGAAGCTCAACGCGACGAGCGAGATGCTCGCGGTCTCCTGGCCGGAGTTCGGCGGCATCCATCCCTTCGCGCCGGCGACGCAGTGGCAGGGCTACGCGGAGCTCTTCCGCTCGCTCGAGGGCTGGCTCTCCGAGGTCACCGGCTTCCCCGCGGTCAGCCTGCAGCCCAACTCCGGCAGCCAGGGCGAGTACGCGGGGCTCATGGTCATCCGCGCGTACCACCACCACCGCGGCGAGGCGCACCGCGACGTCTGCCTGATCCCGGTCTCCGCGCACGGCACGAACCCGGCGTCGGCGGTCGTGGCGGGAATGCGGGTGGTGCCGGTCGCGTGCGACGAGGACGGGAACGTGGACCTCGCCGACCTCAGGCGGAAGGCGGAGGAGCACCGCCGCGAGCTCGCCGCGTGCATGATCACCTATCCCTCGACGCACGGCGTCTTCGAGGACCGCGTGCGGGAGCTCTGCGACGCGGTGCACGCCGCGGGCGGGCTCGTCTACATGGACGGCGCCAACATGAACGCGCAGGTCGGGCTCGTGCGCCCGGCGGAGCTCGGCGCCGACGTCTGCCACCTCAACCTCCACAAGACCTTCTGCATCCCGCACGGCGGCGGCGGTCCGGGCATGGGTCCGATCGGCGTCGTCGAGGCGCTCGCGCCGTTCCTGCCGGGGCATCCGGTCTCCCGCCCCGCGTCCGCGGGCAAGCACGCGATCGGTCCGATCTCCGCGGCGCCCTACGGCTCGGCGCTCATCCTCGTGATCCCCTGGGTCTACATCGCCCTGATGGGCCCGGACGGGCTCACCCGCTCGACCGAGGTCGCGATCCTCTCCGCCAACTACATGGCGAAGCGGCTCGAGGGGCACTACGACGTCCTCTACACGAATGACCGCGGGCGGGTCGCCCACGAGTTCATCGTGGACTGCCGCGGGTTCGAGAAGAGCGTGGGGATCAAGATCGACGACATCGCCAAGCGGCTCATCGACTACGGCTTCCACGCGCCGACGATGGCGTGGCCGGTGCCCGGCACGCTGATGATCGAGCCGACCGAGAGCGAGTCGAAGGCGGAGCTCGACCGCTTCTGCGACGCGATGATCTCGATCCGCGAGGAGATCCGCGCGATCGAGGAGGGTCGCGCCGACCGCGAGGACAATCCGCTCAAGCACGCTCCCCACACCGCCGCGGCGGTCTGCAGCGACTCGTGGAGCCACCGCTACCCCCGCGAGCAGGCGGCGTACCCGGCGCCGTGGACGCGGCAGTCGAAGTTCTGGCCGTTCGTCGCCCGCATCGACAACCCCTACGGCGACCGGAACCTCGTCTGCACCTGCGACTCGGTCGAGGCGTACGGCTGATCCGGCGGCGGACCGGACGCCCGCCGCGGCTCACCCCGCGCCGACGCCGATCCAGCCGGACATGAGCGACGCGAGACCGAGGAAGGTGAGGAAGCTCATGCTGTCGGTGACCATCGTGAGGAAGATGGTCGAGGCGGTCGCGGGATCCGCCCCGAGCCGGCGAAGCAGGATCGGGATCGCCGTGCCGACGAGGCAGCCGACCGAGAGCGCGACGCTCATCGCCGCCGCCACCACCACGCCGAGGCGCCACGCGTCGCCGCCGTGGGAGAGCGCCTCGATGACCGCCACCGCGGTGCCCACGAGGAGACCGCAGCAGATCCCGTTCACGAGCCCGACCAGCGCCTCGCGCCGAAGCAGCGTCGCTGCCGCGTGGCGTCCGACCTCGTCGAGGACGATCCCGCGAAGCGTCACCGCGAGCGACTGCTGACCGGCGTTCCCCGCCTGGTTCGCGATGACCGGCATCAGCACCGCGAGCACCGCGATCTCCGCGATGAGTCCCTCGAACTGGAGGACCACCATCGCCGCGACGCCGCTCGTGAAGAGGTTGACCATGAGCCACGGCAGGCGGCTCCGGAGCTTCTCCGAGAGGGGCGACGCGACGCCCTCCTCTCGACCCGCGCCGACCATGACCTGCGCGTCCTCGGTGCCCTCGGCGCGGATCGTGTCGATCACGTCGTCGACCGTGACGATGCCGAGCAGCCGACCCTGCGCGTCCACCACCGGAAGCACCACGTAGTCGTAGCGGGCGAACTCCTGCGCGACGTGCTCGCGGTCGAGCTCCGGCGAGAGCGCGTCGATCCGGCGGTCGATCACCTCGGCGATGCGCTGCCTCGGATCCGCGAGGAGGAGCGTCCGAAGCGAGACCGTGCCCTCGAGGTGACCGCGGCGGTCGATCACGAAGGCGTAGGGCGTCGCCTCGTCGACCTCGGCGCGGCGCACCGCCTCGACCGCCTCCGCGACCGTCATCTCCGCGCGGACTGCGACGTAGTCGGTCGTCATCATGCCGCCCGCGGAGTCCTCGGGATGGCGAAGGAGCTCGCGCAGGCGCGTCGCGCGACCGGTCGCCATCGCCTCGAGGATCCTCGAGCGGCGGTCCTCCGCGATCGCCTGCAGGAGGTCGGTCGCGTCGTCGGGCGCCATCTCCTCGAGCAGCCGACCGGCGAGCGCCGGGTCCTCGCCCGCGAGGTCCTCGACCACTCCCGCCGCGAGCGAGGGCACCATGTGGGCGATCGCCTCGGCGGCGGCATCGAGGTCCATCTCGCCGAGGACCTCGACCGCCTCCTCCTCCGGGAGCCGCTCGAGGGTGTCGGCGGCATCGGGCGCCTCCTGCGCCTCCACCGCCTCGGCGAGCACCGGCGCCTCCGCCCCCGCGGAGATGAGCTCCTCGACGCGGCGGTCCTGGGTCGACTCCTCGGTGGCGCGCTCGATCAGCGGTCGATCCGCCTCGACGGGATCCGGCGCCGGTCGCTCGGGAGTCATCCGCCGGAGTGTATCGGTCGCCGCGCGCGATCCCGCCCGCGCGGCGATGATGCGGACCGGATGAGCGTCGATGATCGAGACCAAGACGGAGCGCTCGAGCAGGTCCCCGCGGGAGACCCGAGGCTCGAGCCCTACCGGTCGCTCCGCGATCCGGACCTCGTCCGCGCGGGCGAGGGCGAGGGCTGGTTCATCGGGGAGCAGGCGCTCGTCCTCGAGCGGATGCTCGCGCGGCGCGGCACGACGATCTCGATCCTCGCGAGCAGGCGCATGGCGCCGCGGGCGGTCGAGATCCGCCGCGCCTCCGCGGATCCCGAGGTCCCGATCCTCGTCGCGGAGGATCCGGTCATCGAGTCGCTCGTCGGGTTCGAGCTCCACCGCGGGCTCCTTGCCCTCGGTCGCCGCCCCGAGGATGGTCGGGCGCGGATCGACGCCGCCCTCGCGGACCGGTCGCGACCGATCGCGCTCCTCGCCTGCGAGGAGATCCGGAACATCGACAACATCGGGCTCCTCTTCCGGAACGCCGCCGCGTTCGGCGTCGCGGGGGTGCTCCTCAGTCCCGGCTGCCACGATCCCCTCTACCGGAAGAGCCTCCGCGTCTCGATCGGGCATGCCCTCGACGTCCCCTTCGCGCGGCTCGACGCCCTCGCGGGCGACCTTCGCGCGATGCGGGAGCGGCACGGGCTCGCGCTCCTCGGCACCGCCACCGATCCGGGGGCGGTCGCGGTCCATCGCCTCGAGCCCACGCGGCGGTTCGTCCTCCTCGTGGGCTCGGAGTTCCCTGGTCTCTCCCCCGCGGCGAAGGCGGCGTGCGACCGGCTCGTGCGGATCCCGATGGCGCGCGGCGTCGACAGCCTCAACGTCGGCGTCGCCGCGGCGGCGTGCCTCTCGCATCTCCGCGGCGACCTGCTCGAAGCCGAGCGCTCCACGACCTGATCGACGGCGCGTTCGGGCGTATCGTCTCCCCCTCCTCCCGACCGGAACCCGCGTGCGGATCCCACCGACCATCGCCAGCGCGAACGACCTCCGGCTCGACGGCACGGTCCGCGTCTCCTTCGCGCACCGCGTCCGCTTCGTGCGCGGCGCGATGCGGTCGGTCGATGGTCGACCATCGCCCCTCGCCGCGGCGATCGCCGAGGCGACCGCCGACGACGGCGGCTTCCGCGGACGGCTGCTCCCGGTCCTCGACTCGAACCTCGCCCGCGCGCAGCCCGCGCTCGAGCCGTCGATCGCCGACGCCCTGCGGGCGGGCGGCGCCGCGATGCCCGAGGTGCTGCCCGCGCTCGTCGTGCCCGGCGGCGAGCGGGCGAAGAACGATCCCGCGGTGCTCGAGGCGATCCTCGACGCGCTCGACCGAGGTCGAGTCTGCCGGCGGAGCATCCTGCTCGCCGCGGGCGGAGGCGCCGTCCTCGACGTCGCCGGCTTCGCCTCGGCGACCTTCCACCGCGGCGTCCGCCTCGTCCGTCTGCCGACCACCACGCTCGCGCAGGACGACGCGGCGATGGGGGTCAAGAACGGCGTCAATCGAGGCGGCAAGAAGAACCTTCTCGGCGCGTTCGCGGTGCCCTCGGCGGTCCTCTGCGACCTCGAGCTCCTGCGGACGCTGCCCGACCGCGAGTTCCTCGCGGGCTTCTCCGAGGCGGTGAAGATCGCGGTGATCCGCGACGCGGCGCTCCTCGATCGGATCGAGCGCGACGCCGCGGCGATCCGCGCCCGCGACGAGGCCGCCGCGGAGTGGGTGATCCGCCGCTGCGCGGAGCTCCACCTGCGGCACATCCTCGAGGGCGGCGATCCCTTCGAGACCGGCACCGCGCGGCCGCTCGACTTCGGTCACTGGTCGGCGCACCGCCTCGAGTCGATGACCGGTCACCGCGTCCTGCACGGCGAGGCGGTCGCGGTCGGGATCGCCCTCGACGCGACGATTGCGGCGCTCGAGTCGCGGCTCGACCGCGCCTCGGCTCGAAGGATCATCCTCGCGCTTCGGGCGCTCGGGCTTCCGACCTGGCTCGATGCGCTCCGCGAGGTGACGGACCTCCTCGCGGGGCTCGAGGAGTTCCGCGAGCACCTCGGCGGCGCGGCGAGCCTCGCGATGCCCACGCGGATCGGGGCGAGCACCGACGCGCCGCCTCCCTCCGCCGAGCTGGTGCGGCGGGCGATCGACGAGCTCGCGCGGTCGTGACCCCGGTCAGCGCGCCGCGACGGTCCGCTTCGCCGGACGATCGGCGTAGCCCTGCGGATGCGCCTGGTGCCAGCGCCACGCGGTCTCCACGACCTGCTCGATCTCCGGGAACCGCGGCTTCCAGCCGAGCCTTGACTTGAGCTTCTTCGGGTCCGCGACGAGCGCCGGCGCATCGCCGGGGCGCCGAGGGGAGATCACGAGCGGCACCTTCCGACCGGTCACCTTCTCGCACGCCGTGATGACCTCCATCACCGAGTTGCCGTTGCCCGTCCCGATGTTGAAGACCTCGCGGGTGGTCGGCGTCGTCGCCTGGATCGCGAGCCAGTGCGCCGAGGCGAGGTCCTCGGTGTGCACGTAGTCGCGGATGCAGGTGCCGTCGGTGGTGGGATAGTCGGTGCCGAAGACCGCGAGCGACTTCATGTCGCCCGCCGCGACGCGGAGGACGAGCGGGATCAGGTGCGTCTCCGGCTCATGGTCCTCGCCGTGCGAGCCGTCGGCGTCCGCGCCGGCGGCGTTGAAGTAGCGGAGCAGCGTGAAGCCGAGCCCGTACGCCTCGGCGAAGTCGCGGATCATCCACTCGACGGCGAGCTTCGTCCGCGCGTAGGGACTGCACGGCACCTGCTCGGACTCCTCGCTCATGGGCATCTTCGGGTTGAGCCCGTAGGTCGCGCAGGTGCTCGAGAAGAGCATCCGCTCGATGCCCGCCTCCCGCATCGCGGTGAGGAGGCTGAGCGTGCCGGCGATGTTGTTCCGGTAGTGGTGGTCGGGATTCGTCACCGACTCGCCGACGTAGGTCGCGGCGGCGAAGTGCATCACCGCGTCGAAGCGGCGCTCGCGCATCAGCGCCACGAGGCGCGGCGTGTCCTGGATGTCGCCGACCACCAGGCGATCCGCGGGGACGGCGGCGCGATGCCCGAGGCTCAGGTTGTCGTAGGCGATCGGATCGGCGCCCTGCCGCACGAGGTAGCGGAGGCAGGCGGACCCGACGAACCCGGCACCGCCGGTGACGAGGATCTTCATGGCGAGGACTCCTACGCTCAGATCATCGGCGCGCCGGCGCCTCGAATCCACGCGCGAGGATCCAATCGACCGCCTCCGCGAGGTCCGCGACGACCGCCGCGGCGTGCTCGGAGGACGCCTCCTGCCCCAGGCCGGTTCGGACGAGGATCGACCCGCGGCAGCCCGCGGCGCGACCGGCGAGGAGGTCCGAGGTCGAATCCCCGACCATCCAGCTCGAGGCGAGGTCGAGGCGGTGCTCCGCGGCGGCGCGGAGGAGCATGCCCGGACCCGGCTTGCGGTCGGGATGCTCCGGAGTTCCCGGACGCTCCGGCGGCGCATGGGGGTTCCAGTAGATCGCGTCGAGGAGGGCGCCCTCGGCGCGGAGGCGTCGCGACATCTCCGCGTGGATGCGGTCGAGACCCGCCTCGTCGAGGAGGCCCCGCCCCACCACCGACTGGTTCGTCGCGAGGACCGCGAGGTAGCCCGCCTCGCGGAGCCGGCGGATCGCCGCCGCCGCGCCGGGCACGAGGCGGACGTCCTCGACGCGGCGCAGGTGATGCACGTGCTCGATGACCGTCCCGTCGCGGTCGAGGAAGACCGCCCTCACCGCAGCCCCGCCGCGAGGTCCGCCTCCGCCTGGCGCAGCGACTCCGGCGTGCCGATGTCGCGGTGGTAGCCGCGGTGCACGAAGCCCCGCATCCGCCCGGCGAGCGAGGGCAGCAGGTCGAAGGCGATGTCGAAGCCGCGGCGGTCCGCCATCTCGCGATGGAGCGCCGCATCGACGACGTAGATCCCGGCGTTCGCGAGGTTGCCGCGCGGATCCTGCGGCTTCTCGATGAACGACCGGATGCGCCCGTCCGGCGCGAGCTCGGCGATGCCGCAGCGGCGCGGCTCCTCGCACTCGAAGAGGACCATGGTGAAGGGATCGGGATGACCCTGGTGGAACGCGACCGCCGCCGCCAGATCCACCGTCGACAGGTTGTCGGCGTAGACGATGACCATGAGGTCGGCGTCGTCGGCGAGGTCTCGATTGGCGGTGATCGTCCCCGCCGAGCCGAGGAGGACCGGCTCGAAGCGCTCCTCGAAGCGGACGCCGCCGCGGGCGTTGGAGGCGCGGATCCACTCGCGCACCGGATCGGGCAGGTGATGGGTGTTGATGCGGGCGCGACGCACCCCCGCCGCGTCGAGCGAGTCGCGCCACCAGTCGAGGAGCGGTCGTCCACCGACCGGCACGAGGCACTTCGGCACGCGGTCGGTCAGCGGGCGCAGGCGGGTGCCGAGCCCTCCCGCGAGGAGGAGCGCCGCCACCCGCGGTCCGCTCACGAGCCGACCTCCACGGGACGCACCACCTGCAGGCGCTCCATCAGCTTCTGGCACTCCTCGAGGATGCGCCCGGGATCCTCCGCGGTGTCGAGCCAGCGGCGGTACTCGCCGACGCTGTCGAGGACGCCTCGGCGCGGCCGCCACCCGAGCGCCTTCAGCTTCGAGACGTCGGAGCAGATGTGGCGGGTGTCGCCGAAGCGGTACTTGCCGCTCGGGCGCCGCGGGAGGTCGGTCGTGCCGAAGACCTCCGCGACCACGCCGGCGAAGTCCAGCACCGTCATCGCGCGGTCGCCGCCGACGTTGAACATCTCGTAGTCGCTGCGGGGATCCTCGAGGACGAGGAGGTTCGCGTCGACCACGTCGTGCACGTTGACGAAGTCGCGGATCTGCATGCCGTCCTCGTAGATCGGAGGCGCGATCCGCTGGTGCGCGGCGAGCGAGAAGACCCGGCACGCGCCGCTGTAGGCGTTGTGGAAGCTCTGCCGCGGACCCTGCACGATCGAGTAGCGCATCGCGACGGTGGGGATCCCGTACCGCTCGCCGAGCCGCAGCGCAAACTGCTCCTCGGCGATCTTGCTCATGCCGTAGGGATTCTGCGGGTTCGCGACGCCCTCGTCGGTCGGCTGCCAGCGGAGCGGTCCGCGGAAGCCCTCCGGCGCCTGGCACTCGAAGACGCCGCGGCGGAGCTGCGCGTCGGGCCGCATGTCGGGAAGGCAGCGGCGACCGTCCGCGTCGAGGTAGAGCCCCTCGCCGAGGGTCGCCTGCGAGCTCGCGACGATCACCCGGCGCAGCGGCAGCTTCTCGCGGAGCGCGAGCTCGTAGATCCGCGCCGTCGAGGCGACGTTCACGTCGACGAAGCGGCTGAACTGCGGGAGGTAGTCCTGGAACGCCGCGAGGTGGTAGACCGCGTCCTGGTCCTGGAGCGCCCGGAGGAGCGTCGCCTCGTCGCGGACGTCGCCCCGCATGAACTCGACGCGGCGGTCGAGGTAGTCGGGCACGCGGCGTCCGGGGTGCACCGGCTCCTCGAGGCTGTCGAGGACGCGCACCTCGTGCCCGCGGGCGAGGAGCGCATCGGCGGTGTGCGAGCCGATGAAGCCGGCGCCACCGGTGATCAGGATCCGCATGGTCGTCCGTCCTCCGTGGTCAGGCGTTGAGCGCCGCGGTCCGCGCCGCGCTCGGGCGCGACGAGGCGTCCCGCGGGGTCGCGCAGTGACCGGGATGGTCGCTGATGAAGATGATCCGGCTGCCGAGGCGGTCGACCCCGAAGCGCACCCGCTGGGGATTCCCGAGCGCCTCGAGGATCGCCCCGTGCCGCTCGGGCGGCGCGATCAGGTACACGAAGCCGCCACCGCCCGCCCCGAGGAGCTTGCCCGCCTGGGCGCCCGCCCGCCGCGCCGTCTCGTACATCCCGTCGATGTGGTCGCTGCTGATCCCGAAGCCGAGCGAGCGCTTGAGCCGCCAGCCCTCGTCGAGGAGCCGCGCGAACTCGTCGAGGTCCCCGCGCCCGGCGATCACCTGCCGCATCTCCTGGGCGAGGTCGCGCATCGCCCGGAGCGTCGTCCGCTTGTCCGCGGTGCCCTTGCTCTGCTTCTCGAGGATGCCGTCGGCGCTCCGCTCCTGCGCGGTGAAGACGAGCATGCTGCGGCGCTCGAGCTCGGCGATCGTGTCGCGGGCGCAGGGCACCGGCTCGACGTGCACCGACTCGTCGGGATTGAAGCGGATGTAGTTCATGCCGCCGAACGCGGCGGCGTACTGGTCCTGCTTGCCGATCGGCTTGCCGAGCCGCTCGATCTCGAGGTGGCAGGACTGCTCGGCGAGCGTGCCGGGTCCGGTCACCATCCCGCGGTAGGCGTGGAGCGCGTTGAGGAGACCGACGGTGAGGGTGCTGCTCGAGCCCATGCCCGTGCCCGCGGGCAGGTCGCCGATCGTGGTGATCTCGAGGTGCCGGTCGAGCCCGGTCATCTCGAGCGCCGCGCGGACGATGGTGTGCTGGATGTCGGGAACCGTCTCGGCGATCTCCGTCTTGCTGTACGCGATGCGGATGCTGCTCGCGAAGCGCGGACCCACCGTCACGTACATGTGGCTCTGCAGCCCGACCGAGAGGACCGCGCCGAACTCCTCGCGGTAGAACGCGGGAAGGTCGGTGCCGCCTCCGGCGAAGCTCACGCGGTACGGAGTCTGCGAGATGATCATGGGTCTCCTCCTCAGGCGGGGCTCGCGGCGAAGGCGGGCGCGGCGGCGCGGGCGCCGCCGCGCGGACCGCGGAAGATCTCGAAGAGCGGCTCGAGGCATCGGTCGAGGTCGAAGACCTCGATCACCCTCGCCCGCCCGGCGACCGCGAGCCGGCGCCGAAGCGCCGGATCCTCCGCGAGCCGCGCGAGCGCCCCGGCGAGCGCCTCCACGTCGCCCGGCTCGACGAGAAGTCCCGTCTCGCCATCCTTGATGAGGTCGGGGATGCCGACGAGGTTCGTGGAGACGGCGGGAAGTCCGCACGCCATCGCCTCCATCAGCATCTGCGGGAGCCCGTCGACGTCGCCGTCGGCGGCCCAGGTGCAGGGCAGGCAGTAGACGTCGCCGCCGTGCATGAACTCCGGAATGAGCTCCTGCTTCAGCGCTTCGCCGGTCAGGCTCATCATCGAGGACAAGCCGAGCCGCTCGACCTGCGCCCGGAGCTCGGCCTCGAGCGGACCGCTCCCGGCGATCACGCAGTCGAAGCGAGTGCCTCGGTCGCGCAGTCGCCCGCACGCGGCGATCAGGTCCGCGAAGCCCTTCTTGCCGACGAGCCGGCCGGACGCGCGGATCCGGAACACGCCGTCCGCGGCGCGAGGTCGCGGGGAGAAGTGGCTGGTGTCGATCCCGCAGTAGACGATCACGAGCTGCTCGGGTCGCGCACCCTCGGCGAGGTAGAAGCGGCGATGGAACTCCGAGATGCAGCAGATGCGGTCGGCGCGGCGGATCTTGTCCCGCAGCGCGACGCGGTCGCGGTAGAGGTCCGCCGCGTGACCCGTGAAGCTGAACGGGACGCCGAGCATCCACGCCCCATACATGCCGACGGTCCCGCATGAGTGGATCCACTGGCTGTGGATCCGCTCGATCCGCTGTCCACGCAGCGAGTCCGCCCACGCGCAGGCGACCGCGAAGTGTCCGATCGCGCGGACGCGCCGACCGAACGACTCCCTCTCGCCCGCGATCGCGTTCCACAGCGCCGACCAGAACCGACCACCGAAGCGAAGGGGCGCGAGCAGCACGCCTCCCACGACGCCGAGGATGCTCGGCGGATACAGGTAGTGCGTGCCGCGGTCGAGCTCCCTCGCCCACTCGCTCGTGAAGAAGGAGTGCTTGTCGCGGTAGAGCGCGTGCAGCCGGAACGGGATGCCCGCCGCACCGACGCGGCGCAGCTCGTTCCCCACCCAGGCGTTGCCGATCCCGTTGGTGGTGATGTAGTGGATCACGCGAGCGGCTCCGCCGACGCGGGGCAGGTCGTGCCTGACGACCCGCGGCGGAAGTCCGGACATCGGCAACCTGCGCCCGGAGCGTCAGCGGCGGTCGCGGGGACTGCGAGGTTCTCGGACCAACCCATCTCGTCCGACCACCCACGCCATCGCCGATCGCGCTGGCGAAGGGCGGCGGACCCCTCCGTGGAGGAACCCGCCGCCCAAGACGAGGTCTTCGACCCGCTGCCGCGTGGGCTCATGCCGCCTCGCGGAACCGGCGCAGCTTGAGGCTTGGCTTCGCGGCATGACGCTCCGAGCGTGCCGCGGGCAGCTCCTCGATCCGCGCGAGGAGCTCGCGGGGACTCGTCGCCCATAGGTCCGCGCCGATCTCCTCGGCGAGGCCCGGAGCGCGGTTGAAGATGCCGCCGCCGACCACGATCTGCATGGAGGGGCACGCATTCACGCCGCGGATGACGTCGATGAGCCCGCGGATGTTCGGTGCGTCGCGCGGACCGCTCGAGAAGAGCAGCAGGATGTCCGGACGGCGCGCGTTCACCTCCTCGAGGATCTCGTCGTTCGCGATGCCGCCGCCGCCGAAGAACACGTCGTAGCCGTCCGCCTCGGCGAGGTCCGCGACGAGCTGACCGGCAAGGTCGTCGGCCTCGGTGAGGCCGCAGAACATGCAGATGGTTCGACCTCGCGGCGCCCGCGGCGAGTAGGTCGCCTGCGCCTGGTCGACCAGCGAGCGGAGCAGCCGCGTCGCGTACTGGAAGGACAGCGTCGAGATCTGGTCGTTGCGGAAGAGGGTGTTCAGCGTGTCGAGGATCGACCAGTACACCTCGCGGCTCATCGTCTCGCCGTCGAGTCCCGCCTCGGTCGCCTCGCGGACGATCGTGCGGCACTCGGCTCGGGCTCCGGACACGAGCGCCTGGAAGAGGCGCTCCTGGACGTCGTGGGGATTCATGTCGGGCTCTCCTCTTCGCCGCAGGCATCCCTGCGCCGCGGCGGTCGCGTTCCGTTCCGCCGGCATCCTGCCGGCGTCCCGACCACGCGTCGGGGACCCTGTGCATCGGGCGCGACGCGTCGATCGCTGGATGCGCGACGCGTTCCCCGTTCACGCCGGAAGGCGACCGCTTTTATCCGACCGCCGGGTCAGCGCTGGAACTCGTAGATCGATCCAAGCCCAAGGATGCGGGTCAGCTCGTCGAGCGCGGCACGCGACTCGTCGAGGAGCGATGGATCCGCGAGGTCGCGGGGATCGATCGACTCGCGGTAGAAGCGTCGAACCCACGACGAGAGCCGCTCGTGGAGCGACGCCGAGAACCGGCACCCGCTCGCCACCGCCCCCCACTCTCCCTCCGTCAGCGGCACCCGCAGCCGCAGGCACGCCGGTCCGCCGCCGTTTCGCATCGACTCGCGGAGGTTCATGAAGCGGACCGCCGCGATGGGCACCGAAGGATCGGCGACGAGGCGGTCGATCTCCGCGCGCGTCGCCGGATCCTCCTGCGACTCGGTCGGAGCGATCAGCACGCGTCCGACTCCGGGCGACCACACGAGCTGCGAGTTGAAGAGATAGCTCTTGACCGCGCTCTCGATCGGCACCCGCGCGGACTTGACCTCGACGGCGCGGAACGAAGGACCGACCCGTGCCCGAAGCGCCGCGAGCACCTCGTCGCGGTCCGCGAAGGCGAGCTCGTGATGGAGGAGCAGCGGCCCGTGCCCGACCGCGATGACGTCGTTGTGGAAGACGCCGGCGTCGATCGCCCGCGGATCCTGCAGCGCGAAGACCACCCGCGCCGGATCGAGCCCATGCCTCCGAGCGACCGCCTGCGACGCCTCGAGGGCGTGCCGCGCGGGATGGAGCTTCGGTCGCCGCGGATCTCCCTCCGCCCTGCCATGCACGAAGAGGTCGATGCCAGGCGTGCCGTCGGGATCGGCACCTGAGGCGTGCAGCCGGGTGTGGTTCGCGGCACCCTCGTCGCCGAGGACGTCGGCGGACGGAAGCGCTGGATGCACGACGAAGCGGGTCTCGTCCGCGAACACCGCGCGGAGCGTGCGCTCGGTCTGCGGCGCCTCGATCGCGCGATGGAGCATCGTGCGCAGGTTCGCGACGGTCAGGTGCACGCGGCGATCGGCGCAGTCATCGCTCGCCGAGACCGTCGCGGCGTTCGCGGCCCACATCGAGGACGCCGACGAGGCGCGGGCGAGGAGCACCGGATCCTCGCGGGCGGCACGACCGATCACCTCATGGTCTCGTCCCGCGAAGCCAAGCGCGCGGAGGAGCGCGACGCTCGGTCGCTCCTGAGGAGGCAGCACCCCCTGCGCGACGCCGAGCTCATGGAGCGCCGCCATCTTCGCGAGTCCCTGCAGCGCCGCCTCCCGCGGTCGCGCCGTCTCGCCGCGGTGCCGGGTCGACGCCACGTTGCCCGGACTGAGCCCGGCGTAGTTGTGCGTCGGACCGACGATCGAGTCGAAGTTGACCTCAGGCATCGCCTTCCGTCATCGGCGAGCGCATCACTTCGCCGTCACCTCGGCGACGAAGGTAAAGCTCGCCGGCTCGCTCGGCACCGGTTGACCGGGCTGCACGTACTCGAGGACGACGAGCGCCCGTCCCGGCGCCTGCGCGACGAACCGCAGCTGCTGCGTGCGGACCTCCTCGCTCGGCGCGGCACCCGGTCGAGCGATCAGGCGGTCGCCGTCGGGAAGGATCACCGCCTGGTCCGGCAGCGTGCGAAGTTCCCAGCGGTAGCCCATCGTGGGATTCGCAAGCAGCTCGACGAGCAGGTCCTGTCCGGTCGTCAGCCGCACCGTCGACCCCGAGTCGCCCGGACCGATGGTGACTGACCCTTCCGGCACCGCAGGCGGCGATTGGCAGGAGATGGTCGTGGCGAGAACGGCGAGAAGAAGAACGGAAGGTCGGGCGAGGCGATGGAAGGCGATTTGCATGGCTCGAAGCGTACGGGGCGAGATGATAACTGAGTCCTATAACTGTGCATGTTCCACATGGAACGTCGTCCGTGCTGGGCCTCTACGTTCAGGCTGAAGTTCCGTCTGTTCCACGTGGAACACCGCGTGTGCTACAACCCCAACGGCTCGTTCCCCTAGGCGAGGTACCCATGCCTGATGCAACTCCCGCGCAAAGCCCGAAACCTGCGTCTCCAAGCACCCCTCCTGCAGGCTCTCCGCCACGGCGCCTCGGGCGGGGACTGAGTTCGCTGATCTCGACATCGCCGCCCGTACCGATTTCTCCTCCCGCGCCCGCGACCATGCCGCCGCCCGCGACCACGCGGCCCGCTGGAGGCACCAAGGTCGCAATCAACAGAGTCGATGCTGTTCCATCCGAACCGTCCGGCATGCCAGCGACGGCTCTAAGCAGTCAGACCACGGAGGGACTGGTCTGGCTGCCGATCGAGTCGATCCAGACCAATCCCCGTCAGCCCCGCGAGTTGTTCGACGAGGGAGCGATCCAGAGGCTCTCCGAGTCCATCCGCTCAAGCGGACTGATGCAGCCGATCGTCGTCCGACCATCCGCCAAGGGGCATGAACTGGTCGCCGGCGAGCGTCGACTCCGGGCAAGCAAGTTGGCAGGCCTCAAGGCGATTCCCGCGATCATCCGAGCCCTTGGTGATCGAGAGTCAGCCGAGTGGGCTCTCGTCGAGAACCTCCAGCGGGAGGACCTCAACCCGATCGAGCGGGCGCGAGGAATCAGCCGACTGGTCAGGGAGTTCCAGTTGACCCACCAGGCGGTCGCGGATTCCCTCGGTCTGGAGCGGGCAACGGTCTCAAACTTGATTCGGTTATTGGACCTAGATGACTTCACGGCGTCGATGGTCGCATCTGGTCGGCTCGACCAAGGTCACGCCAAGGTCCTGCTGGGCGTTGCGGATCCCGTGGTCCGCCGCAGCCTGGCGGCGAGCTCCGTCGATCGACAGTGGTCGGTGCGGCGACTGGAGATGGAGGTCCGACGGCTCATCGCCCCCGAGACCCCCGTCCAGTCCAGATCCATCGATCGAGGGCGGGCGAGCGGTCGGGTCCAGGTCGAGGACCTCCAGCGTCGACTCTCCGAGCACCTCGGCACCCGCGTCGAGATCGTGCTGGGACGCCGGAAGGGCGAGGGTCGCGTGATGATCGACTTTCACAGCCTCGAGGAGTTCGACGGTCTGATGGAGCGGATCGGCTTCGTCGCGGACTGACCGATCCCTCGACCCCGGGGCGTCCATGGGCGTCCGAGGGAGTCAAGGAGCGTCCGCAGGATCGTCCGCAGGAGCGCCCATGGATCAACGGCGCCGCCGCGGGCGGGATCCGTCGCGCGGCACGCGGGCGGATACGCGACGCGCCGGACGCCCCCGACCCGCGCGATCTTCGTCGAACTCCCGGACCTTGCTCACGGAGGTCGCGCGGCTCGACGAGGACCACGGCATGCAGTCGATGCTCTCCTCAACCACCGCCGCCCACTCCGAGCTCGAGGTCGTCGATCCGCAGGTTCGCCGCTGCTTCGAGCGGTTCCTCGCGGGCTGGGCGATCGACCTGCTCGAGGCGCGTCGCCTCGGTCTGCTCTCGTTCGGTTGGAACAACGCGGATCTCGACGCCGACGTCGAGTAGCGGAGCGCGAGGAGTCCCCGCGCCGAGACCCCACAACGAGCCCCCGCGACGAGTCCCCGCGACGAGCCCTTCCACGCGCGTCGGCATCACGTGGATCCGCGCGAACTCAGGCGCGAGGTGATGCCGCGTCAAGACCAGGTCATCCCGCGGGGATCTCCGCGCGCCTCCCACACGGCGTGGCGCACGCCATCGCTCGCCGCGCCCAGGCTCGCAGCATCGACCTCGCCACGCGACGGCGCCTCTCGATCTTGACCGCGACCCCGCGGTCAAGATCCGGCGTGACGACGGAGGTCGGTCCCGCGTCCGCGAGGACGCCTCCTCGGACCAACCCATCGACGGACGTGCATCGACGAGCCCGCATCGACGGAGCGCTTCAAGGGACGCGCCTCGAAGAATGCGCCTCGAACGACGGGCACCAGTGGACCAGCACAGACGCCGGTCGCCTGCGGCCGGATCCAAGGCGCAACGAAACGCGAGGTCGCCATGGCGGCGACCTCGCGGGGAGGCTCTCGGGGGATGGACGCGCGATCAGGGCTTGCAGTTGCCCCACGCGGCGAGGAGCACCACGAGGTCCGCGCCCTCGACGACGCCGTCGTTGTTGAGGTCCGCGGCGACGGGGATCCCGACGCCGGAGAAGCCCCAGAAGCCGAGCATCACGCTGACGTCGGCGCCCTCGACGACTCCGTTGTTGTTGAGATCGCCTGGGCAGCCCTCGCAGAAGACGTTCTTGCCGCCGTCGACGTACGCGCCGACGTAGGGCGAGGGGGCGTTGCCGCACACCTCGGTGTCGACGAGGACGAGGTCGTCGAAGCCCGGACGCACCCAGAAGCCGCCGGCAACGTCGCCGATGTTGTTCTTGATCTCGCAGCCGTTGAGCGTCGCGGAGCCGCCGGTCGGGTAGTAGGTCAGACCGCCGCCGATGTTCGCGGTGTTGTTCGAGATCACGCAGTCGATGAGCGTGGCGCTGCCCTGCGCCACGTGCAGCCCGCCGCCGTGGGAGTTGAGCGCCTTGTTGTAGGTGAAGCTGCAGTTCTCGAAGGTGGGATTGCCGCCGAAGGTCTGCGCGCCGCCGCCGTCCGCGGACACCTGGTTCTGGTGAAACACGCAGTCGCGGATGATCGAGTCGCTCAGATAGATGTAGGCGCCGCCGCCATACGCCGACGCGTTGTGCAGGAAGCGGCAGTCCTCGATGGTCGGGCTCGAGTTCAGCACCGCGATCCCGCCGCCGACGCGGATGAGTGGCGCCAGCGGCAGGGGGGTGCCGGTGATCCCATGCTGGATCGTGAAGCCCTCGAGCCGCGCGGTCGCGGGCTCTCCGGACATGCAGCGGACCACCGAGGTCGTGAGGCCGGTGCCGTTGATGAAGGTCGAGAGCGGACCGCTGACCGACCTCACCACGATGTCCTTGCCGAGGAAGTCGATGCCCTCGAAGTAGGTCCCCTTCGAGACGAGGACCTCGTCGCCGGCGACGGCCGCGTCGATGGCGGCTTGGATGGTCGGAAACTCCCCGGGAACCTCGAGGATGTCGGCCGCGGCGAGCGATGCCGTCGCCCCGACGAACGAGATCGCGATCACGTTGCTGGTCTTCATGTCGTCACCTCTCCGATGTTCGGACGATCGCCGCGGGGAAACGCTTCCCCCGCCGCGCGGACGGTACCATCGCTCCCGCGGAGCCCGCGCGGGCGTCGATGAAAACTCCGCGAGAAGCAGGTGCCTACCCGAGCATGGTCCGGGAACCCGCGGATCGCGACGGACGCCCGCCAAGCACGCCACCCCCCATGCGGATCCTTCACTGGCTCGACCTGTGGTGGCGCGAGGTCGGTGGACCCCTCCGCTCCGTGTCCGAGCTCGCCTCCGCGATGCGCGATCGCGGTCACGAGGTGACGATCGCGACCGCCGATCCGCGCGACGCCCCGCCGGCGTGGCTCGAGGGTCCGTCGCCCCGCCTCGTGGTGCTTCGGCACGGCGTGCTGGGCCGGATCGCCCGGACCGAGTCCGCCCGCATGACGTCGCTGCTCGAGTGGGCGGACGTGGTGCATCTGCATGGGCTCTGGGAGCGGTCCACCCACCAGCTCGCGCGGCGCTGCCGGCGGATCGGGACTCCCTACGCCTCGAGCCTCCGCGGCACGCTCGATGACTGGGCGATGACGCAGTCGCCGCTCCGCAAGCGGCTCTTCCTGCGCGCGGTCGCGTCGCGCACGCTCCGCGAGGCGGCGCTGGTGCACTGCAGCTCGAGCGGAGAAGCGGCGCAGGCGGCGCCCCGCATCGACCGGGCGCCGCTGGTCATCCCCAACCTGCTCCGCCTCGAGCCGCTGCTCGACCTGCCGCGCCGCGAGGCCGAGCGCCCAACGATCCTCTTCGTCGGTCGCGTGCATCCGTCGAAGGGACTCGATCTCCTCCTCCGCGCCATCGCCTCGCTCGCCGAACCGAGCCTCGTGCTCGAGGTCGCCGGAACGGGCGCCGCCGAGCCGGAGATGCGGTCGCTCGCCGGCTCGCTCGGTCTCGCCGACCGCGTGCGGTTCCTCGGGCTCCTCGGGGACGACGCCCTCGCCACCGCGCTGCAGCGGGCATGGGCGATGACCCTCCCGACGAGCCAGGAGAACTTCGGCAATGCGCTCTTCGAGTCGCTCGCCGCGGGCGTGCCGGTCGTGTGCACCCGCGGGCTCGACGCGGACGCGGAGCTCCGCGCGAGCGGCGGCGCGGTGCTCGTCGAGCGCACGGTCGAGTCGATCGCGGGCGGGCTTCGGTCGCTCCTCGCCGACGCGCCGCGGCGGCGGACGATGTCGGATGCGGCACGCGCATGGTCGACCCGAGAGATGCATCCGCGCGTGATCGGCGACCGATTCGAGGCGATGTACCGCGGCATGACGCGCGGCTGATCCGCGCCGCCATCAGCGACGCGCGCCCCCGCGCAGCTCCGAGACCTCGCGGCGACCAAGCAGCCCGACGACCACCAGCCATCCGGCAAGGAAGACCGCGAGCCGCGCCGCCGCGCCCGTGATCGAGTCCGCAGGATGACCCGCGAGCCGACCGGCGACCTCGGCGAGGACGAGGAGCACGACCGCGGGCATCACGAACGCGGCGCACCAGCGGAGCGGCGGGATCCATCCGACGCCCGCGACGGCGCCGGACGCGGCGAGGTGCATCGCGCCGGCGAGGATCCGCTGCACGCCGACCACGGCGGCGACGATGGCGAGGTCCTCGCCCGCGAGGGCGATCGCCGCGAGGATCGCGCCGACGAGCGTCGCGCCCTCGACCGCCTCGAGCGCCGCCCGCAGGCGCCATCGCCCCGTCGCCTCGACGGTCGCGGCGCTCACGAGCGCCGGACCCCGCACGAGGATCGATGCGGCGACCGCCTGCGCGACCACGATCGAGCCGTCCCACTTGCCGCCCCACGCGACGTGGATCAGCGCCGGCGCCGCGAGGCATCCAAGCGCCGCGGCGGGCGCGACGACGAACGACGCAAGGCGCACGCTGCGGCGGAGCGCGTCGACCAGGCGCGCTGGATCATGCGCAAGCCGCGCGACCGCCGGCAGCAGCACGCCATAGGCGCCGCCGGTGACGAGCAGCATCCCGGACGCCGCGAGCTGGAAGCCGAAGAAGTAGTCCGCAAGCAGCGGCTCCGCGGCGATCCCGAGGACGAGGTAGTCGCCGCGAAGGACGATCGCCCCGAACATCGCCGAGAGCATGATCCAGCGGCTCGTGCGGAGGACCGCGGCGACCGATCGCGGGTTCGCGCCACGCAGCGAGAACCCGCGTCCGGCGCCACGCCACAGCAGCAGCAGTCCCTCCAGGAGCGTGCCCACGAGGATCGGAAGCGCGAAGGAGAGCCCGCCGAATCCCGCGGCGGCCGACGCCACGGTGAGCCCGCCCCGCACGACGACCAGTCCCGCCTCGATGCCGGACGCCGCCCGGAATCGGAGGTCGACCTGCAGCCGGGTCCGAAGCACCGCGACCGGCGCGGTGACGATCACGTTCGCCGCAAGCACCAGCGCGATCGGACGGACGCCCGCGGTGCCGAAGATGGAGGGTGAGGCGAGGGCGAGCGCCGCGAGGATCGCCGCCGAGAGCGCCGCGAAGAGGAGGGCAAGCACCGTGGCGGGACCGACGAGCTCCGCGTAGCGCTCCGGCTGCTGCCGCAGGAGCTTCTGCACGCCGCCATCGACGAGGGCGGAGGTGAACACCGTCAGCGAGAGCGCCATCCCGAAGAGGGCGAAGTCCTCGGGGACGAGGAGCCAGCCGAGGGCGAACTGCACGACGAGCCCGACCATCTTGGAGCCGGCGGCGACGAGCCCGCTCCAGCCGGCGCCGGCGAGCGTCGCGCGACGCAGCGATGAAGGGGGCGCGTTCAGGGCAGGGGTCCTCCGCGGACGAGGGGCTCGTCGCTCGGTCGACGGTTCATCGACGCGACGTCGCGAGCGCCGCGAACTCCCGCAGCTCCCGGCGGGCGGGAACGCCGAGGATCGCGGCCCACGCGACCGCGAAGATCACGACCTCCGCCGCCGCCGCGGCGAGCCCGCCGGAGGGGACGCCGAGGAGCGGCGTCGCGCCCCGCGCGATCGCCCACGCCGCCGCGGTTCCCGCGCCGACGAGGAGCGTCCAGCCGAGGACGCGCCACGCCCCGGCGCCGACCGCCCGCGCCGCGACCTCGAGCCGCACGATCCCGATCGCGGTCTGCTGCACGCCGACGAGGAGGGCGAGCACCGACAGGTCCTCGGGACGCAGGATCTCGGCGGCGAGCACCGCGGCGACGAGCGACGCGCCCTCCACGAACGAGAGCCCGAGCAGCAGGCGCCAGCGACCAAGACCCTCGAGGGTCATGTCGCTCGCGATCGCGACGCCGCGGATGGCAAAGGCGTAGGCGATCGCCTGGGCGATCGGGATCGACCCGTCCCACCGACCTCCCCAGAGGAGGTGGATCAGCGCCGGCGTCACCAGCGCGAGCGCCACGCCGCTCGGAAGGATCGTCCAGGCGGCGAATCGCTGCACCCGCGCGAACGTCGCGGCGACCCGCGCGGGATCCGCCGCGATGCGACCGATCACCGAAGGCAGCACGCCCGCGGCGGCGCCGGTCACGAGCTGCATCGTCGAGGCGGAGAACTGGAAGCCGAAGTAGTAGAGCCCGAGGATCCACGGCGCGACGAGGCTGAGGACGAGGTAGTCGCCGCGGCGGGCAAGCAGCGACCCGACCTGCGCGACCATGATCGGGGTGGTCGAGCGGAGCAGCGCGAGGGCGTCGGCGATCCTCGCCCCGCGCATCGACCACTGCCGGAGCCCGCCGACCGACGCGAAGGCGACGACCTCGACGACCGCCCCGAGCGCGAGCGGCGCGATCAGGGACATCGCCCCGAAGCCGGCCCATGCGAGCCCGACCGCGAGCGCCGCCCGACCGACCACGAGCGAGGTGTCCACCACCGCCATCGGACCGAAGCGGAGGTCGACGTCGAGCCTCGCGCGGAGCACCGCGATCGGTCCCTGCAGGAGGCAGTAGGCGCCCATCGCGAGGAGCGGCAGGCGCATCGGGCCTTCCTCGTAGATCCACGGCGAGGCGAGCGCGAGCGCGACCATCACGAGTCCGCCGACCAGCGATCCGCCGACGGCAAGCAGCGTCGCCGACCCGATCACCGCGACGAACCGCCGCTGGTTCGCCCGCAGGAACTTGTGCACGCCGCCATCCTGGATCGCCTCGGTCAGGACGGTCGCGCCGAGCGCGGCGCCGTAGACCGCGAAGTCCTGCTCGACGAGCATCCAGCCGAGGACGAACTGCATCGCGAGGGTGGTGAGCTTGCCAACGAGGGACGCGACCGCGTACCACGCGGCGCCGCGCGCCGTCGAGCGACCGAGCGGAGCTTCGACGTCTCCGGCGCTCACCGTGCGACTCCCGCCGCGGCGAGCCGGCGCCGCCACGCGTCGAGGCTCGCGCGGGCAGCGACCTCCCAGGCGTATCGCTTGCGCACGATCGCCGCCCCGCGGGCGCCCATCGCCGCGCGGAGCGTGTCGTCCGCCAGGATCCGCCCGATCGCCTCCGCGAGCCGACGCTCGTCGGAGGGGACGACCAGACCGGCGCCCGCCTCCGAGATCTCGGGGAAGTTGCATCCCTCCGTCGCGACCACCGCGCGACCTGCCGCCATCGCCTCGAGGAGCGCGACGCTGAACGCCTCCTGCCGGCTCGGCAGCACGAAGACCTCCGCCGCGCCGAGCGCCGCGAGCTTCTCCTCGCCGAGGAGCGGACCGACGACGTGGACGCGGGGCGCCGCCGCCGTCGCCGCGATCGCGGCGCGGAAGGACTGCTCCGCCCCCGCGTCCGGTCCGGCGACGACGAGATGGACGTCGGGACGCGCGGCGGCGACGCGGGCGAACGCCGGCGCGAGCACGTCGAGTCCCTTGCCCGGATGCAGCCTGGACAAGAAGAGGACGAAGGGCGCGCCCGCGAGCGCCGGCACGCGGCGCTCGAGCACCGCGCGATCGACCCGACGCTCGAGCTCCTCGACGACGACGCCGTTGGGCACGACCTCGATCGGCACGGGAAGACCGAGAAGCTCCACGCCCCGGCGCTCCTGCTCGTTGAGGACCTGCAGGAAGAGCGCCCGCTCGAGGATCCGGCGGTGGACGAGGCGCATCGAGATCGACTTCTTGAGCCGCTTCTGGGCGAGCGCCCATGGTCCGAGCACGCCATGCGGCTGGACGAGGTAGGGGATGCCGAGTCGCCTCGATCGCCACGCCGCGGCGGCGATCGCCGGCTCCCAGAGCATGTGCAGGTGGACGGCGTCGACGGTGCCCGCAGCGATGGGGTGCGGTCGCCCGCGCGAGCCGAGGAGCGAGGGCAGCTCGACCCGCCTCGCCCGCGGACCGCCGGGGAGCGCCTCGGCGGCGCGGCGGAGGACCTGCTCGACATCTCCGCCATGGCGACCGTGGGCGACCGTCACCTCGGCGCCGAGCCTCGCCTGCGCCTCGGCGAGGCGCAGGACGACCTGCGGCGGCCCGCCCTGCGCCGGATCGAGCGACGCGAGGACGTGCACGATCCGAAGGGGTCGCGGCGTGTCGGGCTCTCCCAGCATGGATCCAGCCATCATCGACCGGCGAGCATCGGCACCCTCGCCGATTCGACGTCGACGGAGGCGCCCTCCGGCGGCATCGGCTCCTCGGGACGGGAGAAGTACTCCCGGTGGAGCCGCCCGATCAGGATCAGGAGCCCGAAGAGGAGCGGCGTCCCGAGCATGCTGCCCTGCTTGTTGGAGAGGAGCAGGTAGTAGAGGGTGATCGCGAGGATCACCGAGAGGTCGATGCGGGAGGAGTGGTCGTGGCGGACGGCGACGAAGAGGTCGCGTCCCTGGCGCCATCCAAGGACGAGCACCGTGCCGAGGATCGCGGCGCCGATGATGCCCGCCTCCGCGAGCGCGTCGGCGAGGAGCACGTGCGAGTAGTCGTCTCCCGAGCGGGTGTCGAGCTCGCGGAACGCCGAGACGCCAAGCCCCTGCACCCAGTGTCCCGGACTCGAGAGGTACGCGGCGAAGAGATCGACGACGTTGTCGAGCCGACCGGCGCCGCCGAAGACGAGGCTCTGGGCGTCCCAGCGGTCGTCGTTGCGCCAGGAGATGAAGAGCGATGCGGCGAACATCATCCCGACCACCACCACCACCGCCGCGGCGGTGGTCAGCACGAAGCCGCGGAGGTTGCTGACGCGGTAGGCGAGGGGGATCGTCACGATGATGGTCAGGACCGCGAGGACCATCTGTCCGCGCGAGCCGGAGAGGAGCGCGACGCCCGCGCCGATCACCACCGCCGCCACGCGGAGCGCCACCTGCCAAGGCGTCCAGCGGGTCAGCATGGTGAGCGCCCCGATGATCATGAGGGTGCCGCCGAGCGTCCCGATCTGCAGCGGGTTGGTGCGGTCGCCGCCGACGAGGCGGATGCTCAGGCGTCCCGCCACGATGTTGAAGTCGGGGCTCAGGATGATCATCAGCCCGATCGCGAGCCCGACGAGGAGCAGCGACTGCACGACGGTCCGGAGCTCCTCGATGCGGCAGATCATCATCGGCGCGAGCAGCATCAGGAGGATCCAGTAGGGAAGACCCTGCACCGCGAGGTCGAGCGCCTCGCCCTCCGCGGGAGACCAGATGGTCGACAGGTATCCCCAGGCGTAGAAGCCCCACGACGCGAGGAACGCGCCCGTGAAGAGATGGATCACCGGCGACTCGCCGCCGAGCCAGCGCCGCACGATGCTCAGGAGCGCAAGCCCCGCCACCGCCACGTTGAACGCGAAGGCGTTGTTCAGGAAGTAGGGGACCGTCGCCTGGAGGAGCATCTCCAGCGGGAACATCATCACCACGACGGCGAATGCCCACGAGGGGCGCCAGAGCGTCGCCGCGAAGAGCACGCATACCAGGATCAGCGGCAGCAGCGACATCGGGACCGGATGGTACGGACGCGGCGCGGACCGGGCGTCAGGGCTGTCCGGACGACGCGCCCCGCTCCTCGGCGACGACGTCCTGGACCTGCCTGATCCGCGTCGCCCAGCCCGCGAGGAGCTGCTGCCGGACCCCGTCCGACTGCCACGTCGTGGGCGTCGAGCCGAGGATGTCCTGGGCGAACGCCGCGCGGACCTGCTGCTGCTCGACGTTGCCGGGCTCGTCCGCGTTGGTGGTCAGCCGGGCGTAGAAGCCCGCGGCGGTCCAGATGATGAGCGAGTCTGCGCCGCCGGCGATCGCCGGCTGGATCTGCTTGGAGCGCACCTGGTCGAGGGGAATGAGGCGGAACTGCCCGCCCGAGCCGCCCGGCGCGAACCACAGGTTCACGAAGGGCGTCACGGGCCGGTCGGTCCGCGGGGATGCGGCGATCATCGCCTTCGACAGCTCCACGACCCGCTCGTTGCGGAGGCGGGCGTTGTGGGTGCTGTGCTCGGCGGCGGCGGGCGTCGGGTAGTTCCGCGCGTCGTCGCGGTCGTAGATCGTGGGCGAGACGAAGTCGCACTCGTCCACGATCGCCTGCACCAGCGCGCGGCGCGCCGCGATGATCTGCTGCAGCTGCGAGTCGGGGATGCTCACGTGCGTGTGGGCGACGCCGCCGACCTGGAACCACGCGGGCAGCGAGGGCAGGCCGTAGACGCTCCATCGCGCGTTCGGGAACTGGAGCTTCAGCGACTGGAGCGCCGCGACGAACGAGTCGCGGGTGCGGATGTAGTCGGCGTTGTTGGGATCGGCGAGCCCCTTCGCGAGGTTGTGGAAGTGAGGCACCTCGTAGTCGAGGATGAACCAGCCGGTGGGGTTCGAGCCCCAGTGCTCGATGACCAACGACGCGACGTGGCTGGGGTCGATGGTGCCGTCGCCGCAGGTCGGGTCGAAATTCTGGTAGTAGACCCGCGCCGGCGCGGCGCCCTCCGCCATGATCTCCGCGGTGAGCGTGGGGACGGTGTAGAGCGAGGCGCCCGCGGTCTCGAGCAGCGAGTCGGAGAGGATGAGCGGGATCGGAAGCGGCGGGCGAGGCGACGCGGAGGGAACCTCGGGCGGCGCCGGCGGAGGAGGAGGCGCCGTGGGCGGCGTCACCGGCGTGGTCGGATCGACCGGCGGGACGGAGCCCTCGCCCTCGGTCGAGTTCGAAGTCGAGCCGGACTCGAACTCGTTGGGCAGCACGCCGGTCACGTCGGGCGAAAGCTCGATCGCGACCGTGCCGTCGGTCGTCTTCGGGCGCCCGCCGGGCGCGCCCGCGAGCTCGATGGTGAGGTCGATGCCGTCGACGCGCCCGTCGCCGTTGAGGTCCTCGATCCCCGAGTTGGTCCAGTTGTTCGCCTCGCGGGCGGCGAGGTCCATCGTGAGGTCGATGCCGTCGATGCGCCCGTCGCCGTTCAGGTCCTGCCAGCCGGCGTCGCTCCAGGCGCCCTGCCCGGTGCCGCCGCCGAGGTAGGCGCCCTCCGCCTGCCCGCCGGGCGCGGTGAAGCCAAGGTCCTCGCCGGTCGGGACCGTGGCGATCGTGCCGTCCTGCGTGCGCTCGCCCTCCTTGCCGGTCACCACGTCCGCCGAGGGACTCCCGTCGCGCGGCGCGAAGTCGTCGTCCGCGACCTCGAAGAACGCGAGGCGCTGGGAGGACTTCTGCCGGAGCCACGTCCCGATCGCGCCGCGGTCGCGCTCGAGCCGGCGCGGCTCGCCATCAAGCTCGGCGTCGAGCTGGTTCACGCCGGGCGCGAGCGAGATGCGCCAGAGGACCTCCTCCGGCGCGATGGACGCGCCCACCGCGAGGTAGGTTGCGCCCCGGCGGACCTCCACCCGGCGGACCTCCAGGCTCGCGCCCGCGGACTGCCGGGCGACCTCGTCGAGGACCGCGGCGAGGCGCCGCGCGTCCTCCTCGACCTCGCTGCCGCGCCGGCGCTCGACGCACACGATGCCGGCGGGCGCGATCAACGCCGCATGACGGACCATCTCGTCCCAGGTGATCGTCCCCGCGATCGCCGACCGCTCGCCCTCCGACGTCGCGACCGAGTAGGGCAGGATCCAGGGCACCACCCGCCGACCCTCCGCGGCGATCGCGGCAGCGGTCGAGACCTCCTCGGCGAGCGCCATGAACGACGAGGGCGCGAAGCCGGACGCCTCGAACGAGGTCGGCGCCGCCTGCCCGTAGAGCCGCAGCGCGGAGGCGCCGCCGAACGAGGTCGTCTTGCCCTCCTCGTCGGGTCGGCGCAGCACCGCCACGCCCTTCCGACCCTTCACGAGCTCCTTGGAGGACTCGGCGATCGCCGCGTCCACCCGCGCCTCGACGAGGGCGTTCCACCTCTCCCACTGCGGGCTCGCCGGGGTCATCGCGCCACGGAGGGTGAGACCCTCGGCGGCGAGGTCGGCGAAGCGGCGGTCGTTGCGGATCGCCATCCAGACGAGGTCGGAGGCATCGTCGAGCTTCTCGGCCCGCAGCGGATTGACCTCGTCGACGAGGATCACGTCGAGCCCGGTCCGGCGGCTGGCGACGACGGCGGCGAGCCGGTCGAGGTCGCGGCGGACCTTCGCCACGCCGTCCTCGAGCCAGGGTCCTGGATAGTCGGTGAGTCGGCCGCGGACCGCGACGCGGTCCGCCGGCGCCTCGGTGAGCCGCGTCAGCAGGGTGCGGCTCAGCAGCGCCCGGCGTCCCTCCGGCACGCGGCGGAGCTGGTCCGCGAGGTGCTCCTCGGTCGCGCCATCGAGCTCGATCACCGGCACGAGCCGCGACGACCGGACGCCGGGATCCGTCAGGATCCAGGCGAACGGCTCCTCGGATGCGCCCGCGCCGCCCGCGATGAACGCCGCGCCGAGGATCATCCCCCACGCGCCACGGCTGCCACTGGTCGAGATCAGCATGACCGTCTCCTTCCGGGCGGGGTCCGCCCGATTGAACGCCGTCCGGCGAACCACGCCACCCGGCGACCATCGGGAGATCGGTTCTTGGGCACCTCGCGTCCAGTCGCGTCGGCGGAATCCCTCAACCAACCGCGACGACCCGCTCCTCGGGGACGAAGAGGAGGTCCCGGAACCGCCGGGCATCCCCCTCCGAGGAGAGCGGTCGCGGGGGCTCGTGCCCGCGCGGCACGAAGGTCCGGTACCCATCGGGCAGCAGGGCGCGGAACGCCCGAAAGCGGTCGATGTCGCCGAGCTCCACCACGATCCTCGGCCGATCGCGCGCGAGGAGCCGACGTCCGCCGCGGACGACCGCCGCCTCGTGTCCCTCGACGTCGATCTTGACGAGGTCGACCTCCACGAAGCCCTCACGATCCGCGACGGCGTCGAGGGTGTCGAGGGGGACCGCCACCGAGTCCTGCGGGGAATCCGCCCCGAGCCGGCTCGCCCCGGAGTGCCCTCGCTCGACCGAGATCGAGGCGGTGCCGGAGCGATCGGAGAGCGCGACGCGATGCACGCGGACGTGCTCCTCGGCGCCGCTCATGCTGATGTTCCGCACGAGCCGCGCCGCCGTCGTAGGGTTCGGCTCGAAGGCGTGCACCCGCGCGAAGGTCGACCGCCCGCAGAGCGCATGCAGGCCCGCGTTCGCCCCGACGTCGAGCATGGTTCGACCGCCCTCCCGCACGAGCCTCGCGATCGGCGGCGCGGGATGCCGGAAGAGGTAGCCGCACTCGGGGCTCTCCGCGAGGTCGAGCTCCATCTCGAACTCCCGATCGGCGAAGCGGAACACCGCCCGCTTCGGGCATCGAGCGCCGAACCGACCGAGCCGCGCGCCCTCCCACAGCATCGACCACACGATCGAGACCGAAGGCGTCGGCGCCGCGAGCTCCTCGTCGAGGTCGCGGCGCACGCCGTCGGCGATCGACTCGGCGAGGAACCGGAAGTCACGCGGATCGGTCGCCTCGATCAGGATCCCGTGGAGCATCCACTGCACGCGGGGGCGACCGCGGCAGATCCGCCGCACCGCGCCTCGAAGCAGGGAGCGCATCGACACGAGGAGCGCCTACTGGTCGTGACCGAGCGAGGCGGGCAGCTCGTGACCGGCGTCGCGGAGCACCTTCTCGCGCTGGGCGAGCTCGAGGTCATGCTCGACCATCATGCGGGCGAGCTCCTCGACGGAGGTGCGGGGGGTCCAGCCGAGCTTCTGTCGCGCCTTGCTCGCGTCCCCGAGGAGCTCGTCGACCTCCGCGGGACGGAAGTACTTCGAGTCGATCTCGACGAACTCCTTGAAGTCGAGTCCGAGGTGCGCGAACGCCATCTCGCCGAACTGCTTGACGGAGATCATCCGGCCCGTCGCGATGACGTAGTCGTCTGGCTCCGGCTGCTGCAGCATCAGCCACATCGCCTCGACGTAGTCCTTGGCGAAGCCCCAGTCGCGCTGCGCGTCGCAGTTGCCGAGATAGAGCCGCTTCTGAAGCCCGAGCTTGATGCGGCCGGCGGCGCGGGTGATCTTGCGGGTCACGAACGTCTCGCCGCGGCGGGGACTCTCGTGGTTGAAGAGGATGCCGCTCGAAGCGTGCATCCCGTAGCTCTCCCGGTAGTTGACGGTGATCCAGTGCCCGAAGACCTTCGCGGCGCCGTAGGGCGAGCGCGGGTGGAACGGGGTCGTCTCCCTCTGCGGCACCTCGCGGACCTTGCCGAACATCTCCGAGCTCGACGCCTGGTAGTAGCGGACCTGCTTGCCGCTCCACTCCTGGTAGGAGCGAAGCGCCTCGAGCACCCGCAGCGTCCCGAGGGCATCGACGTCGGCGGTGAAGATCGGCTGGTCGAAGGAGACCCGCACGTGGCTCTGGGCGCCGAGGTTGTAGACCTCGTCGGGCTTGGTCTGCTGGAAGAGGCGGCTCAGGCCGTTGCCGTCGGTGAGGTCGCCGTAGTGGAGGAAGAGCCGGGCGCCGCGCTCGTGGGGGTCGCGGTAGAGGTGATCGATGCGGGCGGTGTTGAAGGACGCGGAGCGGCGGATGACGCCATGGACCTCGTAGCCCTTCTCGAGCAGGAGCTCCGCGAGGTAGCTCCCGTCCTGCCCGGTGATGCCGGTGATGATCGCGCGACGGGAGGAACGCTGCATCGAGGGTCGAGCTCCGGGGACGGACTGGTCGGAGGGTCGCCGCCTCGGCGACGCCCGCGTTCGTTCCATATCGGCGAATCGCGCAGGATCATCGCTCTTCCGGGCCTGGGAACCCGAACCTCCGCCCGGATGGAGAGTTCCGCTGCGGGCACGGCCGCGGCGCGCCGATAACCCACCGGAAGTCCACCGATCGAGCGGAGACCCCATGAGCCTCGACCTCGCGAGCCAGCGGATCGTCGTCACCGGAGGCGCCGGCTTCCTCGGTCATGCGGTGCTCGAGCGCCTCGCCGCCCGCGGCGCCGCGTCGCCGATCGTCCCCCGCCGCCGGGAGTACGACCTCACCCACGAGGCGGACGCCGCCCGCCTCTACGCCGACCATCGCCCCGACGTGGTCATCCACCTCGCCGCCGAGGTCGGCGGGATCGGCGCGAACCGGGCGAACCCCGGGCGCTACTTCTTCGCCAACATGGCGATGGCGCTCCACCTCATCGAGCAGGCGAGGATCCACCGCCTCCGGAAGTTCGTGCAGGTGGGCACCATCTGCGCGTACCCGAAGTTCGCGCCGGTCCCCTTCCGCGAGGAGGACCTCTGGAACGGCTACCCCGAGGAGACCAACGCCCCATACGGGGTCGCCAAGAAGGCGGCGATGGTGATGCTCGACGGCTACCAGCGCCAGTACGGGCTCCCCAGCGCGTACCTGCTGCCGGTCAACCTCTACGGTCCGCGCGACAACTTCGACCTCGAGACCTCGCACGTCATCCCCGCGCTCATCCGCAAGTGCGAGACCGCGCGGCGGGAGGGTCGCCCCTTCATCGAGTGCTGGGGCACCGGCTCGGCGAGCCGCGAGTTCCTCTACGTGGACGACGCCGCCGAGGGAATCGTCCGCGCCGCCGAGGCGATGGAGGAGCCGGAGCCGATCAACCTCGGCACCAACATGGAGATCTCGATCCGCGACCTCGTCGCGCTGATCGCCCGGCTCGTCGGGTTCCATGGCGAGATCCGCTGGGACCCCACCAAGCCCGACGGCCAGCCGCGGCGATGCCTCGACGTGACGCGGGCGCGAGAGCGGCTCGGCTGGACCGCGCGGGTCGGCTTCGAGGAGGGACTCCGGCGGACCATCGAGTGGTGGCGGTCGGCGGGAGAGCGTCGGGCATGAGCGAGGCGGCGAGCGGCGCCCCGAGCGTCCTCATCATCAATCAGTACTACGTCCCCGACGTCGCGTCGACGGGCCACCTCCTGCACGAGCTCGCGACCGAGATGGCCCGATCGGGTCGGTCGGTCAGCGTGACCACCTGCTTTCCTTCCTACGGCCCGCCCGAGACCTGGCAGGCGTGCCCGTCGCGCGAGGTGGCGGCGGGCGTCTCGGTGCGGCGGATGTGGACGACGCGGTTCAGCAAGGATCGGCTGCTCGGTCGACTGGTGAACTCGATCACGTTCCTGCTCCCGCTCGCGGTGCGGCAGTTCCTTCGACCTCGCTCCGCGGAGATCTGCCTCTACACGAGCAATCCGCCCTACCTCGGCGTCATCGGCGGACTCGTGAGCCTCGCGAGGCGGCATCCCTACGTCGTGCTGCTGCACGACTCCTATCCCCACATGCCGACGCTCCTCGGGAAGATCCGGCGGGGCGGACGGCTCGAGCGGGCGTGGCACCGCATGAACCGGCTGATGTACGGTCGCGCCCGCGGCACCATCGTCCTCTGCCGGCGGGCGAAGGAGCTGGTGTGTCGGGAGTACGGGCTCGATCCGGCGAAGGTCCACGTCGTCCACAACTGGGCCGATCCCGCCGCGCTTCGACCCGTGCCGAAGCGGGACACCGCCTTCGCCCGGACGCACGGGCTCGTCGAGCCGTTCACCATCCTCTACTCCGGAAACCTCGGGCTCTACTACGACTTCGACACGCTGCTCTCGGCGGCGGAGCGACTCTCCGGCGAGCCGTTCCGGCTCGTCCTGATCGGCGCGGGCGGCAAGCGGCAGCACCTCGCCGACGAGATCCGGCGGCGCCGGCTCTCGAACGTGCTGATGTTGCCCTACCAGCCGTTCGAGACGCTGAACGACAGCCTCAACGCCTGCGACGCGTCGCTCGTGACGATCGCCCCGGGCATCGAGGGGATCTCCTTCCCCTCGAAGCTCTACTCCTCGCTCGCGGCGGGCAAGCCGATCCTCGCGCTAGGCGAGCCCGGCTCGGAGCTCGAGGAGGTCGTGCGCGGCGCCGACTGCGGCGAGTGGTGCCGCGTGGGCGACGTGGACGCGGTGGTGGCGGCGGTCCGAAGGCTCATGGCGGATCCCGCCCGCGCCGAGGCGATGGGGCGACGCGCCCGCCGCGCGCTCGAGGAGAAGTTCACCCTCGGCTCCGCGACGCGGCGCTACGAGGAGATCCTCGACGCCGCGACGCGACCGGAGTGAGGATCGACGCGGTCGGGTTCAGGTCGAGGGGAACCGCCTCACCTCCGCGGGAGGCTGGCGCCACGTCACCGCGCGGTCCTTGCCCTCCGCGAGGTACCACTCCGCCATGCGCCGGATGCCCTCGCGGATCGAGACGCGGGAGCGGAATCCGGCGGCGGCGAGCTTCTCCGCCTCGAAGAGCGTCTCCATCTGGAAGAGCTTCCGGACCCGCATCGAGGAGACCGGCAGGTTCCAGCCGGTGAGGGCGATGACGAGGTCGAACGGCCTCGCGGCGAGCAGCACGAGCCACATCGGAAGCCGAACGCCCGCGGAGCGTCGGCCCAGCGCATCCGCCACCGCCTGGGCGATCTCGCGGCTCTTGAGGTCGGGCTTCTCGACGAAGTTGAAGACGTCGAAGCCCTCGCCGTGCCTCGCCCAGAGGTGCATGGTCGCGTCGACGAGGTTCTCGACGTAGGCGAGGCTCTTTCGGTTCACGCCGTCCCCGGCGACCACGAACCGTCGCCGGTGGATCTGCCGGATGAGCGAGTACATGTTCGCGAGGTTGCGCGGTCCGAAGCAGATGGTCGGTCGGATGACGAGCGCCGAGCGCCCGCCGCCGAGCGCCGCCCACTCGCGCCAGACCGCCTCGCCGGCGAGCTTCGACGCGCCGTAGAAGTTGTTCGGTCGCGGCGTCGACTGCTCGTCGCGTGGCGCCGGGCAGTCGCCGTAGACCGCCACCGACGAGAACCAGCACGCCCGCCGGATGCCGCAGGCGTCGAGCGCCTCGCAGGTCAGCCGCGAGGCGTGCTCGTTGACGCCGAAGTAGGTCGCCTCGTCGATCCCGAAGTCGTGGTGCGCCGCGGCGAGGGCGAGCACCGCGTCCTGACCGGCGAACGCCCGACGGAGCGCGTCCGGATCGCGCACGTCGCCCTGCACGAAGCGGGTGACCCGCGAGCCGGGAGAGGGCGGATGCAGGTCAAGCGCGGTGACCTCCGCGCCCTCGCGCAGGAGGCGCTCCGTGAACCACTCCCCGATGAAGCCGGTGCCTCCCGTGATGCAGATCTTCATGGACCGGTCTGAGGGGCGTGCGGGACGACGAGACGACGACGGCGGTCCCCCGGACCCGAGGCGACGACGCCTCGGACCATCATCATCGGTCCGAACGGATCTCCGCCTGCGGCGGATCGCCCCGCCAAGGATCGATCGACCGCGTTCAGGGACCACTTCCCGCGGCGGACTGCTCGATCTCGACCACCTTGAGGTCGATCAGGAGCTCGTAGGAGGAGATGAAGAGGCAGAACCGCCAGCCCGCGAGCCCGTCGAGGAATCCGAGGCGGAGGACGTACATGTGCAGGAAGCGGAAGAGCCACCGCGCGGGCAGGCGGGGGTAGATCCGCTCCTTGAACCAGCGGCGCCGGGCGATGGGTCCGCCGAGCCCGCGGGCGCCGGCGGCGGTCGCCTCGCCCCGGCGGAGGCGGACGATCTCCCGCGCCTCGAGGGTCGAGTAGCGGTTGTGCTTCGCCATGTACGCCTCGAGCCCGCGTCGATCGTGGTGCTCGAGGTGCCCGCGCAGGCGCCCGGCGTCGCCATCGACCACCATGTGCTCGTGGACCTCGCGCTCCTCGTACCGCGCCCGCCCGCGGCGGAAGAAGCGGAGGTTCCAGCTCGGGTAGTAGCCGCAGTGGCGGATGCGCCGACCGAGGAACACGAAGTAGCGGTTGATCCAGAATCCCTGCGGACCGGACTCGTCGGGCGGTCGCGACGCGACCGCGAGGAGCTCGTCGCGGAGCTCCGGAAGCACCACCTCGTCCGCGTCGAGGATGAGGATCCAGTCCGAGGAGAGCGGCAGGTGCCCGAGCGCCCAGTTCTTCTGCCGCGCGTAGCCAAGCCACTCCTTGGACGTGACCTCCGCGCCGAGCGAGCGGGCAAGCTCGATCGAGCCATCGGTCGAGCCGGAATCGACCACGTGCACGCGGTCCGCCCAGGCGATCACGCTGCCGAGCGAGTGCGGGAGGTTCACGACCTCGTCGCGCACGATCATCACGACCTCGACGTTGCTGCGTCGGGCGTCGCCGGAGCCGGGCGTTCTCGAGGTTCGTTCCATGCCGGGACCCGCCGGTCTATCGACCGTTCGCTCGCGGGCGTTCCAGCGGTCGATCAGGTCGCCCGCCGCGCGGCGAGGGCGGCGAGGTCCGCGAGGTGGCGCGCCGCGAGCGCCCCGACCGAGAACCCCTGCATGTGCTCCGCCGCCCGTCGACCGAGGCGCGATCGAAGCGCTGGATCGTCGAGCAGGCGCCGCAGCCGGTCGGCAAGCGCCCGCGTCGCCTCGTCGTCTGCGAGCCCGAGCGGGACCGCGAGCCCGTGCTCGCCGTCGACGACGACCCCCGCGTACTGCGGAAGCGCCGCGACCACGGGGGCGAGCCCGCACGCCATCGCCTCGAGTGGCGCGACCGGGAGCGCCTCGCCCTCGGCGGCGGTGGAGGGATAGGCGTAGAGGTCGGCGCCGCGCAGCTCCTCCGCGAGCGCCCGCGGGTCGGCGACCGCCCCGACGAGCTCGATCTCCGAGCCTCGCGCGAGCGCCCGCAGCCGTTCGATCAGCGGGGCGCCGCCGCCGCCCGCCTCGCGCGAGCTCGGACCGACGAGGCGCAGGCGGACGCGCCTTCCCTCGTCGAGGAGCCGCCGCCACGCCGCGACGAGGAGATCGAGCCGCTTCTCGGGGTGCAGCCGTCCCGTATAGAGAAGGACGGGAGGATCGCCCGTCGCCCGGGGCGGCGAGGGGGGTCGGAAGACCTCGAGGTCGACCGGGTTGGGCAGGACGCGGATCCTCTCCGAGAGCGCCGGCTGCTCGGCGGAGATCGCATCGGCGATCGCCCGCGAGACGGTCGAGATCGAGTCGACCCGCGCGTAGAGGCGCATCTGTCCCTTGGGGAAGCGCTGGACGTGGACCTCGAGGACGCCGAGGCGCCGCCGCGCGGAGGGACCGCCGAGGAGCCACGGGAGCCACACGCAGTTGGTGATCGTGACGTCCGCGTCCGGCAGGAGCCACCGGGCGCGTCGCGACCAGAAGAAGTCGCGGAGGACGTCGCGCCACAGCCGACCCGAGCGGTCGAGGAGGGGCATCCGGCGGTAGGACACGCCCTCCCATCCATCGCCTCGCGGAAGGTCGGGGTGGTCGGCGCCCACCACCGTCACCGCGTGCCCGCGCCGCGCGAGCTCGCGCGCGATCGACCACCAGACCTTCTCGACGGCGCCGCTCGGCGCGGGCGGCGGGGGCTTGAAGGGACCTAGGACGATGGTGAGGCGCATGCGGAGGCGCGATCCCGTGGCGCGGGCAGCATACGGGGTGCGTCCGACCGGACCCCACTACGATCCGCGGCGTGCCGACGCTGAGGCTCCACAACTCGCTCACCCGCGCGACGGAGGCGTTCGCGCCCGCCGCCGGTCCGGGCGGACCCGTCCTCTTCTACACCTGCGGCCCGACCGTCTACGACGACGCGCACGTGGGGAACTTCCGGGCGTTCCTCGCGGCGGACGTCCTGCGCCGAACGCTCGAGCTCCTCGGGCACCGCGTCGAGCACGTGATGAACATCACCGACGTCGGGCACATGACCGAGGACGACCGCGCCGACGGCGGCGGCGAGGACAAGATGGCGGTCGCCGGGCGGCGCCTCCTCGAGGCGAAGAAGGCGGGCACGCTCCCGCCGGGGGCGAGCGTCGATCCCTCCGATCCGCTCGCGATCGCGGACTTCTACGCGTCGCGATTCCTCGAGGACGCGCGGCGCCTCGGCGTGAAGGTCGCGGAGGAGCAGGCGTCGGATCCCTCGCTCATGCCGCGACCGACCCGCTTCATCCCGCAGATGATCGACCTCGTCGAGCGCCTCGTCGCGCGAGGCGCGGCGTACGTCGCCGCCGATGGCGCCGTCTACTTCGACGTGCAGTCCTTCCCGGAGTACGGGCGCCTGAGCGGCAACACCCTCGAGGCGCTCCGGGCGGGGGAGGGCGGTCGCGTGAGCGAGGCGAACCAGTCGGTGAAGCGCCACCCCGCGGACTTCCTGCTCTGGAAGCCCGACCCGCGGCACCTCATGCGCTGGCAAAGCCCCTGGGGCGAGGGCTATCCCGGCTGGCACCTCGAGTGCTCGGCGATGGCGGCGGCGCGGCTCGGCGCGGAGATCGACCTCCACTCGGGCGGCGAGGACAACGTCTTCCCGCACCACGAGTGCGAGATCGCCCAGACCTGCTGCGGCTACGGCGTGAAGCGGCTCGCGCGGCACTGGTTCCACGTGCGGCACCTCTTCGTCGAGGGCGCGAAGATGAGCAAGAGCCGCGGCAACTTCCTCACCGCGCGGGACCTCTTCGCCCGCGGCGCGACGCCCGCGATGCTTCGCCTCGAGCTGATCCGCACGCACTACCGCGCGAACGCGAACTTCACGCTGCAGGGGCTCGAGGATTGCCGCCGCCAGGTCGAGCGCTGGATCCGCCTCGACGCCGCGCTCGCCGCGGCGTCTTCCGCGGCGCCCGATCCCGCCGCGCCCGCGGGACCGCTCGAGCGCGGGCTCGGCGAGTTCGTCGAGGCGCTCTGCGACGACCTCAACGTCGCCGCCGCGGTCGCGGCGCTCAACCGCGCGGCGGGGGAGGACCGCGGCGCCGCGTGCCCGGCGCGCGAGCGGGCGGCGCTTCGCCGCATGGACTCGGTGCTCTCGGTCCTCGACCGGCACGAGGCGCCCGCCGCGGAGGCCGACCTCGCCGCGCGGATCGCCCCGATCCTCGACGCCCGCGGCGAGGCGCGCCGCCGCAAGGACTGGAAGGAGAGCGACCGCCTGCGCGACGAGCTCCTCGCGATGGGCGTCGAGGTGAAGGACTCGGCGGGCGGCACGACCTGGTCGCGGCGGATCGGCGGCGGTGGCTGACCCCGCGGCGAGGCGCGGCGGACCTCCGGTGATCGGCCTCGCCGGCTCGATCGGCGCCGGCAAGAGCACCGTCGCGGCGATCCTCGCCGAGGCAGGCTGCGTGGTGAGCGACAGCGACCGCCTCGCCCGCGAGGTCCTCGCCGATCCCGCCTGCGCCGCCGAGCTCGCCTCGTGGTGGGGACCCTCGGTCCTCGACGCCTCGGGCGCGGTCGACCGGGCGGCGGTCGCCCGGATCGTCTTCGCGCGACCCGAGGAGCGGACGCGGCTCGAGCGGCTCGTCCATCCCCGCATCCACGAGCGGCGAGCGAGGGCGTTCGCCGCCGCGCCTCCGGGCACGCCCGCGCTCGTGATCGATGCCCCCCTCCTCTTCGAGGTCGGGCTCGACCGGGAGTGCGACCGGACGATCCTCGTGGACGCCCCCCGCGAGCTCCGCCTCGCGAGGGTTCGGTCGTCGCGGGGCTGGGACGAGGCGGAGCTCCGCCGCCGGGAGGAGTCGCAGTGGCCCCTTGACCGCAAGCGACGCGCCGCCCATCATGTGCTCGTCAACGACGCGGACCTCGCGTCGCTGCGGACGCGGGTGCTCGACCTGCTGCGTCGGATCCACGCCGAACGACAGGTCGCGTCCTGAGCCACGGTCGAAGTCGTGCCCGGCGAGGAGTGATCGGCAGGAGCCGGTCATCGCCGGGACGCCTCGAGCGGGCGCGTCCGAGGAACCATCCCTCTCCGCGAGCAGCATCGACCGCGCGGAGAAGCACCCACCTCGCCTTCATTCCTCGAGTCGGCGCCCCGCGCCGACCTCCCATCCGAGGCGGATCCATCCGCCCATGCAGGTCCAGAGCAACACGATGAGCAGCAAGAGCAGTCGTCGCCGCCGGCGCAAGGGCGGCGGTCAGGGCTTCCAGGGTCCTCCCGTCTCCGTCATGACGCTTCCCCCGGGCGCGGTCCCGAGCGACGCGCAGCTCGAGGCGGAGGCGCTCGCCCTCGAGGAGTCTGCCGGGGCGAAGTACGAGGTCGCGAAGAAGGACTCCCTCAACCTCGCGGCGATGCAGCGGATGTCGGGCGACCAGCTCGCGAAGCTCGCCCGCGCCGAGGGGCTCGAGGACGCCCTCTCGCTTCCCAAGCAGCGGCTCGTCTTCGAGGTCCTACGCGCCCGCGCCCGCAAGCAGGGGCTCATGATGGCGGAGGGCACGCTCGAGCTGATGCCCGACGGCTTCGGGTTCCTGCGGAGCGCCGAGTACTCCTACCTCCCGTCGCCCGACGACGTGTACGTCAGCCCCTCGCAGGTGCGTCGCTTCGCGCTGCGCCGCGGGCAGGTCGTGAAGGGACTCATCCGCCCGCCGCAGGAGGCGGAGACCTACTTCGCGCTCCTCCGCGTCGAGGAGGTCAACGGCCGAGATCCCAAGATCCTCCATGACCTGCCGACGTTCGAGAACCTCACGCCGCTGCATCCCAACCGCCGCATCCAGCTCGAGGTGATCGGCAAGCCGGAGAAGCTCGAGACCCGCGTGATCGACATGGTGACGCCGCTCGGCTTCGGGCAGCGGGCGCTGATCGTCGCGCCGCCGCGCACCGGCAAGACGGTGATCCTGCAGCAGCTCGCGAACGCGATCGCCCACAACCATCCCGACGTCCACGTCATCGTGCTGCTGATCGACGAGCGGCCGGAGGAGGTCACCGACTTCCGCCGCAACACGCCCTCGCGGGTCGAGGTCGTGGCGAGCACCTTCGACGAGGAGGCGTCGCGGCACATCCAGGTCGCGGAGATGGTGATGGAGAAGTCGCGCCGGATGGTCGAGTTCGGCGAGCACGTGGTGATCCTGCTCGACTCGATCACCCGCCTCGCCCGCGGCTACAACAACGCGATGCCCAACTCCGGCAAGATCGGCTCGGGCGGCGTGGACAACGCGGCGCTCATCAAGCCGAAGAAGTTCTTCGGCTCCGCCCGCAACATCGAGAACGGCGGCTCGCTCACCATCCTCGGCACCGCGCTCGTCGACACCGGAAGCCGCGCCGACGAGGTGATCTTCGAGGAGTTCAAGGGCACCGGCAACGCCGAGCTCCACCTCGACCGCAAGCTCGTCGAGAAGCGGGTCTGGCCGGCGATCGACATCTCCGCGAGCGGCACCCGCCGCGAGGAGCTCCTCCTCGACCCCAAGGAGCACGAGCTCATCACCCGGCTGCGGAAGGTGGTCTCGGACATGAACGTGGTCGAGGCGATGGAGCTGCTGCGGAGCCGGCTCTCGAAGACCAAGAGCAACGCCGAGTTCCTGATGACGATGAGCATGTCCTGACCCCGGCGCGGTCCTCCGCCGCCCGCCGGGCGACGGGAACCGCCGGGCGGCACGCGGGGTACTCTCCCGCGGGGACCCGCCGGCGACCGACCGCCGCCTACCCGAGGAGTCGCCGAATGAGCCGGATCCGCCGACGCGGCATCACGATCATCGAGGTCATCACGGTCATCGGGATCATCATCCTGCTGCTCGCGATCCTCCTTCCCTCGCTCGGCGTGCTCCGCGACAACGCGGTGCTCTCGCGGAGCCAGGCGAACCTCCGGCAGCTCGCGACGTGGATGAAGGCCTATTCGACCGACCACCGGGAGTTCGTGCTGCCCGCGGCGTTCGACTACCGCGCGAACCCGCTGCCGGGGAAGGTCCGCAGCATCTCGCCGCCGGGCGCGACGATGCCGATCGAGCCGGAGCACGTGGGATCGTGGTCGGACATCCTCTGGACGTACTCCGAGCTTGGTCCGGTCTCGCTCGGTCAGGCGGAGAACGAGTACGACTACCGCTACGACTCGCCGGACGAGGCGTTCTTCACCGCCCGTCCCGACTACGTGACCCCCATGCGGTCCGACGCCGCGAACACCAAGGCGAAGAACGGGACCAACGCCTACCCCTTCGGCGACGGCTCGAAGGACCTCGAGAAGGGGCAGCCGGGGTACTTCGCCGCCAACGGCTTCTTCGACGTCCGGCCGCCGAATGGCCGCTGGTACACCACCACCCAGATCAAGCGTCCGTTCCAGTCGATCTACTTGGTGGACTCCTACGCCGGCGAGGTGATCGCCCCCGACTGCACCCCCTGGGGCTGCGAGGACACCCCCGCCTCGGCGGAGGACGTCGAGGTCGACTTCCGCTACGTCGGGGAGGTGGCGCTGATGCTGCTCCTCGACGGGGCGGTCCGGTCGGAGCCCAAGTGGGCAACCTTGGAGGAGCTCCAGACCGACCGGCAACTTCGGGTCCAGAACCTCGACCGCTGAACGGATCGGATCCCCCGACAGGACTGAAACGAGGGGTTGGGTCGCCGACCATCAGGCGCGGGTCCTGTCGCCATGAGGCGGGCCGTGCGGGTCTCAAGTCGGGTTTCAAGTCGGGTCTCAAGTCGGGTCTTGGGTCGGGTCAGGCGGTTCATGGACTTCGCGTGACCTCGCGACTCGGCGCTTGCCCGGGAGGGGGGGGTCGCTACACTCCGCGGAACCGTCCCTTCTCGGGACGGTTTTTCATCCCAGACCCGGAGCCGGCACCGCCGGAACCGGCGCCGCCCGCGGACCGATGGCCGTGGTCGGTCCGACCCTCCAGACCTTCGGCGACCGCGTCGATCCACCCGCGGTCGGACAATCAGGTTGCGCCACCGTAGCTCAGTGGTAGAGCACACCCTTGGTAAGGGTGAGGTCGTGGGTTCAAGCCCCATCGGTGGCTCTCGCCGGGTCCTCCGCGACGGTGCGGGGACGCCTGGCTCGTCGAGATACGCCGCCTCGGGCGGTCCGGCACGTGGGTGCGGACGCCTTGGGCATCCAGTCACGGCCTGCGGAGCGTCGACACGCTCCGTCTCGGGCCCTTTCGGAGAACCGCCGCCATGGCCAAGGGAGTCTTCCAGCGCACCAAGCCGCACGTCAACGTGGGCACCATCGGTCACGTCGATCACGGCAAGACCACGCTCACGGCCGCGATCACCGCCGTCCAGGCCGCCAAGGGCCTCGCCGCGCCGATCTCGTACGACCAAGTCGCCAAGGCGTCCGAGAGCGAGGGTCGCCGCGACCCGACCAAGATCCTCACGATCGCGACGAGCCACGTCGAGTACGAGTCGGAGAAGCGGCACTACGCCCACGTCGACTGCCCCGGTCACGCCGACTACGTCAAGAACATGATCACCGGCGCCGCCCAGATGGACGGCGCGATCCTGGTCGTGTCCGCGGCGGACGGTCCGATGCCGCAGACCCGCGAGCACATCCTGCTCGCCCGCCAGGTCGGCCTGAAGTACATCGTGGTCTTCCTCAACAAGGTCGACCTCGTCGACGACGCGGAGCTCCTTGACCTCATCGAGATGGAGGTCCGCGAGCTCCTCAACAAGTACGACTTCCCGGGCGACGACACCCCGATCATCCGCGGCGCGGCGTTCCCGGCGCTCCAGAATCCGAAGGACCCGAAGGCGAACGCCTGCATCGCGGAGCTGATGAACCACCTCGACACCTTCGTGCCGGAGCCGGTGCGCGAGAACGAGAAGCCGTTCCTCATGTCCGTCGAGGACGTGTTCTCGATCAAGGGCCGCGGCACCGTCGCGACCGGCCGCATCGAGCGCGGCGTCATCAAGGTCGGCGAGGAGGTCGAGATCGTGGGTCTCCGTCCGGAGAGCCGCAAGACCACCGTCACCGGCGTCGAGATGTTCCAGAAGACGCTCGACCAGGGTCAGGCGGGCGACAACGTCGGCTGCCTCCTCCGCGGCGTCGAGAAGGAGGACATCGAGCGCGGTCAGGTGCTCTGCAAGCCCGGCAGCATCAAGCCGCACACCAAGTTCGAGGCGGAGGTCTACGTCCTCACCAAGGAGGAAGGCGGCCGCCACACCCCGTTCTTCACCGGCTACAAGCCGCAGTTCTACTTCCGCACGACCGACATCACCGGCAAGCTCGAGCTGCTCGGCGCCGAGATGTGCATGCCGGGCGACAACATCACCCTCAAGGTCGACCTCGAGGGCAAGGGCGTCGCGATGGAGGTCGGAGTCCGGTTCGCCGTCCGCGAGGGCGGCCGCACCGTCGGCTCGGGCGTCGTGACCAAGATCATCGAGTGAACCCGGCGCCCCCGGCACACGGAGCGATCCCATGGCGAAGAAGTCCCTCGACCGAGAGTTCGTCTGGCTGCAGTGCAGCGAGTCCGGCGACCTCAACTACCGCACGAACGTGCGGGTGAAGGGCGGCATGTCGGAGCGCGTGAAGGAGGGGTTCATGAAGTTCAGCCCCCGGCTCCGCAAGCACACCCTCCACAAGGTCAAGCGCAAGTGATCACCCGCCGGGGGCGCCTTCGGGCGCCCCCGGCGTCGTACGCCAGTAGCTCAATTGGCAGAGCAGCGGATTCCAAATCCGCAGGTTGAGTGTTCGAGTCACTCCTGGCGTGCTGTCCAGAGGCGCGTCCCCGGCGCGCCGCCCCACGCGGAGACGTTCCATGTCCATCTACAAGCCAGGTCAGGGCTACAACGTCCGCGTCGTGACCGCGATCGGCCTCGGGCTGGTCGTGCTCCTCGGCGCGTACTGGCTCTGGGAGGAGTTCGCCGCCGCGAGCTGGTTCGGGCTCCCCGCGATCTACATCTCCTCCGGCATCGCGACGACCTTCGTCGCCGTCCTCGCGGCACTCGGCTACTGGCTGATCGGGGTCAACCCGCGGGCGGTCGACTTCCTGATCGCCACCGACGCCGAGATGAAGAAGGTCAACTGGTCCACCCGCCGCGAGGTCCTCGGATCGACCGCGGTGGTGATCGGCTTGTCCCTGCTCGTCGCGGCGTACTGCCTTGGGTTCGACCGTGCATTCCTCGTGGTGTTCGCGTGGATGGGCGTGCTGGAGACCGGCGGTCTCTGACGCCCGGAAGGGGTTCGAAGGACATGAACGAAGAAGCCTCATCGATGCAGGGCGCACCGGACGCGGAGCCCTCGGCGACCTCTGACGCGAAGGCGTCCGAGGCTCCCGCCAAGCGCCTGCTCTCCGGCAAGGACGCCGCCGCGAAGCTCGCCACCGCGCTCTCCTCGGGCGGCGTGGCGACGCAGCGGATCACCGAGTCGCCCAACGCCCGCCGTCCCGCCGCCTCCGCGGCGCCGGCGTCGGAGGACGACCTGCCCATGTACCGCGAGGGCATGGACTGGTTCGTGCTGCGGGTGGCGAGCAACAAGGAGTCGGGCGTCCGCGAGACGCTGCTCCGGAAGGTCGCCATCGAGGGCATGGAGCACCTCGTCGGGCGCATCATGGTGCCCACCGAGAAGATCAAGACCTTCAAGGCGGGCAAGCAGAAGGTCACCGAGACCAAGCTCTACCCCGGCTACGTGTTCGTCGAGATGCGCCTCGAGCCGGATGGCCGCATCCCGCAGGACGTCTTCTTCCTGATCAAGGAGACGACCGGCGTCGGCGACTTCGTGGGCACCGCGGGGCGACCGACCCCGATGGCGCCGCACGAGGTGCAGAAGATGCTCTTCGACTCGAAGAAGCCCGAGGAGGCGCCGGAGGTCCGGTTCGAGTTCGCCAAGGGCGACCCGGTCACGATCAAGGAAGGTCCCTTCGAGAACTACGAGGGCACCGTCGACGAGGTGCTCAAGGACAAGGGCCTCGTCCGCGTGCTCGTCACGATCTTCGGTCGGCAGGCGCCGATCGAGCTCGAGTACTGGCAGCTCTCCAAGGCGGTTCCCTGACGCCGTCCGCCGCGGGACGCGGCGGATCGACCACGACGAAGGAGCGAGATCCATGGGCATGCCTCACGCCGTCCGCCGAATGACGAACCTCGCCGCGGCGCTCGCGCTCGCCGCGGCGCTCTCCGGCTGCGCCTCGTGGTCCACGTTCCCGCCGGTGGCGGGAGGCGAGACCCTCGCGCCCGGTCTCGCCCCGGCGCCGGACGTGATGGGGCTCGCCCTCGCGTACGCGCACTCGAAGACCGACCCGGAGGCGCCCCTCGTCTACAACCTGCCGCCCGGCGTCAGCCCCGGCACCTGGAAGAGCGTGAAGCTCCGCACCGGCGTGAAGGACGCCCGCCCGATGCAGCCCGGCGACCGCGAGGTCTGGTCGATCGACCAGGTCCGCCTCCGGGGCGGCTTCGCGGAGGTGGACGTCGTCTACCTCGAGAAGGACGTCTATCAGATGGTCACGGTCAAGCTGCAGTCGCGACCCTTCGAGCCCTATCGCCCGGTCTACCTGCAGCGGTGGCTCGTGCCCGTGCCGACGCCGACCTCGAACGACCCGATGCTCGCCCGGCAGGCGCCTCCCGCCGCCGAGCCCGAGGCGCCGCCGGAGCCCACCGAGCAGCCGGCGTCCTCCTCGCCGACCCTCGCGACCGGCGCGGAGTCCTCGATGCCCGTCGAGGAGCCTGCCGCGCCGACGGAACCGGCGACGCCGTGACCAGCCTGCCGCTCGTCGTCGCGATCACCGGCGCGAGCGGCGCGCCCTACGCCAAGCGGTTCATCGAGCGCGCCACGCAGTTCGGCGTCCCGATCCACCTCGTCGTCAGCGACCTTGGAAGGCGGCTCCTCGCGGAGGAGCTCGACCTCAAGAAGATCGAACCGGACGCGCTCTCCGGCGGTCGCGGCTCGATGGTCGCCCTGCACAACGACCGCGACACCGGCGCTTCGCCGGGAAGCGGTTCGTTCCGCCACCGCGGCATGGCGGTCGTTCCGTGCTCGGGCAACACGCTTGGTCGCATCGCCGCGGGCATCACCGACAACCTCGTGCAGCGGGCGGCGGCGGTGACGCTCAAGGAGCGCCGACGCCTCGTCCTCGCCCACCGCGAGACGCCGCTCTCCGCGATCGAGATCGACGCGATGCAGAAGGTGACCGCGGCCGGCGCCATCGTGCTGCCGCTCTCGCCCGGCTTCTACCTCCGCCCGCGCACGATCGACGACCTCCTCGACTTCATGGTCGCCCGCATGCTCGACCTCTTCTCGATCGAGCATGACCTGAAGGTCCGCTGGGACGAGCACCTCGCGGCGCGGCGCTCGCGCGGCGAGGATGCCTGAGCGTCACCCACGCGGGCGGATCACGAGGTCGCGCCAGAGACCTCCTGCGACGCGTCCGAGAGAAGCGCGGCCCTCGTGGACCGACCGCGGCTCGATGCCGTCGGCTCGTCGGTGACTCCACGCCGACCGCCGCGATGTCGGCAGAAGCACGCTCAACCTGCTTGCAACCGAAGGTTAGTCTACTAGACTAAGTCCGATGGTCATCAACATTCACGATGCCAAGACCCACTTCTCGAAGCTCCTTGAGCGGGTCGCGCGGGGCGAGGAGGTGGTGATCGCCCGCGCCGGGCACCCGATCGCCCGCCTCGTCGCCTACTCCCCGCCAACTGGTCCTCGGCGAGGCGGTGGCTGGAAGGGACTCGTGCGGATCGGCGAGGACTTCGACGCGCCGCTTCCCTCCGAGATCTCCGCTGCCTTCGAGCCCGGACGCCGCGGCGGATGAGCGCCGTCCTCCTCGACACCCACGTCCTGCTGTGGTGGCTCGCCGAGCCGGAGCGCCTCGCGCCGCGCACGCAGGAACTCCTCGCGGACCGATCGCGGCGCATCCTGGTGAGCGCCGCCACGGCATGGGAGATCGCCATCAAGCAGACCCTCGGTCGACTCGACTGCCCCGGCAACCTGCGGGAGGCAATCGGCGAGCAGGGCTTCGAGGCGCTCGCGGTCTCGATCGAGCACGCCCTCGAGGTGGCGTCGCTGCCGCTTCATCACTCCGACCCCTTCGACCGCCTGCTCGTCGCGCAGGCGCGGATCGAGCAGGCGTCCCTCGTCACCGCCGATCCGCGGCTCGCCTACTACCGGATCAACCTGATCCCGGCGTGAACGACTCGCCGGTCGTCGCGGACCGAGATGCCCGCGGCGGGCGTCGTGCTCACGCCTCCTCGAGCAGGCTCCGCCTCGCCGCGTCGAGCTCACCTCGGCGCTCCGGCGAGACCTTGGGGTACTGCAGGTCGAGTCCCTCCAGCGCCTCGACGATCGTCGCCGCGACGAGGGTCCGGCAGAGCCACTTGTCGTCGGCGGGCACCACGTGCCAGGGGGCATGCGGCGCCGACGTCGCGCGGATCGCCTCCTCGTACGCCTGCATGTACTCGTCCCATCGACCCCGCTCGCGCACGTCCGCCTCCGCGAACTTCCAGTGCTTCTCGGGGTCCTCGAGCCGCTCGAGAAACCGCCGCTTCTGCTCCGCGGGGGAGACGTTCAGGAAGAACTTGAGGATCCTCGTCCCATTGCGGGCGAGGTGCTTCTCCCACGCCCGGATGTCCTCGAAGCGCTCCTCCCAGATCCGCTCGGTCACCAGGGAGGGAGGGAGCTTCTGGGCACGGAGGATCTCGCGCCGCACCCTGACGACCAGCACCTCCTCGTAGTAGGAGCGGTTGAAGATGCCGATCTTCCCCCTCGAGGGAAGCACGCGGGCGCAGCGCCACATCCAGTCATGGTCGAGTTCCTCGTCGCTCGGCGCCTTGAAGGGATGCACCTCGCAGCCCTGCGGGTTCACGCCGCTCATCACGTGCTTGATGACGCCGTCCTTGCCGGCGGCGTCCATCGCCTGGAAGACGACGAGCACCGACCAGCGGTCCTGCGCGTAGAGGCGGTCCTGCAGCTCCGCGAGGCGGCGCACGCCCGCCGCGATCGCCTCCTTCGCCCGCTCCTTGCCGAGACGGTCGCCGACGCTGCCGGCGGGGTCGTGATCCGAGAGCCGGAAGCCGCCGCCCTCCTCCACGCGGGTCCGGCGGGCGAGACGCCTGGCGTCGTCGAGGAGGTCGTCTCCGTCCATGCACGCCCCATCGGCAGGACCGCCGCGGGCTCCTTCGGATTGAGGGTCCGACGATCGACCGACCGGCATCCCGCGCGGATCGATGTCCGGGTTCCGCGAGACCGAACCTAGTAGCTCTTCGCCCAGACCACCCGCCGCGGGCTTGACCTGCCGGTGAAGGGGCAGGTGCCCGGCGTGCCCTCGTCGGCGCAGAGACCCTGCCCGTCGAGGGGGATGCAGCGCACCGTCACCGCGAGGTCGCTCTTGATGCGCTCCTCGAGCGCCGGATCGCCGCCGAAGTGCGCGAGCGCGAAGCCGCCGTGGATCGGGGTCGGCGCCGCGTCGTCGCCGGCGCCGCCCGGCGCCCGGAAGAAGTCGTAGAAGTCGTCCTTCGAGTCGATCACCCGCACGTGCTCGCGGCGGAACGCCCGCGCCCGATCGAGGAGCCCCTGCTGGATCTCCGCGAGCATCGACTCGATGCCCTCGACGAACGCGCCGACCGGGATCGACTGCTTCTCCTTGACGCCCTTGTCGCGGCGCCCGACGAAGACGCTGCCCGACGCGACGTCCCGCGGTCCGACCTCGACGCGGACGGGGATGCCCCGCTTCACCCACTGCCAGGTCTTGTCGCCGCCTCGGATGTCCCGCGCGTCGAGCTCGACCTCGACGGCACGACCGCCGTAGTGCCTCCGGCGAAGGTCGGCGACGAGCTTGTCGCAGAAGCCGCGGACCTCGGCGGCGGTCTCGGGCTTGTGCAGCACCGGCTGCACCACGACGTGCGCGGGCGCCACCATCGGCGGGCAGACCATGCCATCGTCGTCGGCATGGGTCATGATCGCGCCGCCGATCAGGCGCGTGCTCACGCCCCAGCTCGTCGTCCAGCAGAACTCGCGGCGTCCAGCGTCGTCCTGGAACTGGATCTCCTGCGCCTTCGCGAAGTTCTGCCCGAGGAAGTGGCTGGTGCCCGCCTGCAGCGCCTTGCGGTCCTGCATCATCGCCTCGATGCACCAGGTCTCGACGGCGCCCGGGAACCGCTCGCCCGCGGTCTTCTCGCCGCGCACGACCGGCATCGCGAGCCAGTGCTCCGCGAACTCCGCGTAGACGCCGAGCATCCGCATGGTCTCCTCCCTCGCCTCCTCCGCCGTGGCGTGGGCGGTGTGACCCTCCTGCCAGAGGAACTCCGTGGTGCGGAGGAAGAGCCGCGTGCGCATCTCCCAGCGGACCACGTTCGCCCACTGGTTGATGAGGAGCGGCAGGTCGCGGTGGCTCTGCACCCACTTCGCGAAGGTCGCGCCGATGATCGTCTCCGAGGTCGGGCGCACGACAAGCGGCTCCTCGAGTTCGCCTGCAGGAACCAGCTTGCCGCCGGGCCCCGCCTCGAGGCGGTGATGCGTGACGACCGCGCACTCCTTCGCGAAGCCCTCGACGTGCTTCGCCTCCTTCTCGAGGAAGGAGAGCGGGATGAAGAGCGGGAAGTAGGCGTTCTTGTGACCCGTCGCCTTGAACATCCCGTCGAGCCCGCGCTGGATGTTCTCCCAGATGCCCCAGCCCCACGGCTTGATCACCATGCAGCCGCGCACCGGGCTCGTCTCCGCGAGGTCGGCGGCGCGGACCACCTGCTGGTACCACTCCGCGTAGTTCTCGGCTCGCGTGGGGGTGATGGCGGTGCGGGCGTCGCTCATGCGCGTCGCGCTCCTCTCGTGGCGATGGACTCGGCGTCGGCGCGCGTCGCCGAGCACCTCGACGGGTCGCCGCGACCGCGAAGGTACCATCCCCGCATGTCCGCCGCCGATCGCTCCAGCGCGCCCGATCCGGGTCCTCCAGCGCCGGCGCGAGGGCTCGCGGCGCTCGCGGTCATCGCCTCCGACATCAAGCTCGCCCACAGCGTCTTCGCGCTTCCCTTCGCGCTGCTCGGCGCGTTCCTCGCCGCGGCGAGCCCCGGCGGACCGCTCGCCGCCGATCCCGCGCAGCGGTGGCTCTTCGGCTGGCAGCTGGCGCTCGTCCTCGTCGCGATGGTCTCCGCCCGCACCACCGCGATGCTCGCGAACCGCCTCGTCGACCGGAAGATCGATGCGCGGAACCCGCGCACCGCCCACCGGGCGATCCCCTCCGGTCGGCTCTCCGCCGGCACGGCGCTCGTGGCGATGCTCGCCTCGGCGCTCGTCTTCGTCGCGTGCTGCGGGGGGTTCCGCCTCCTCGACGGCAACGAGTGGCCGCTCTCGCTCGCGCTGCCGGTCCTCCTCTGGATCGCCGCGTACGGCTACCTCAAGCGATTCACCTGGCTCTGCCACTTCTGGCTCGGGATCAGCCTCGGGATCAGCCCGATCGCCGCGGCGCTCGCGGTGAGTCCCGAGTCGCTCGGATTCCTCGCGCCGTGGTTCCTCGGCGTCGCGGTCGCCTGCTGGGTCGCGGGCTTCGACGTGATCTACGCGCTCCAGGACGTCGAGGTCGACAAGGCGCAGCGGCTCCGGAGCCTGCCCGCGAGCTGGGGCGTCGGTCCCGCGATGCACGCGAGCCGCGTGCTCCACGTCGCGAGCATCGGGCTCCTCGTCTGCGTCTACCTCCTCGACCCGAGCCGCTCGCTGGGGCGGATCTACGTGGGAGCGGTCGCCCTCGCGGCGGGGGTGCTGCTCTTCGACCATCTGACGATCAGGCGCGAGCCCGGACCGAGGCGCATCGCCCTCGTGATGACGCTGAATGGACTCGTGAGCCTCCTCGTCGGCGGCGCCGGGATCGCCGACCTGCTCGCGGGGTGAGGTTTCCCCTTGCCCCGGCGGACCGACCCCGCCACCATCGGCGGCGATGACCTCCGCGGACCCGAGGACCCCGGCGATCGACCCGACGCGGCCGCTGCACGACTCGCTGCGGCGGCTGATGCGGGCGCTCGTCGACGCCTCGGTCGAGGGGCTCGGATCCGTTCCCGGCTGCCTCGACGACGCCGCCCGCGCCGAGCTGGTGCGCCGAGCGCGCAAGTCGCTCAAGCGGCTGCGGGCGCTGCTCCCGCTCGCCGGCGAAGGCGGCGAGGATCCCCGCCGCGCTTCGCTTCGTGCCGCCGCCTCCTCCGCGGCGCGGCGCCTCTCGACCTCGAGGGACCTCCATGCCCGCCGCGAGACGCTCGGGCGCCTCGCGAGGCGCATGCGTCCGGAGCTCTCCGAGCACGCCCGCGACGAGCTCGAGCGGCTCCTCGACCTCGCGGCGAGCGACTCGGCTCGACCGGCGCGCGACGAGGAGTCCGCCGCCGCCCGCGCCGCGGAGCAGATGCTGCGCCCCGCGCGGCTCGTCGTCTCCGCGATCGCCATGCCGCGGGCGTCGTGGTCGGCGCTCCGCAACCTCGTGCGGTCGAGGTGGTCGAGCACTCGACGGCGGCTCCGCCGCGAGCTTGCCGCGGGCGATGACCACCGCCTGCACGAGGTCCGCAAGGCGTGCGGTCGGCTCGAGACGCTGCTTCTCATCGTCGAGCCGATCGACCCCGCGCGGCTCTCGCCGCTCCGGCGACGGACGAGCCGGATCTACGAGGACCTCGGGCTCGACCGCGACCTCCTCCTCCTCCAGCAGTGGCTCGAGGGAGTCCACGGGCAGGGGACGGCGCTCGCCGACCCGCTGCGGGAGGAGATCATCTCGATGCGCGGTCGGACCCGCCGCCGCCTCGCGCGGCGGATCAACTCCATGCCCCGCGCCGGCGATGGACGGTGGCGCTCGATCCGGCGCGTGCGTCCGGGTCCCGCGCCTGCCTCCGACCACCTTCCCGCCTCGTCCGAATCTGTCATCATCCCCGGATCACCGGTCGATCCGTCCCCGCCGGCATCCTCCTCCTCTCCAGGATCAATCCGACCATGAAGATCCTCCTCCGCCTCGCGATCGGCGTCGTCGTCCTCCTCGTGGTGGCGGCGGCGGTCACCCTCTTCTTCGTCGACTCGATCGCCCGCCGCGTGGTCGAGAACGCCGGCACCGCCGCGGTCGGCGTGCCGGTGACGCTCGACTCGATCTCGATCCGCCCGATCGCCGGCGCCGCGGCGATCGAGGGGCTCGCCGTCGCGAACCCGCCGGGCTACCGGGAGGCGAAGTTCCTCACGCTCTCCCGCGGCGAGCTCGAGGTCGCGCTCCGGTCGCTCCTCTCCGACCAGCCGGAGGTGCCTCGCATCGAGCTTGACGGGATCCTCGTCGGCGTCGAGCAGAAGTCCGGGACCTCCAACCTGAAGGAGATCCTCGCCGGCATGAAGTCGAGCCCGGCGCCCGCCGGTCCGGCGAAGGAGTCGGCGCCGAAGCGGTTCAAGGTCGACTCGCTCGTCATCCGCGACGTCAAGGTGCGGGCGCAACTCCTGCCTCTTCCCGGCAAGGCGTCGGAGCTCGAGTTCACCATCGACGAGGTGCAGGTGAAGGACCTCGACCAGGACAACGCCCAGGGCGTCGTCCTCGACGAGCTGATGCGCCGCGTCGTCGGCGCGGTGATGGCGGCGGTGGTGAAGGAGCTCGCGGTCCAGGCGCCGGGCGAGCTCGTCGCCGGTCTCGGCGACGCGATCAACTCCCTCGGGCTCCCCGACGCGACCATGACGATCGGCGGAGGCATCTTGGACCTCGGCGGCATGGTCGACTCCGCCGGTCAGGCGCTCCAGGGCGTCGGACAGGACCTTGACCAAGGCCTGCAGGGAATCGGCAAGGGCCTCGGCGACCTGATCGGCGGACCGAAGAAGGAGTGAGGACCGCGTCGATCCCGGCGCTGTCGATGGCGCTGGCCCTGTCGCCGGCTACGGCGCCGGCTCCTCGACCCGCGGGAAGAGCGCGACCTTCGTCACGCCCGCGTAGGTCCGCGCGGGATCGAGCCGCACCTGCGCCGCGAGCGTGCCGCCCTCCGCGACCGGGGGTCGGGAGAGCGCTCGGCGGAGCCGGTCCATCGAGCCGGGCATGAGCGGCGACAGGAGCGCGCTCGCCGCCTCGAGCACCTCGAGCGACTGGCGCAGGATCAGCGCAAGCTCGCCGCGCCGCGCGGGGTCCTTCGCGATCTTGAACGGCTCGGTGCGGTGGATGAAGCCGTCGAGCGACCGCATCAGGCCGATCCCCGCCTCGGCGAGCCGGTCGATCGCGAACTCCGACGCCGCCTCCTCCGCCGCCCGCAGCGCCCGCGCGAGCGCCGCCGACCAGTCCTCTCCCGCCACCACCCGCGAGGGATCCTCGACCACGGGCAGCGTGCCCTCGAAGTAGCGCTCGACCATCGCGGTCACGCGGCTCGCGCCGTTGCCGACGGTGTTGACGAGGTCGGAGAGATACGCCTCGCGGAAGTGCGCGTCGCGGAAGTCGGCGTCGGAGGCGCCGAGCGGCCCGCGGGTCGCCATGAACCAGCGCCACGCGTCGAGACCGAACCGATCGTGGTAGCCGCGGATCGCCTCGAGGTCGATGAAGTTCCCGAGGCTCTTGCTCATCTTCTGCCCGTCCTTGATCCAGAAGGCATGGGCGTAGATGCAGCGGGGCAGCGGCAGGTCGAGCGCCATCAGGAGCGCCGGCCATACCACCGCGTGGAACCAGAGGATCTCCTTGCCGACGACGTGGAAGGTGGCGGGCCAGTACCTCGCGCGGGGCGATCCCGCCGGATCCTGCTCGCCGAGACCGAGCGCCGTCGCGTAGTTGAAGAGCGCGTCGATCCACACGTAGACGACGTGCCCCGCCGCGCCCGGCATCGGGATGCCCCACGTGAAGTTCGTCCGGGTGATGGGGACGTCCTGCAGGCCTTCCCGGAGCCGACCGATCACCTCGTTGCGACGACCCGCGGGTCGGACGAAGTCGGGGTTCTCCTCGAGGTGCCGCTCGAGCCTCGAGGTGAAGGCGCTCAGGCGGAAGTAGTAGTTCGACTCCCGCGCCCGCACGAGCGGTCGACCCGAGACGGGGCTCCGGTAGTCGAGCTCCTTCGCGCGGGTCTCGGTGTGGTACTCCTCCTGCGACTCGTCGTACCAGCCCTCGAACTCGCCGAGGTAGACCGCGCCGGAGTCCCTCAGCCGCTCGAGGAACCGCTCGACCTGCCGCTCGTGCCGCGGCTCGGTGGTGCGGATGAAGTCGTCGTTGGTGATCCCGAAGTCGCCGAGCACCCGCCGGAACTCCGCGGAGACCTCGTCGGCGAGCGCCCGCGGCGTCATGCCGCGCTCCTGCGCCGACTTCTCGACCTTCACCCCGTGCTCGTCGGTCCCGGTCAGGAAGAAGACGTCGCGGCCGGCGAGGCGCATGAACCTCGCCCAGGCGTCGCAGAGCGTCGTCGTATAGGCATGCCCGATGTGCGGCCGGTCGTTGACGTAGTAGATCGGCGTGGTGACGTAGGCGGTCTCGGGCATCGCGCGAGTATAAACCTCGCGGAGGACCTGCCCGCCGTCGCGCGTCGGCGCCCCGTGATGATCACCACCGACGACCAAGGCAGGCGACCACGCGGCCGAACGAGCGCGCCCGCGGTCGTCGGCACGATCGTGGTGATCGCCGCGGCGGTGCTCCTCGGGGTGGTGGGACCGCGTCTCGCCGACCGCGGCCTCGCGCCCACGGGAGTCCCGGTGTCTTCCGTGATCGAGTCGCTCTCCGCCCGTCACGCCGGTCTCGGTCCCGACCCGGATCCGTCGCGCCTTCCCTCCGACTGGCGGCGGCGCATCGCGGAGGAGACCCATCGAGAGGTGATGCTCCGCGACGACCTCGCCGCCGATGGATGGACGCTCGTCGCGTTCCGCGCCGAGCCGCCGCGACCCTTCGCCGACCTGCCCGTCGCCGCGACCGCGCTCCTCGAGGCAGCCGATGGCGGACCACTCCTCTCGGTCACCGCGATCAGGGATGATGGGTCGATTCACCGCCTCGACGGCTTCGCGCGGCCGCGTCCGCTCCGCGAGGGCGAGCGGCTTCGCCTCGACGGCTCGCAGACGATCCATGGCACCGCCGTGCTCGCGGTCGTCGAGGGCGATCTGCTCTGGGTCCTCCTCTGCGAGGACGCCGCCCGCCTCGACGCCGTGGAGGACGAGCTGCTCGGTCCGCCGCCGACCGCGGGGGACGCCGCGGACTCCCCGGCGTGATGCGGGGACCCGCTTCGAATCCCTCTCCGCCCATTCCTTGAGCGGTCGCCGCTGCGGCGGCGACCTTTGGTGCTTCGACCCGTGGTTGTGTTCGCTCGCACCGAGCGGCACAACCACGCTGCGTTTGGGGGGTTACGCGAGGGTGAAACGAAGCGGTGCGAACCACTGTTTCCGTTTGGGCGGTCGGGTGCTGTGACGCCCAGAATCTCAAACTTGGGCGCCGCTTTGGGGGCGAAGTGCGTCGCTTTTTGCGTCGCTTTGGAGGCGCGGTCAGCCCGCCCGGATCGCGTCTCGCAGCGCCTCGATCGCGGGCGCGCGCTCGGGTGCAACGCCTGCGGCCGCCCCCTGGAGGACGCCGTCCGCCTTCGTCGCGGCTGCGGAGAGAAGCGGGCTGTCCTCGGCGACGCCCGCCGCGCGCGCGCGCTCCAGCGTGCGCAGGAACTCGAGCACGGCTCCGTACGCGGCTTGCCAGTCGACCGTCACGACATCGGCCACGTCGCAACGCAGCAGCTGTGCCCACGGCGTCGGATCGAGGATCGTGCAGAAGCCGTGCTCCAGGCGCACGAGCCCGGCATCCGCCCACGATGCGGCCGTGTCCGCGACGCAGCGGTACGTGTAGCCGGTCGAGTCGGACACGTCGCGGCAGCGCACGCCGCGCGGGCTTCCGAGGAGCGCCACGATGAGATACGCGGCGCAGTCGTTCCCGAGCACGTCGCGCGACCGCAGGTGAAGCGATGCGGGGGTCGATGCCGCGAGGCCCACGTGCTTGCGCGTCACGAGTCGGCGAAGGCCGTTGATGCTCCGCCAGGCAGCAACGCGTGTCGCTTCTGCGGGCTCCTGTTCATTGCGCCGCGTGAGCGTGTTGAGGCGCTGCGTATTGACGCGCGCGCGGTTCGTGGCGAACCAGCTTCGCACGGCCTCCTCGAGCCGCGGTTCGCTCCCGAAGAAGTGCAGCGAGCACCACAGCAGCGCCTCGGGGTCGATCACCTCAAGCGGTTGGTCGAACTCCGGTGTCTGGAAGGGCACGCCCAGCTCGCGCCACTGCACGTGCAGCACGTCGAGCAGCGCCGCGCGGACGCGCTCCTCACGCGATGTAGTAGGCGAGGTCTTCATGGCCAAGCTCCTGCAGGAACTCGCGCAGCTCGGCGCGGAGTTGGTGGTTGCGGTCGGGGATCGTGATCACCCAGTCGATGGCGAACCGCAGCTCTTCTTCGTTCGGGGCGAGTTCGCGCAAGTCCGACTTATGCACCGACTGTCGACCGTGTGCGGCGTCGACCGCCGCGAACAGCTTGAAGGCGATCAGGTCGCGCCGGTCCGGAAGCCGCAGCGTGAGGTGCGTGCCGATGTGGCGGGGGGTGAGCCTTCCCGTGCATCCAGGTGGCAGGCCGAAGTCGAGGAGTCCCTTGGGACCGAGGTTGACCCAGCTGATCCCAGACGACTTGAGCTCGGAATGCGCGTCGGCCACGCGCACGATGGCTCGTTCCACCGCGGGTGGGAAGCGATCGATCTGGACGATCTGCAGCGTTGCGGAACTCCAACCGCTGATCACGTCGACGTCGCGCGTCGGCCGTTGCACCAGGCCGAGGATCCCGAGGGCGGTACCGCCGCAGACGATCCAGTCCACGGGCTCGGCGCCCTCGATCGCGAGCGCGTCGTTGAGCTCGCGGAGCAGGGGATGGGTGGCGGCGGGATCGATCATGGGGGTTCCTCGGCTGGAACAGTAGGCTACAGGGCATAAATGTAGAAGTTTAAGTTCCACAAAGACGCACCGGAGACTCTTCGATGGACAGATAACTGCTATGACGCCCTACGGCAGTGCAGGAAGGGCGGTCCGATTCGCTCCTCCTACAGCGGCTGTCCCCGGTGTCACCGGAACCGAAACCCCTTCTCACGCGTGCCCGCCATCGATTTCGGCGACGCCGACGGCACGCCGTGGGCGGTCAACCCCTGGCCGCGAGCAGGACGTCGACGTACGGCGCCATCACCGCCTGCACGCGGTTGATGCGCGCGAAGTGCAGTAGGTCCTTCACCTTTGCATCCTTGCGACGCAGGTAGGTGCGCAGCGCCTCGATCGCGATGTCCTTGCCGATCTTGTTGCGGAACTTGAAGCAGTCGGCGACGGTCTTCGCGGCCCCGTAGACGCGGAGCTCGCGACCACCGACCTTGATGCGCTCGATGCCGACGGCAAACGATGCGTCACCGAAGCGATAGAAGCGCACCGGTGGGTGTTCAAGCTTGCGGTCCTTGAAGCCGCGCGGCACCGCGAGGTCGACCGCATGCGGGATCTGCGTGGTGAGGCGGTGGTGGGCCAGCGCCGAGACAAGACAGACGATTGCCTTGGGCACCTTCCGGGCCACCACCGCGAGATCGGGTTCCGATGGCGCTGCATCGGCAAGTTGGTAGACGCCGCGGTCGAGCCTGACCACCGTGCCATCCTCCACGAGCGCCGCCAGCGTGCGCGGATGGATGCCAGCAGCCTTGGCCTCTTGGGTGCGGAGGATGCCCTCGGCGCGCCGGAAGGCGGCCGTTGCCCTCCGGGTTGGGGGCTTTGGGATCGGGGTGCTGGAGGGGGCGCGCGGCATAGGGATCGAAAGTGCTACAGATATCGACAAGTGTAGCATCTACGATCCATCTTTGTGGATGATCTTCGTCGAAAGCCTGTGCTCAGCCCCCGCAAAACTGGTCGTCTGAGAAGGACAGATTGGCGGTAATCTGGTCGTCTGAGAAGGACAGATGGTCCTGGCACACTGGCCCGACGTATCCCCGCGCCCACGGCGTCACCGCGTCACCGGTGCCGAAACCCCTTCGCGCTCAAGCCGTCGCGCGGACCGGCGCCGCCTGCGCCTCGGCCTCACCGACCGGGGCATGCACCTGATCGCCACCGCGAAGTGCGCATCCCGCGTCTGCAGGGAGTGCTTCGCCGCCACCAGCGGACTGCGGCCAACCCAGTTGGCGACCACGTGGACGGGAGAGGTCTCGGCCCAGTCGGTGGCGAAGTTCGAAGTTCGCGCGCACGACGCACAAGGACGGTGGCCACGAATCGGACTCCGCCCGGCGGCCCGGACACGAGCCGATCGGTCACTGATCGCCCAAGGAAGGGAGGCTGCCGCCCTCGTCGTCCACCGCTTCCCAGAAGGCCCGCTTGAGCCGGTGGCGGGACGCCAGTTCGGCGTCGAACGCTCGCTGGTCGGCGTTCAGTCCGGCGACCGGGGCCAGCGCCCGCATCCGGACGAGGTACCACGCGGCGTGTGCGTAGACCTTGCGGCGGCCATCCGCGAGGATCGACTCGAGCATCGCTCGGTAGAGGCGCCAACTCGCGCTCGGCGCGGCCGGCTCGAGACGCTTCGCAAGCCGCAGCAGCACGCCGTACTCGTGGCCGTCGAGTTCCGCGGCCCGCTCGGTGACCAGCTGTGCTGCCTCGTGCAGGGCGTCCGCCTCGAGCAGGAAGTCAAGCGCGACATGGACGTCGGGATGACGCGACGCCACACCGAGCGCCCGCTTCCGCCGCTCCGTCGCGCCGGTGTCCGGGCTCGAACGCGCCTCGATGTCCGCAAGCGCCGCGAGGCTCGGTCGGCGACTGAACTCCTCCCACAGTGCTGCAGCGGCCTCGTCCAATCGCCCGAGCCGACGCAACGCCAACGAGCGCACCATCGCCGCACCATACGGCTCGTCGTGCGGCCGACTTGGATCACGATCCCGATGCGCTGCCACCGCGCGATCGATCCACGCGAGCGCCTCCTCGTGGCGGCCGGCCTCCATCAGTCGTCGTGCGATCGCGATGCCAAGGTGATGCGCCGGGCCGTCGAGGTTGCACAGGCGGATGAACTCGTCGACTTCCCCCAAGCCGTCCGCGATGTCGCGGAGATGGGTCGCGAGGCTCGATCGTGCGCTCAGCCGGCTGCTCGACTCGCGCGACCAGGAAGCCCGTTCCGCGGCGGTCAGCGGAGGAACGGCCGCGAGCTCGGCCTCGTAGCGGCGGCGCAGCGTGTGAAGCCCCTCGGGCCCGAGCGCGGCGACGAATCCTGCGATCATGTGGTCGGAGATCGGGCTCGCGGCCTTCTCGACGCGACTGCGGACCATGGCAGCCAGCTTCTTCCGGTCCCGCGGTTCGATGCGGGCCCATGCCGCACCCCAGAGCCGGGTCGCCCTCGAGCACAGCGGATGGAACACGCCGCCCGAGTCGTCGATCCGTTCGGTCACCGGACCAGATGAGTTCACGATCCGCTTCAGCAGCGGCTCGGCCTCGGTGGCCCGACCCGCCTCGATCATCCGCTCGAGCTCATCGAGGCAGGGGGCGAGCATCGCCGCGAGTTCGGAGGCGACTCCGTACGGCCCGGGGCGCCGCCGTGCAGACGCGAAGACGGCTTCCACCGCCTCGTCGATCGGGATCGCCACACCGGTGTTCCTCGGCTTCCTCCTCAATGCCCGAGCTCCCGGCGAGCTTCGGGGCACGGAACCGGAAGCCGCCTCCGCCCGCTCATGGCGACGCCAGCAGCCACTGGTGGGCCGCGATCACGCGTGTCTTGCGATGGGTCATCGAGCGAACGAGGCCCGGGTCGAGGACGATCACGGCGCGTTCGGCCTTCGGATGCTCGTCGCCCCCGGCATCGAGAGCGCGAGTCTCGCGGCTCCACGTCGCCGGGTCCGACCCGTCGGCGCAGACCTGGATCAGTTCCTGCCGACCATCCGGGTGGCGTGCGAGGAAGTCGACCTCGAAGCCGTCCTTCGTCTTCACGTAGGCGACTTCGGCGCCGCGCCGGGACAGCTCGTTGTAGACGGCGGTCTCTAGCGCGTGGCCGGTGTTCGATCGCCCGCTCGTGTCGAAGGCGTCGATCAGACCGGGATCCGCGGGGTAGACCTTCCGTGGGTTCGTGTTTCGTCGGCGCTCCGAATCCGTGGCGACCGGCACCGCGGCGATGACGAAGGCGTCGATCAGGTGGTCCAGCAGCGCGTGAACCGTGTCCTTCGCCACGTTGTGGCCTTGCGAGCGAAGATCGTCGTGCAGCTTGTTGGCGCTGAGGCTGCCGCAAGGGTTCCGCAGTGCGTGTCGGATGATCCAGCGCAGTGCGGCGACCTGCGACACCGCATGCCGCTCGATCACGTCCCGGAAGAGCATGGTGTCGATGTAGCCCTGCAAGAGCGCGATCCGGGTGGCGCGGTCGAGCGGCCGCTTGCCCGAACCTTGCGCTTCGGGAAACCCGCCCACCACGAGGTACTCGCGGAGGCGCTTTTCGACCGCGCTCCTCAATGCTGCCGTCAGTCGATCCGCACGCACCGTCGGCTCCTCGCCGCGGTGGCGGAGCGCCTCGCGGAAGCTGAAGGGCGCGATCACGGTGGGCATGGCGCGGCCGCGGAGGGAGCTGTGGATCTCGCGCGACAGCATGCGCGCAGACGACCCGGACACGACGATGTCGATCGACTCGGTGTCGAGCACGCGCCGGACGAAACGATCCCAGCCTTCCACCAGCTGGATCTCGTCGAGGAACCACGCGGCACGGCCCTTCCTTCCATCCTTGCCGCGGATCTCCGGGTGGCGGCGGAAGTACTCCTCGAGGAGGGCGTCGAGATGGGACGCGTCGATCCCTGCGAGACGGTCGTCGTCAAAGCTCAGGTAGATCGATCGTTCCGGCGGACCGCTCTTGCGCCGCTCGGCAAGCAGCTGCCTGAGGAAGCACGTCTTTCCCGCGCGACGCATCCCGATCACGGCATGCGCCTTCCCCGGCACGGCGGGCGGGACGGCGTCGCGCCGCGTGAGGGTGGTGGCGGCAAGCGGCAGCAGCGCGTCGCTGAGCTTCTCCTGGAGCGCGTCGAGCAGGGGCATGTCGCAAGGGTAGTCCGAAACTGGCCGTCTGAGAAGGATAGATTGTAGAGAATCTGGCCGTCTGAGAAGGACAGATGGTTCCGGCTCACTGGCTCGACGCATCCCCGCGCCCACGGTGTCACCGCGTCACCGGTACCGAAACCGCCTCGCGTTCAGGCCGTTGCCCGGATGGGGGCTGCCTGCGCCTCGACCTCTCCCACGCGGGGCATGTCCCTGATCGCCACCTCGAAGTGCGCGTTCGCCCTCCACTGCGGGCGCGGGCACTGATCGATGATCCGCTGCACCACCTCGTGACGCACGCACACGGCGCGGTCGGGAGTCGACTGCGGCCTGGCGCGCAGGTGCTCGAAGGGGTTCTCGGGGACGAGCTTCCAGCGCCGCGCGCGGCTGAAGATGCACTTGGCCACGTTGACGCGCTTCGCGATCGTCGCCGCGGCAAGCGGCTTGCGCCGGTCGCCCTTCCCGGATGAACGATCCCTGTTGCCACATGCTGCGGAACCCCCGATCGAGGTACGTCCGTCGGCACGACCGGTGGTCGCCCGGGGCGCCCGCCCGCTCGCGCAGCGCGACCCACCCAGGAAGCCCCCACGTTGCCCCGTGTGCCCTCGGCCACACCCAGTCCGCCCGACGCCGGTCCCGCCGCCCCTGCGTTCCGTGTGGCACCAGTACGCGTCCGCCCGCCGCCCGCACCCTCCGTCCGGTCTTCCGCCTTCTGCGCGCGATCGCGCCACTCGTCGAGACCCTCGGGATAGAGCCGGGGTTTCGAGTCCTCTCCGCCCCAAGGTCGTTTCCGGACCTTCCCCGTGCTCCTCTTCCGGAACATCTTTTCCGGACCAGTCATCGATTCGGAACGGATGACTTCGTACGCTCGATCGCCGCGACGCCGATCAACCTGATCCATCCTTGGACGGTCTCTGCAGACCGACATCATGAGCCACCCCACGACCCGACACGCCGCCCTCCTGCTCGCCGCCATCGCCGTCTCCGCGGCGAGTGCGCAGAACGCCCTCGACCACAACCTCCAGCGCGGACCTGGCGCCTCGCGGGTCAACCCCGCCGCCCGCCAGGCCGACCTCCGCTCCCAGAACGAGGACGTGACCGGCACGCTCGCGGGCGGGCGCAGCTTCCGCGGCCGGGTGGACTACCGACCGAGCGGCGACTTCTACGGGACGGTCGCCGCCGACTCGCTGCAGCGGCCGCTCGCCTTCAGCGCGTTCAGCTCGCCGTCCTTCTTCAACTCGCCGCTGCGGAACGACCAGTTCCGCGTGGCGGACAACCTCGGCTCGTTCACCTTCCGCCGCGAGTACGCGACGCTGCCCGTCATCGAGAACGTCGGGCAGGCGTCGGCGCTCGTCGAGAACCAGATCCGCCTCGACCGCACCAATGCCGCGATGATCAGCGGCACGCTCTTCGGCACCGCGGTCTCCTCGACGAGCATCGGGCTCGTGCGCGACGCGGAGCGGGGCTCGGCGCTCGTCACCGCCTCGCCGCTGCAGGGCGTGCGGCGGAATCCGCTCTCCGACCCGCTCCTCGCCGCGAACCTCTCGCCGCTCGACCGCGCGCGGGTGATGGACGACGCCCGCGAGGGAACGCTCCGCGCCTCCTCGGTGGGCACGCCCTTCCGCAGCGCCCTCGCCACGCCGAGGTCCTCGAGCGAGGTGACGCCGCCCGCGGGCATGCTGGTGCCGCCCGCCTCGACCGCCCTCGTCACGGGACAGGTCGAGGCGCCCCGCGTCGAGCCGACGCCGATCGACCGCGACGCCGCCTACGAGCGGATCGTCGAGCGGATCCTGGTCCAGTTCTCCGACCGCGATGACGTCCGGATCACCGCCGACGAGCGGGTGCTCGACGTGGTGCGGACGCGGCTCGAGGAGCTCCGCCGCAACATCGACGGGACGCTGCCCTCGACCGACGGCTCCGGGACGCGTCGCAGGGGCGATCCCGGCGACCTGATCATGCCGGGCATGCGCGAGGACGCCGCTCCGGCGAGACCGGGCATGCCCAGGCTGCCGGGAGAGCGCCTCCGCGAGGAGTACGCCCCGGCGGCGGCACCCGAGATGCGCGGCGGCGCCGCCGAGCTGCCGGGAATCGGCGAGCTCACCCGGGACCCGCTCGCCTCGCCCGCCCAGCAGCGCGAGCGCGACCGCATGGTGCCCGAGGAGCGGGTCCTCTCGATCGACGAGATGGCGACGATCCTGCGGCATGGTCGCCTCGTCGAGAGCCTCACCGAGGGCGACCGCACCCGCATCGCCGAGCTCATCGACCAGGGTCAGCAGCTGATCGCGAAGGGGGACTTCTTCCGCGCCGAGCGCCGCTTCGAGTCGGCGCTCCGGCTGCAGCCGGACCACCCGATGGCGTCGGTGGGGATCGCGAGCTCGCAGATCGGCGCGGGGCTCTACCTCTCCGCGGGGCTGACGCTGCGGAAGCTCTTCTCGACCTATCCCGAGATGATCGACGTCCGCTACGCCGACGACCTGCTTCCCTCGCGCGACCGGCTCGACGCGGTGAAGACGGTGTGCCGCGAGCGCATCGCGCTCGGTCGGGACGTCGCCGGCTACGCGCTCGTCCTCGCCTTCGTCGGTCACCAGACGAGCGACCGCGAGGCGGTGATCGAGGGACTCGAGGTGGTGCAGACCGAGGACGAGACCCGCGGGCTCGGCGAGCTCCTGTGGGCGATCTGGATGCCGAAGGACGACGCCGCGGAGGCTCCGTCGGAGGAGCCGGCCGCGGACCCCTCGTCGCCCTGAGCGCCGGCGCTGCGGCGGCTACCGCCGCAGCGACTGCGGACCGGCGAGCCCGAGGGTCCGCTGGATGTCGCGGGTCGCGCGGCTTCGGTTGAGCGTGTAGAAGTGGATGCCCCGCACGCCCTGGTCGATCAGGTCGCGGCACTGCTCGGTCGCCCAATGGGTGCCCACTCGCGCGACCGACTCCGGATCGTCGCGGCATCGGTCGAGCGCCCGCAGCAGCGGCGCCGGGAAGCGGGTGCCGCCGGCGAGGTCCGCCATCCGCCGCATGCCCGCGAGGCTCGTGATCGGCATGATCCCCGCGATGATCGGCACCCCGATGCCCGCGAGGCGGCAGCGGTCGCACCAGTCGAGGAAGACGCGGTTGTCGAAGAACATCTGCGAGCAGACGTAGTCCGCGCCCGCGTCGACCTTCGCCTTGAGGTGCTCGAGCTGGACGAGGGTGTTGGGCGTCTCGGGATGCCCCTCGGGGAATCCCGCGACGCCGATCCCGAAGCCGCCCGGCACGCCGAGGTCCGCGCGGCGGATCTCCGCGACGAGGTCGGCGGCGTGGCGGAAGTCGCCTGGCTCGAGCCGACCCTCCCGCGGCGGGTCGCCGCGGAGCGCGAGGAGGTTCGACACCCCCGCCTGCGCGTAGCGCTCGAGGATGGACCGCACCTCGTCGCGGCGGTGACCGAGGCAGGTGAGGTGCGGGATCGGCTCGAGCGAGGTCTCGCGGCGGAGGCGCACCACGAGGTCGTGGGTGCGGTCGCGGGTCGATCCGCCGGCGCCGTAGGTGACCGAGACGAAGGACGGACGCAGGGACTCGAACTCTCGGATCGACTCGAAGAGCACGCTCCAGCCCGCGTCGTCCTTCGGGGGGAAGAACTCGTAGCTGATGGTGACCGGATCGCGTCCGAGGATCTCGCGGATGTGCATGCGTCTCGTCCGATCGACCGACCTTCCTTCGACCAAGCACCCCGTGGCGCTGCAGTCGGCGTCGTCGGATCCGCGAGGATGCCCTGATAGACTCCCGCCCCCATGGGGACTCGACCGCGGATCCCGCGCCCGACCGCCGCGCGGATGAGCCTCTACCTCCGCGACCTCGAGGTGCGGCTCGAGCAGGGCGAGCAGACCGTCCGGTCCCGCCAGCTCGGCGAAGCCCTGGGGCTCACCGACGCGCAGGTCCGCAAGGACCTCGCCCACTTCGGTCACCTTGGTCATCCCGGCATCGGCTACCCCATCCCCGATCTCCTCGCGAGGCTCCGCCGCCTCGCCGGCACCGACTCGGGATGGACCGCGGCGCTCGTCGGCGTCGGCAACATCGGGCGGGCGCTCCTCAGCTACCAGCGGTTCGAGGCGGAGGGGTTCCGCATCGTCGCCGCCTTCGACGAGGATCACGCGAAGGTCGGCGGCATCATCGGCGGCGTGCGGATCCACGACCTCGCCGACCTTCCGGTGGTGGTCGCGCGGGAGGGAATCCGGCTCGGTCTCCTCGCGGTGCCTCCCCGCGCCGCGCAGGGGTGCGCCGACGCGATGGTCGCCGCCGGCATCCGGGGCATCCTGAACTTCGCCCCGCGGCGGCTCTCGCCCTCGCCGTCGACGATCGTGCATGAGGTCGACCTCAGCATGTCGCTCGTCCACCTCGCGCTCTCGGTCGCCCTCGCCGACGCGGAGTCCGCGTCGCCCTGCCTCCACGGGATCCTCCCGAGATGAGGCTCGCCCTCCTCGCTTCGACGCTCGCCCTCTCGCTCGGCGCCTGCAGCAAGGCGCGGATCCTCTCGCCGACTCCCGCCGACGAGCGCCGCGTCGAGGTCCGCGACCTCCGCGAGCAGGTCGAGGCGCTCGAGCGCCGCAACGCCGAGCTCGAGCGATCGCTCTCCGCGGAGGTCCGCGCCGAGGCGGGCGGCGATGCCGACGCCGAGGCGGCGAGACCGCGCCTCGTCGCCATCGAGCTCGGCTCCGCGAGCGGCGTGCGCCGCGACCGGCAGGATCCCGGGCGGGGAACCCTCGTCGTCTACCTCGAGACCCTCGATGGTCGTGGTCGGTTCCTGCAGGCGACGGGGAGGGCGAGCGTGACGGCGGTCTCCGTCGAGGTCGGTGCGCCGCCGCGCACCCTCGGCGAGCGGTCCTATTCTCCCGTCGAGTTCAGGGACGCCTGGCGGAGCGGGTTCATGGGCACGCACTACACCCTCGAGGTCCCGGTCGAGATCCCCGATGGCGCGCGGGAGTGCGCGGTGCTCGTCGAGCTGCGCGAGGCGTTCGGCGGCGGGATGTTCTCGCGCCTCCGCACCGTGCCGATCGATCCGCCGGCGCCGGATCCCTCGGAGCCCGGGCGATGAGCCGGATGTCGATCCGCCGCCGCGCCGCGATCGCCGCCGCATGCCTCGGCGCCGCGTGCCTCGGCGCCGCGGGCTGCCAGAAGGTGCTCTTCCCCAAGAACGAGCCGCGCTCGCAGTTCGAGGCGTATGACACGATGCGGCAGAGGTTCGTGCCGATGGAGGTGCCGGACGTCTTCGGCAAGCCTCAGCCGGCGCTGCGGGCGCGCCTGACCAATGGGACCAATCCTTCCTGATCGGCGCGGCGGGGAAGCCTCGGGAACATCTGTCGCATCGTGAGCGGCTCCTCGCCGATCACCTCGCGGACGCACGCCGCGAGGAGCATCGCGGCGCGGGCGACGACCTCCCGCGGCGGCTCCGGCGGCTCCGACTCGTCGACGACCTCATCGCTCGTCGGCGCGTCGAGCGAGGCGAGGTACCGCAGCGTGTCTGGTCGCACCCGCCACGCGCCCGGCGCCTCCGTCCCGACCACGCCCTCCCGAGGATGGAACCACGACGGTCCGCCGCCCTCCGGTGCCTCGAATGGCGGCAGGAACCCGCTCGACGCGAGGAGGTCGCGCTGGTACCGCGCCGCCACCTCCTCGGCGGGAAGTCCCCGCTCGAGCGAGCGGAGCGCCGCGACCGCCGCGTCGAACGCCTCCGGATGCGGATCATGCGGCGCCATGAGGCGCCCAAGCAGGTCGGCGAGGTAGAAGCCGGCGCGGTTCGCCGCGAGGTCGCTGCGCAGCCGTGGAAATGACTCGAGCATCGCCCAGTCGGTGAGCGTCAGCAGCTCCGCGTCCGGTCGCCCGACCGCGAGCACCTCGCCGCGGGTCAGCAGGTCGAAGCCGCCGCCGAATCGACCCCGCTCGCGCCGGGCGCCCTTCGCGAGCCCGCGCACGAGCCCATGGGCGCGACCGAAGAGGCTCACCGTCTGGCTCGTCTCCGACCAGTCCCAATGTCGGATGCACAAGGCGTCGTCGGCGAGGCGAGGCATCGCCGGGACGATAGCGTCGGAGGATCAGATCACCCGACGGCGCGAGGTGGATCCGTCGAGGGCATAGACGCGGTCGCGTCCCGCCGACTTCGCCCGGTAGAGCGCCTCGTCCGCCGCATGGACGAGCGACAGCGACGTGCCCGCCTGCTCGATCGACGCGAGGTCCGCCACCCCGAAGGACGCGGTGACCACCAGGTCCTCCCGACCGCCGAAGCGCTCCGCGGCGAGGCGCCGCCGGATGCGCTCCGCGACCTCGAGCGCGGAGTCCGTGGAGGTGCCGGGGAGGATCAGGGCGAACTCCTCGCCGCCGTAGCGGCAGGCGACGTCGCTCGCCCGCCCGGTCGCGAGGATCGACGCGAAGCGGGCGATGACCTCGTCGCCCACCGGATGACCGAAGCGGTCGTTGATCGACTTGAAGTGATCGACGTCGGCGAGGACGAGCGAGACCGGACGCCCGTAGCGGATCGACTCGGAGACCTCCTCGTCGAGGCGGCGGTCGAAGTAGGCGCGGTTCCAGAGCCCGGTGAGCCCGTCGATGCGCGCCTTCTGCGCGAGCATCGAGAGCAGCCTGCGAAGGCGCAGCGCCGAGCGCACCCGCGCCCGGAGCTCCGCCGCGTCGAAGGGCTTGCCGATGAAGTCCACGGCGCCGCGGTCGAGCGCCCGCACGCGGTGCTCGGTGTCGCCGCTTCCGGAGAGGAAGATCACCGAGAGGTCGTGGGTCCGAGGGTCGTCCTGCAGCGCCGCGAGCACCGCGAACCCCTCGCTTCCCTCCGGTCCGAGGTGGACGTCGAGCAGCACCACCTCCGGCAGCAGCTCCCGCGCCATGGCGACGCCGGTCGCCGCGTCGGCGGCGAGGTGCAGCTCCATCGGCTCGTGCCGCAGGTGACGCCCGAGCAGCCCGCGGATCATCGGGCAGTCGTCGATCGCCAGCACCCGAGGTACGCGCTCCGGCTCGACCATCTCGGCGCTCCTCATGCCGCCGAGAGGCGGCGGACCGTCCGCTCGAGTTCCTCGATCCGCTCGCGGACCAGCGGCGAGTCCGCCTCGCCGCGGAGCAGGTCCTCGATGGCTCCCGCCGCCGTGCCGACCTCCGGGAAGCCGTAGCCGCCCGCGGCGCCCCGAATCTGGTGCGAGACGAAGCGCACGCCCGCGAGGTCTCCCTGCGACCACGCCGTGCGCATCGCCTCGAGCCTGACCACGAGCTGGGCAACGAAGAGCTCGGCGAGCTCCGCCATCTCCGGATCGTCCGGGAAGCGGGAGCGACCGATCCCGGTGCCCGCGGTGGAGGTTCGCTCGACCATGCCGGCGTCATCGGACGACCGAGGGGGTGACTTCGGCGGGGGTCGGGACTCGGTCGAGGATCCCCGTGATCGTCCCCGCGACCTCGACCTTCGTTGACCCTCCTCCCCGCGTCCCGTACCCTCGCGCCTTCGCCGACCCGCGCCGGGCGAGAGCCCTGCCCGAGGAGATCCCGATGGTCCCCAAGCCTCCCGCGAGGGAGACCTCGTCAGGCTTCATCTACGTCCCGCCGTACCGGGTGCAGGGCTTCAGCATCGCCGGCGAGGGCACCGTGGTGCAGGTGCCCGAGCTCGACGTCTGCTTCGACATCGGCACCTGCCCGCGGATGGTGCTTCCATCGCCGTTGGTCGCCCTCAGTCATGGGCACATGGACCACGTGGGCGGGCTGCCCTACTGGCTCAGTCAGCGGCACTTCCAGAAGCTTGGTCCGGGGCGCATCGCCTGCCACCAGCGCCTGGAAGGTCCGCTGCGGCGGATGCTCGAGAGTTGGGTCGACCTCGAGCGGCAGAAGACGCCGTTCGAGATCGTCGGGCTCGAGGATGGCGAGGAGGTCCAGCTCCGACCGAACCTCATGCTCCGCGCGATCGAGGTGAGCCACACCAGCCCCAGCATGGGATGGGTGGTGATCGAGCGCCGAAGCAAGCTCCGAGAGGAGTTCCTCGACCTGCCGCAGGACCGCCTCGTCGAGCTCAAGTCGCGCGGCACGCCGATCACCCGCACGCTCGAGATCCCCCTCGTCGCCTACACCGGCGACACCGAGATGGGTCCGTTCCTGCTCCGACCGGAGTTCTGCGAGGCGAAGATCGTGCTCTCCGAATGCACCTTCTTCGACCCCGACCATCGCGGTCGCGCGAAGGTCGGTCGGCACCTCCACGTCGAGGACGTCGCGCAGCTCGTCAGGTCGTGGAAGGCGGAGGCGGTGATCATCGTGCACCTCTCGCGGCGGAGCCCGCTCGGCATGATCCGCGAGCGCCTCGACGCGATCGACGGCGGCGCCCACAAGGACCGCCTGCTCGTGCTGATGGACCACCGCGCGAACCGACGCCGCCTCGAGGCGCAGGTCGCCGCCGAGGCACCCGCCGGAGACGATGCGGCGGAGGCGCGGGCGGCGACCGAGGTCCAGGCGGGCGAGGAGGAATGACCGCCGCGGCGGCGACCTCCTCGACGATCCAGCCGATCCGGGCTCAGAGGCTCGAGGCGTTCATCATCAACCTCGACCGCGCGACCGAGCGCCTGCGGTTCGTCGAGCAGGGGATCCTCGCGACGGGCATCCCGTACCGCCGCGTCTCCGCGGTCGAGGGGCGAAGGATCTCCTTTCCGATCCCCGAGTTCGACGAGCACGGCTATCAGCGGCGTCATGGGCGTCGCCGGAACGACGCCGAGGTCGGCTGCTACCTGAGCCACCTCGAGTGCCTCCGCCTCCTGCTCGCCTCGGACCTCGACCTCGCGCTCGTCCTCGAGGACGACGCGTCCCCGTCGCCCGACCTGAGCCTCGTGATCGAGGAGGCGCTCCGCTACCAGGACGCGTGGGACGTGCTTCGCTTGTCGGGCTACCACGATCCCCATCCGATGCCGATCGCCATGCTTCGCACCGCGATGCCGCGGCGCCTCTGCGTGCCGCTCTCGAGGCTCTCCGGCGCCGCCGCCTACGTGGTGGGGCGACGCGCCGCGGAGGTCCTCCTTCGGCGCCTCGTCCCGATGCGCGTTCCCTTCGACCACGCGCTCGACCGCGAGTGGTTTCATGGACTTCGGGTCGCGATGGTCGATCCTCTTCCCGTCGCGCAGATGGGTCACGACCTCGGGACGCAGATCCCCCTCGCCGCCGACCGGCTCCCGTGGCTTCGCCGCCACGCGACGGTCTTCCCCTACCGCGCGATGAACGAGGCATCAAGGGTGATCTTCAGGATCGGGCAATGGTTCCGCGGCCGGAGGATCGCCCGGCGGATCGACCATCGCTCCGCGCCCCGCGCGTGAGGTCGATTCCCATCTCTCCGCATCCCGCCGTCGAGGAGCGTCGCGGCGTTGACGCTCGTGGTGGCTCCCTCTACATTCGATCCGTCGCCATGATGGCGACCAAGGCGGCGTCCGCGCCGCCGGCACCTACAACGAAGGATCGTTTATGCGGAGATCCGACCCGCCGAGGGTCGGCGTGGGTCCCGCCCGTCGCCGCGTCCGCGGCAGGGATGGGACCTTTCGTGGGAAGGCGTGGAACAGGCTGAACGTCGATGGCACGACTGGGACCTGACTTCGCGAGGCAGTTCAACGAGCACCTGCGGCGGCACCATCCCGAGATGTGCCGCCACTGGTTCGACGACATCGAGCCGCTCGACCTCGAGGGCGGCACGGTGCGGATGCTCGTCCGCGAGCCGGTGCAGCTCAGGTACCTCCAGCGCTGCTGCACGAGGCAGTTCACCGAGGCGGTGCAGGCGGTGACGGGGCGGCTCCTTGCGATCCGCTTCGTCGGTCCGCAGGACGAGTTCACCGCCTCGCCGGAGCCCGGCGAGCCGAGCACCGAGGGACTGCCACGGCTCGACGAGCAGATGCTGCTCTCGCCCGACTACACCTTCGACAACTTCGTGGTCGGTCCGGGCAACCGCCTCGCCCATGCGGCGGCGATGGCGGTCGCGGGGAGACCAGGTCGCGCCTACAACCCGTTCTTCGTGCATGGCGGCGTGGGGCTCGGGAAGACCCACCTGCTGCAGGCGATCACGCAGTCGATCCTCCGCGCCGACCGCACCGCCCGCATCTGCTACATCTCCTGCGGCACCTTCACCGATGCCTTCCACGACTCGGTCCGCGCCGGTCGGATGACCGAGTTCCGCGACCGCTTCCGGAACGTGGATGTCCTCGTCATCGACGACATCCACTTCCTCTCGAAGCGCGAGCAGACCCAGGAGGAGTTCTTCCACACCTTCAACGCCCTCTACCAGGCGGGCAGGCAGATGGTGCTCTCCTCCGACGCGGCGCCCCAGGACATCCCCGACCTCGAGGAGCGCCTGACGAGCCGCTTCAACTGCGGGCTCGTCGCGCGAGTGGACCGACCCTGCTTCGAGACCCGCGTCTCGATCCTGCGCAACAAGGCGCAGATGCTGAACCTGCCGGTCCCGGACGACGTCCCCGCCTACATCGCTGCCCGGATCGACTCGAACATCCGCGAGCTCGAGGGGGCGCTTGCCAAGGTCCGCGGACTCGCCCACGCGATGGGATGCCCGATCACGCTCGAGCTCGCGAAGACCGCCCTCGCCGCGGACTCGGGACTCGGGCGGGCAGTCGGTCAGCCCAACCTCCAGATCATCGTGGACGCGGTGACCAAGTTCTACGACGTCAGGCTCACCGACCTCCTCTCGAAGCGGCGGCACAAGTCGATCGCCCTGCCCCGGCAGGTCTGCATGTGGCTTGCCCGCCGGCACACCCGCTTCAGCCTCGAGGAGATCGGCGGCTACTTCGGCGGTCGCGACCACACCACCGTCATGCACGCGATCCGGACGATCGACGCCCGGCGCCAGTCCGACCATCGCTTCAACGGCGAGGTCGAGAGGCTCGACTCCGACCTCTCGACCAATCCTGCGCCAGCCGACGTCGAGTCTCGGACGACCTGAGTCGCGGGGTGGGGGGGTTGGGTGTTGGAGGTTGGGGCATTGGCAATTCCGACTCGAAGTTGCCCTGGCGTCATCGCCCCCAACCCGTAGAGGCGCCAGAGCGCGGTGCCACTATCTGATTCATGTGGATAACTCGACGGTTGAGGGTGCCTCCTCGTCTGTTCGGACCTTGAACAACCCATCGCCATCGATCCGTGTCCGGAGTCGAGTTGGGCTGCGACCGACTTCCTGCGGTCCGATGTGGAGACCCGACAGGATGATGTCAGGTTCTCCACCTGACGCTCCACTCCCATCATCATGCCATAAATGGACTTAGCACCGAGATCCGAGACTCATCCACCAACCGACAGGCCTCTCTCTTCTGTGAAGGAGTTACTTCTCAATCAATAGGCCGGAGTTGTCTGAGGTGACCTCCTCAAGGTTCGTCTGGTGCACGCGGCTCTTCTGCACTCCTTGTGGATAACCACCTACCCGTTCATCGGACTCAATGTTGACAACTTGGGCAGAAGCAACTGGAGCGACCCCCGATGGCTCGTGATCGAAGGGTCGTTCCACAACCAAGACAGGGGCAGCCGGAGCGCCCGTAGACCCGGTGAAGGGTCTGAGCGGAACCCGGTCGACCGGAGGCGTCCCGGTAGTCCCGCAGGGTGGAGCCGCCGGCGCCGATCGCTCCTTCGAGCACCACCGGCACGAGCCGGGCGACCTCGAGGAGGGTCGCCCGGGAGACCCGGCGGCACCGTCGGGAGGGTCGCACCCCGGCGAGGTGGAGGACCTCGTCCACGTAGATGTTCCCGAGTCCCGCGACGAGACCCTGGTCGAGGAGCGCGGACTTGATGGGACGGTCTCGTCCGGCGAGGCGGTCGGCGAGCGCCTCCGGGTCGATCGAGAGGGCATCCGGTCCCATCGCCGCGATCCGCTGCTCGATCGCCCGCGACCAGGTCGGGTGAAGGGAGATCCCCCCGAAGCGCCTTGGATCGACGAAGGCGAGGTCGATCCTCGTCCCATCCGGCGCCTCGAGCGAGAACCGGACGTGCTCATGACGCTCGGCGGGGGAGTTGTTCCCGACGATCGTCAGCCGCCCGGACATCCCTAGGTGGACGCAGATCGTCCTCGCCTCGCCCGACTCGACGATGGCGAGCAGCTTGCCGTGCCGTCGGAGCGAGCCCACGACGAGGTCCCGGATCGGTCGATCGAGCTCATCGACGACGACGTCGGGGCGGGCGACGTGGACCTCGCGGATCCTTGCGCCGACCACGCGGTCGAGCATCGACCTCCGCAGCGACTCGACCTCTGGCAGCTCCGGCATTCGTTGGCTCGCTCCCGCGGTCGGGTCGAGGGGTCGGCCTCATATACTCGACCCTGCCGCGGCGCCGATGGCGCCCTCGCGGCGGAATCCGATCGACGAGGCGGGACGAGGCGAGGAGTCTCCGATGAGCGATGGATCGCGTGGAGGTCCGGATCAGGTCGGCATGGTCGCTCCGGTCGATCCGGTCGAGGCGGTCGCCGAGGTCCGCCGCGCCGCGGGCAGGGTCCGCGAGGAGGTCCACAAGGTCATCGTGGGGCAGGACGAGGTGCTCGAGCAGGTCCTGATCGCGATGTTCTGCGGCGGTCACGCGGTCGTGGAGGGGGTGCCGGGTCTCGCGAAGACGCTCCTCATCTCGACGATCGCCCAGACCCTGAGCCTCGGCTTCAGCCGCATCCAGTTCACCCCCGACCTGATGCCCTCGGACATGACCGGCACGGAGGTCATCGAGGAGGACAAGACCACCGGCTCCCGCGAGCTCCGCTTCGTGCGGGGACCCATCTTCTCGAACGTGATCCTCGCCGACGAGATCAACCGCACGCCGCCGAAGACGCAGGCGGCGCTCCTCGAGGCGATGCAGGAGCGTCAGGTGACCGTCGGCGGCGTGCAGCACAAGCTGCCGAGCCCCTTCTTCGTCCTCGCGACGCAGAACCCGATCGAGCAGGAGGGCACGTACCCGCTGCCGGAGGCGCAGCTCGACCGCTTCATGCTCGACGTCCGGATCGGCTACCCAAGCGAGGAGGAGGAGCTCGACATCGTGCGCCGCACGACCGCGACCGGCGGGGCGCGACCGCAGCGGATCCTCTCGGGCGACGACTGCCTGCGGATCCAGGACGCGGTGCGCCGCGTGCCGGTCGCCGACCACGTCGCCCGCTACGCGCTCCGCCTCGTGCGGGCGACCCGCATCAAGGAGCCGGGTCCCAAGCCGCGCAAGGTCGTCGACTACCTCCGATGGGGCGCCGGACCGCGGGCGAGCCAGTTCCTCGTCCTCGCGGCGAAGGCGAAGGCGGCGATGGCGGGCGACCTGCAGGTGACGCCGGACCACCTCCGCGCGATCGCGCTTCCGGTCCTGAGGCACCGCATCATCACGAACTTCAACGCGGAGGCGGACGGCGTGGGCGCGGACGACATCGTGCGGTCGCTCCTCGAGGAGGTCCCGCTCGAGTCGTCCTCCCGCACCCTCGACGCGGTGGCGAGGTGAGCGGTGACCGCGCGGGCGAGGCGGGCGATGAGGCGCGGAATGAGGCAAGGCTCCGCGCCGAGCAGTACCTCGCGCCAGAGACGATCGGGCAGCTCGGCTCCTTCGAGCTCCGCGCCCGGATGATCGCCGAGGGCGTCACGAGCGGCATGCACCGCTCGCCCTACCAGGGTCCCGCCGTCGAGTTCGCCGAGCATCGCGCCTACGTCCCCGGCGACGACCTCCGACACCTCGACTGGAAGGTCTTCGGCCGCACCGACAAGCTGCACCTCAAGCGCTTCCAGCAGGAGACGACGCTCGACGTCCTCGTGATGGTCGACGCCTCCGGCTCGATGGGCTACGGGACGCTGGAGGTCAAGTCCGGCTGGGGCGGCACCAGCGCCTCCGGGCGCCGCCGCATGTGGACGAAGTTCGACCACGCCGTGGCGACCGCGGCGGCGGTGGCGTACCTCTCGCTCCAGCAGCGCGACCGCGTGGGGCTCGCGACCTACTCCGACGGCGCGAAGTCCTCGCTTCGGCGGAGCGCCGGTCGCGACCAGTGGCGCTCGATCGTCCAGGTGCTCTCGGGCGCCTCGGTCGGCGGCGTCGCCGACCTGCCGCGCAGCCTCGAGCAGGCGCTCGCCCAGAGCCCAGGTCGCCTGCTCGTCGTCCTCGTCTCCGACCTCCTCGGGCCGATCGAGCCGCTGCGGCAGGCGCTCGCGATCTGCCGGCACCGCCGGCTCGACGTGGTGCTCCTCGAGGTGCTCGACCGCGCCGAGCTCCGCTTCCCGCTCCGCGAGGAGGCGCCCTTCGAGGGTCTCGAGGGCGAGCCGACCATCGAGGCGGACCCCCGTGCCGTGCGCCAGGAGTACCTCGAGGCGCTGCGGGCGCACCTCGACGCGGTGCACCGCACCGCGCGATCCTTCGGCTTCGACCATCTCGTGATGGACTCGCACGACTCGGTCGGTCCGGCGCTTGCGCTCCTCCTCGCGCGGCGGCAGGCGATGCTTCGCACGGGGCGGGCGGGATGACCATCCGCCACGGAGCCGCGCGATGCTGAGCCTCGCCGTGCCGGCGCTTGCCGTGGGCGGGCTCCTCGCGGCGCTCGTCCCGCTCGCGATCCACCTCCTCTGGCGACGCCGCCGCCGACCGGTCGAGTGGGCGGCGATGGAGCTCCTCCGCCAGGCGGTGAGGCGGCGCCGCAGGCGCCTGCAGGTCGAGCGGTGGATCCTCCTCGCCGCGCGGATGCTCGTCCTCGTCCTCCTCGGACTCGCGATCTCGCGCCCGCTGCTCTCCTCCGGCGCGATCGTCGGGGGCGGCGGCAGGACGCTCTGGATCGTCCTCGACGATGGACTCGTCTCCGCGGCGCCCGGCGAGGGCGGCACCGCGCTCGACGACGCGCGGGCGTGGGCGGAGTCGCTCGTGGGATCGCTCGCGCCGGGCGATGCGGCGGGGATCGTGCTCGCCTCCTCGCCGCCGAGGGTCGCCCTCGAGCCGACGAGCGACCACGCGGTCGTCCTCGATCGCCTGCGCCGCGCGACCGCGAGCCTCTCGCCGACCGACCTGCCTGGCGCGATCGCGCGTGCCGAGGAGCGGCTCGCCGCGCGCGGCGCGGTCGAGGGCGAGGTCGCCGTCGTCGCGGTGGCGAGCTCGCTCCGGGAGGGCGCGCTTCCCGAGGTCGTGCCGGCGGCGAGCACGGAGGATGGCGGCGAGGACGCGGTCCTCCTCCTCGCCATGCCGCCGGCGACGCGGGAGGTCTCGAGCATCTCGGTCGCCTCGGTCGAGCCCGGTCGCGCGGTCGCCGGAGGACCGACGCCGATCCGCGTGCGGCTCGTCCGCGAGGGCGACCTCTCGCCGCGCCGGACCCGCGTCGCCGCGACCGCGGGCACCTCGGTCGACCGGACCGTCTCCTGGAGCGCCGGCGAGCGCGAGGTCGAGCTCGAGATGATGCTCGAGCTTCCGGAGGTCGCGCCGGATGCGCCGGGTCGCGTCGGCGTCGAGGTCTCGGTCGATCCCGACGAGCATGCGGTCGACGATCGACGCACCGCGACGGCGGATGCCCGCTCCCGCGCCCGGGTCGGCATCGCCGACCGCTCGCGCCTCGGCGTCGGCTCCGGCGCCGGCTGGCTCTCGCGGGCGCTCTCGCCGAGCGCGGACGCGGGGATCGAGGTCGTCGAGCTCGAGCCGGGACTCCTCGAGGATCGCGTGCTCCGCGACCTCGACGCGGTGGTGCTGCCGCGACCGGACCGGATCACCACCGATGGCTGGGCGGCGCTCGCGGCGATGCGGGCGCGGGGCGGCGTGGTCCTCGTCGTCCCGCCGGCGCCGCTCGACTCCCATGCGTGGCTCGAGCGCCTCCCGATGCTCGGGATCTCGACCGAGGTCGCCCGCGAGGTCGTGGACGCCGCCGAGGGCGCCGCGCCGACGATCGATCCGCGGAGCGCAAGCCCCGCGTGGTTCGGGATGGTCGCCGGCGAGATGGAGGACCTTGCCTCGCCGGTCGAGGTGCGGAGGCGCCTCGCGACCGCGTCGAGGGATTCCGGCGAGTCGATCCTCTCCCTCTCGGACGGCAGCCCGCTGCTGCTCGCCGCGTCGGACGAGTCGACCGGAGGCTCGACGGTCCTCCTGCTCGCCGCGCCCGACCTCGGGTGGACGGACCTTCCGGTCCGCCCGCTGATGGTGCCGCTCGTGCACGAGGTCCTCCGCGAGGGTCTCGCCCGAGCGGAGCGCTCGCGGCGGCTGGTGGTGGGGGAGGTCGGTCGTCATCCGGGCGCCTCGCGATCGATCGCGCCGTCGGGCGCGACGACCGACGTCGACGACGACGGCATCGCCGAGCGGGCGGCGTCGGAGCCGGGGCTGCATCGCCTGCTCGACGGCGCCGGGCGCGAGATGGGGATCGTCGCGGTGAACGTCGATGCCCGCGCCGCCCGCGCCTCGCCCTCGCCCGCGGAGGCGGCGCGGCGCTCGCTCGGGCGAGAGGTCGAGTTCGTCGATGCCGCGACCGCGGGCGCCCGCCTCGCGACCGAGGAGGGCGGTCGTCCGCTCTGGACGGCGCTCGCGGCGGCGGCGCTCCTCCTCGCCGTGGTCGAGACCATGCTCGCGCGACGCTTCAGTCATGCGTCGCGGGCGGAGGCGTCGTCGTCCGAGGAGGCGCCGGCGTTCCTCGCCTCGTTCGGCGGATCAAGGAGCGCCAGCGCATGAGCGCCGCGACCGCCGGCTGGTGGCGATGGCTCCTCGGGATCGACTCGATCCCCGAGGGCGCCGCGGGCGTCCGCCTCGGCTGGGAGCATCCGCTGCCGACCTGGGGATGGGCGATCGCGATCGCGGCGGCGGTCGGGCTCGCGTGGTTCGGCTACGCGCGGATCCAGGGTCCGACCACGGCGAGGGTCGCGCTCGGCTCGCTCCGCGCGGCGGCGATCGCCTGGCTCCTCGCGGTGCTGCTCGGACCCGAGCTCGTCCTTCCCCGCGAGCGGATCGAGCCGGATCGAGTCGCGGTGGTCGTCGATCGAAGCGCGAGCCTCGAGGTGCGCGACGCGCCCGGCGGCTCCTCGCGGGACGAGCAGGCGCGGGAGGCAGTGGATCTCCTCGCGGAGGCGCTCCGATCGGACGAGCGCTCGCATGAGGTCCGATGGTTCGGCTTCCACGCCGATGCGTTCCCGCTCGAGGCGGCGGATGGCGCGGCGCCGGGCCTCGGTGCCCCCGAGGGCGCACGGACGAGGCTTGGTCGGGCGATCGAGCGGGCGCTCCGCGACGCCGCGGAGCGGCCGATCGCCGCGGTCGTCGTCGCGAGCGACGGGCGGACCGACGATCCGCCGGACCGCGGGCTCCTCCGCCGCCTCGCGGAGGAGGGGATCCCGCTGATCGTCGTGCCGCTTGGATCGTCGGAGCCGCTCGGCGACGTCGCGGTCGCGGAGGCGAGGGCACCAGGTCGGGCGTTCCGCGACGACGAGGTGCCGGTCGAGGCGAGGATCTCGCGGGTCGGTCGAGCGGGCACCGAACCCGTGCTCGTCAGGCTCGTGGACGCGGAGGACGGCACCGTGCTCGCGGAGCAGTCGGTGGCGAGCGAGTCGATCGGGGAGCCGGTCGTCCTCCTCGCCCGCGCCGAGGATGCCGGTCGGCGGCGCTGGCGGGTCGAGGTGGTCGCGCCGGGCGACGACCTCGTCCCCGCGAACGACTCGCGCGAGGTCGAGGTCGAGCTCCTCGACCGCCCGCTTCGGGTCCTCTTCTGCGACGCGTCGCCGCGCTGGGAGTACCGCTACCTCAAGAACCTCCTCGTGCGCGAGCCGTCGGTCGAGAGCTCGGTGATGCTCCTCTCCGCCGACCGCGACTTTGCGCAGGAGGGCAACATGCCGATCTCGCGGCTCCCGCGGAGCCCCGAGGAGCTCGCGGCGTACGACCTCATCGTCCTCGGCGACGTGCCGGGCGGGTTCTTCTCGCCGGAGCAGCTCGAGATGATCCGCGAGCAGGTCGCGGCGCGCGGCGCTGGGCTCGTGGTGGTCGCGGGTCCCCGGAACGTGCCGCGCGGCTGGGAGCGGACGGCGCTCGAGGAGCTCCTCCCCTTCGCGCCCCCGACGCCGGCGGTGATCGACCGCGAGGTCTCCCTCCGCGCGACCGACCTCGCCGCCCGCCTCGGCGTCGTCGGCGCCGACGCGCTTCCGCCGGTCGACGCGCCATGGGGACGCCTCCGCTGGGCGCAGCGGATCGATCCCGCCACGCTCAAGCCCGCGGCGGAGGTCCTCGCGGAGACGACCGAGGGCGACCCGATCCTCCTCCGCATGCGCTATGGCGCCGGGCAGGTCCTCTACCTCGCGACCGACGAGACCTGGCGCTGGCGCTACGGTCGCGGCGAGACCCTCCAGGAGCGGTTCTGGATCCCGCTGCTCCGCCTGCTCGGTCGCGAGTCGGTCGCGGAGGGCGAGGCGCCCTGGCGTCTCCGCGCGGCGCCCTCGCGGATCGCCCTCGGCGAGGCGACGCGGCTCGAGCTCGAGCTCGGCGAGTCGCGGGCGATGGAGCTCGACCTCGCCTCGGCGGAGGTCTCGATCTCGCGGCGAGGCGAGGAGGGATCGACGACCACGATCGACCTGCCCCGCACCGCTCCCGGGCTCCATGCGGCGAGCTGGATCCCCGACGCCCCGGGCGAGCATCTCGTCGAGGTCTCGGAGCCCGGGCTCCTCCGCCTCGGCGGTCGCGCGGGCGTCCTCGTGGAGGTCACCCGCGCCGATGCCGAGTGGCGCCGACCCGATGCCGACCACGAGCTCCTCGCCTCGATCGCGGAGGCGACCGGCGGCGCGTCGTTCCCGCCGGACCAGCTCGGGGGGATCGTGCAGCGCATCCCCAATCGCTCGGTGGTGGTGTCGATGCCGATCATCGAGCCGATCTGGTCGAGTCCCCTCGCGCTCCTCGGGGCGCTCCTCCTGCTGACGATGGAATGGATTGGTCGGAGGCTCCTCCGGCTCGCGTGAGCCCCGCGCCGCCGCGGCGGTCCGCGGCTACCGTCCCCCGCCATGGACCCGATCCTCGACCGCATCAGGAGGCTGGCGCTCGTCGCGCGGCTGTCCCTCGCGGCCGAGCGGTCGGCGCGGATCCTCGCGTGGTCGATCGCGGCGCTCCTCGCGGCGATCCTCCTCGACGCGGCATTCCGATGGCCGGGCGCGATCCGCTGGGTGATCCTCGCGGCGATGGCGGCGGCACTCCTCGCCGCGGCGCGGCGATCGCTGCTGCCGGGGCTCCGCTTCCGTCCCGAGCCGGTCGAGATCGCGCTCCGCCTCGAGCGGGGTCGCCCGGACCTTCGTGGTCGCCTCGCGTCGGCGGTCGACTTCCGCCTCCGCGGCGCGGACTCGGTCGATCCCGTCGCCGCCGCGGCGGTGCGCGAGGTCGCGTCGCGCCTCGGCGCCGGGGCGTCGTCGCTCTGCCTCGACTGGCGCCGCGACCGCCTCGCCCGCTCGGGCGGCATGCTCGCGGCAGGCGTGCTCCTCGCCGCCTCGCTCCTCGCGGCGTTTCCCCTCGAGGCGAGGATCGGGCTCGAGCGCACGCTCGCCCCATGGAGCTCGGCGCGATGGCCCGCCCGGACCGAGGTCACCGACCTCGTCTCGATCGAGGTCGCCCCGCGCGGGCGACCGCTCGTCCTCTCGGCGGCGCTCGTCAAGGGCGATCCAGAGCAGGAGCGGGTCGAGGCGGTGGTTCGGATCGAGCGCGACGGCGTCGTCCTTCCGGAGGAGGTGCTCGTCCTCACCCGCCAGGGCGGTCGCCGCTTCGAGCGGCGCATCCCAAGCGACGCGGACCGCGTGACCTACTTCCTGCGGAGCGAGGACCACGAGACCGAGCCGCGGCGCATCGAGCTCGTCGAGCCGCCGGAGGTCCTCGGCGCGACGCTCATGGTCGAGCCGCCCGAGTACGCCGCGGCGGACCGCGCGACGCAGCGGATCGACCTCGGACCAGGCACCGACCGACGCGCGTCGATGGCGGGCGCCATCCTCTCGGGGAGCCGGGTGGTCCTCGGGCTCGACCTCGCGAAGCCGCTGCCGGTGCCCGAGCCATCCGCGCAGGCTGCATGGCTCGGCGAGGTGCTGCCCGGACTTCCGCCCGAGGCGGTCGTCTCGGTCGATCCGCAGGATCCGCGTCGCTGGCTCGCCGCGTGGACGATGCAGTCGCCGGTCGTCCTGGAGCCGCGCCTCCGCGACGAGCATGGGCTCGAGTCGACCACGGGCGCGACCTACCGGATCGACGCGGTCGACGACGCGCCGCCGACGGTCGTGATCCTCGAGCCCTCGAGCGACGAGAGCGTGCTCGCGACGGCGGTGATCGACCTCCGCGCCGAGGCACGGGACGACGTCGCGGTCGCGGCGGCATCCTTCGACGTCGCGCGGCAGGGCGCCGCGCAGCCTTCGCTCCTCGGCGAGGGCGGCGAGCCTGGTCCGCGGCGCGGGTTCGCCGCGACGCTCTCCCTCGAGTCGATCGGCGCCGCGGCGGGCGACCTCGTCGAGGTCGTCGCGGTCGCCACCGACCGCTTCGACGGCGGCGCGGGTCCTCGCGACCCGTCCCGCTCGCAGCCTCGGCGGCTCAAGGTCGTCGGGGAGGGCGAGTTCCTGCGACAGGTGCGGGAGGACCTCGCGGCGATGCGGCAGGGCGCGATCCGGGTGGACGCGGAGCAGGCGCGGGTGCTCGAGGGGGAGCCTGGCGCCGCGCCGCAGGCGTCGATCTCCGACCGCCTCGCCTCGCTCGGCGAGGGCGCGAAGGCGGTGGGCGAGCGCCTCGCGCGGAACCGCCTCGATCCGGAGGGACTGCCTGCGCTTCTTGGTCAGGCGCAGGATCGGCTCGACCGCGCCGCGGATGCCTCGCGGCGCGCGGAGGACCTCCGCCGCGCGATGGCGGAGGAGCGTGGCGATGACGCGGGGGAAGCCCGGCAGGAGCAGGAACTGGACGAGCAGGCCGCGACGGCGGAGTCGCTTTCCTCCGCGAGGCGCGAGGTGCGCCGCGAGCTGCAGTCGCTCGTCGAGCTCCTCGACCGCGACGAGGACACCTGGTCGCTCAGGCGCGAGGCGGAGCGGCTCTCCGAGGATCTCGCGCGTCTTGCCCGCGAGGTCGCGGAGGTCGCGCCCTCGACGGTCGGTCGATCGCCCGAGGATCTTCCCGCGGGTCCGCGCGAGGCGCTCGGCGAGCTCGCCCGCCGTCAGCAGGAGCTCGCCGACGCCGCGGAGGCGCTCCTCGACCAGATGGAGGAGCGGTCGGAGCGGCTCGCCGGGAGCGACCTTGCCCAGGCGGAGGCGCTTCGCCAGGCGGCGGAGCTCGCGCGGCAGGAGGGGCTCGAGCAATCGATGGAGCAGGCGACCGAGCAGGTCGCGGGCAACCGGCTCGAGCAGGCGGCGGCGTCGCAGCAGCAGGCGCAGCAGGCGCTCGACCGGATGCGGCGCGGGCTCGAGGACACCCGGCGCGTGCGGACCGAGACGCTCCGGCGTCTCATGACCGAGCTGGAGGACTCGATCGAGGCGCTCCTTCGCGCGAGCGAGTCGGAGGCGCGGCTCCTCCGCGGGCTCGCCCCGCTCGGACCGCCATGGGACGCCGCGTCGACGGGCGCGAGGCGCGACGCGGTCGTCCGCCTCGAGCGGAACACCCGCGCGACCGAGGTCGCCGCCCTCGCGGGAGGCGCGGAGGCGGCGCCGGTCGCCGAGGCGATCGCCCGCGCCGCAAGCGCGCAGGGCGAGGCGATCGGCGGACTGTCGTCCGATCGCGGTCGAGTCCCCGAGGTGCCGGCGTCGCTCGCGTCGCTCGAGCGCTCGACGATGGCGCTCCGCGAGGCGCTCGACCTCGCGCGGAGGATCGGCGAGGACGCCGAGCAGGAGGCTCGACGGCAGCGGCAGGAGGAGCTCGCGGCGGCGTACCGCGAGCTTGCCGGTCGGCAGGCGATGCGGCGAGGCGAGGTCGAGGCGCTCGATGCGGCGATCGCCCGCGGCGACGTGCCCGAGAGGCGCCGCGTCCTCGAGCGCCGCCGTGCCGCGACCGCGCAGGAGGAGGTCACCGCCTCGGCGCGGACCCTCCGCGAGGGCGCCGCGGAGCTCGCCGACGCCGCGGTCTTCGCGAGCTCGCAGGAGTGGATCGAGCGCTGGAGCGAGTCGGCGGCGTCGATGATCCGCGACGGCTCGCTTCCGGATGCGCCGCGCCGGCAAGCGCTCGTCGAGGAGGCGGCGCTCGCGATGGCGGAGTCGCTCGAGGCGCTCGCCGAGGACGAGGACGCCTTCGCGGGCGAGGAGTCCTCCGCGAGAGGCGGAGGATCCGGCTCGGGCGGAGGCGGGGAGGACGAGGCGATCCCGCCGATCGCGCAGCTCAGGCTCCTGCGGAGCATGCAGGATGGCGTCCATCGCCGGACGCGGGCGCTCGCGGAGGAGCCGGTCGCGGATCAGGCGGCACGGGCGTCGGAGGTCGCGGAGCTCGCCGCGATGCAGGAGGCGATCGAGTCGCTTGCCGAGGCGCTCCTCGAGGAGGTCGAGTCGAAGGAGGAGCCTCGGACGGAGCCGCCGCCGGCGCCGATCGGGGCGCCCCCGCCGCGCGCCCTGTCGTCGCCGGCGCAGGATCCGCCTCCTCCGGCTCCGCCGAAGACGAAGGGAGCCGCGCCCGCGAAGGCAGGCGAGCCCGGCGACGAGCCGCCCTCCCTCGACGAGCTCCTCGGAATCGAGGAGGAGGCGCCGGGCGACGAGGGCGCCGCGGAGTCCGCGCGGCGGGTCGGCGAGCGCCTCCGCGAGCGACCGGTCGCCGACGACTTCCGCGAGGCGATCGCGCAGATGAGGCGGAGCACCGAGCTCCTCCGCGACGCGGGCGACGTCGGGCTCGACGCCCAGCGGGCGCAGCTCGAGGCGATCCGCCGGCTCGACGCGCTCATCGAGGGCGCCGAGCGCCAGCGTCAGCGCCAGCGCCAGCGCGGCAGCCCCTCCGGATCGCCCGAGCAGCAGCCATCGCCGCCGGAGTCGTCCTCGTCCTCCTCGGGCGAGCCGCAGGGATCTCGACGCCCTGGCGCCGCCGCCGAGGGAGGCGAGGCGGAGCCGCCGCCCTTCGAGGAGGCGGAGCTTGGTCGCCTCCTCGAGGAGGGTCGCGTCGAGTGGGGTCAGCTTCCCGAGCGGGTGCGCGAGCTCGTCCGCCAGGGTCGCCGCGACCGCGTCTCGTCGATCTACCGCCGGCTGACCGAGGAGTACTACCGGCGCCTCGCCGAGGAGGCGATGCCGCGATGAGTCCCGCCAGCCTGCTGATCGCCTCGATCCTGATCCTTCGGCAGGACGCCGCGCCTCCGGCGGGAGCGCCCTCCGAGGCGCCGCCGCCACCACCGACTCCCACGAGCAGCCCGCCGCCGCCCGCCGAGCTCGGCGCGGAGAACGCCCCCGCCGCGGGCGAGATCGACGAGAGGCTCGAGCGGGCGATCGCCCGCGGGCTCGACCACCTCGCGGCGCAGCAGGCGGAGGACGGCTCGTTCGGCTCCGGTCGCTTCTCCGACAACGTCGGCATCGTCTCGCTCGCCGCGATCGCGTTCATGGCGGACGGGAGCGTGCCGGGTCGCGGTCGCCACGGCGAGGTCGTGCGTCGCGCCCTCGACTACGTCCTCGCGCACGTCACGGAGACCGGGCTCATCGCGGGGGAGACCGGGCACGGTCCGATGTACGGGCACGGGTTCGCGACGCTCTTCCTCGGCGAGGTCTACGGCATGACCCCCGAGGACGCGCGGGTGCGCGATGCCCTCCAGCGGGCGGTCGAGCTCATCGTCAACAGCCAGAACGAGGAGGGCGGCTGGCGCTACAACCCCGTCCCCTACGAGGCGGACGTCTCCGTGACGATCTGCCAGGTGATGGCGCTCCGCTCGGCGCGCAACGCCGGCGTCAAGGTGCCCGCGAGCACGATCGAGCGGGCGGTCGCCTACGTGAAGGAGTGCCAGAACCCCGACGGCGGCTTCAAGTACATGCGGAACGCCGGCGGCAGCGGATGGCCGCGCTCGGCGGCGGGCGTCGCGACCCTCTTCTACGCGGGCGAGCACGATGACCCCGCGGTCGAGCGCGGGCTCGAGTACCTCGTGCGCCAGGCGATGCCCTCGGGCGGCTCGGCGATGAGCCAGGCGCACTACTTCTACGGTCACTACTACGCGGTGCAGGCGATGTACCTCGCGGGCGGGGACTGGTGGAGCCGGTGGTGGCCGGCGATCCGCGAGGACCTCCTCGAGCAGCAGACCGCCTCCGGCGGCTGGATCGACCAGCAGCAGGGCGGTCCCTACGCGACGGCGATGGCGTTGATCGTCCTGCAGATGCCGAAGCGCTACCTGCCGATCTTCCAGCGATGAACGCGCCCATGCTGACGTCGCTCCTCCTTCCGCTCGTCCTCGTGGCGGTCGAGGCGGTCGCGGCGGTCGTGCCCGGCGCAAGCAGGCAGGATCCACCCCCCTCCGAGGTCGCCGAGGAGCCTCGCCGCGCCGAGGTCATCCTCCGCGACGGTCGCCGCGTGGCGGCGCTCCGCGCCTCGGTCTCGGCGGACGGTCGCGCGGTCGAGCTCGCGTCGGCGGATGGCGGTCGATCGCGCGTGGTGCCGGTCGAGGAGGTCGCGGCGATCCTCTTCTCGCCGGCGGGCGGCGCGCCATCCGACGCGCCGGGCATGCTCGAGATGCAGGACGGGGAGCGCCTGCCCGGTCGACTCGAGCGCGCGGAGCAGGGCGTCGCGTGGGTGCATCCGTGGCTCGGGGCGATGCCGGTCGACCTCGATCGCGTCCGCCGCCTCGAGATCGAGCGCCTGCCGGGACCACGGCGAGGAGTCACCGGCAAGGACGCCGCGCCCGCCGACGCGGACCTCGTCCTCCTCGCGAACGGCGACGCGGTCGCTGGACTCGTCGCGGAGGTCTCGATCGACGTGCTCGTCGAGCCGCTCGACGGCGGCGAGCCGCGGCGGGTGCCGCTCGAGCGGGTGCGATCGATCGAGCTCGCTAGGCGTCCGGCGGCGCCGGGGACGATCCGCCTCTGGACCGCCGACGGCACGGTGCTCGACGCGGAGTCGCTGCGGGCGAGCGGTCGCGACCTCCTTGCCCTCCGCCGCGAGGGAGCCAGCGACGCGAGCACGCGGGAGACGACGCTCTTCCTCCGCGAGATCGACGCGGTCGCGTGGCGACCCGCCTCGATCCTCTCGCTCGCGTCACGACCGGTCGAGGTCTCGGCGCTTGCCGCCGAGGACTCGCGCTCGCCGCGATCATGGCTCCCCGGTCCCCGGATCGGAATGGACGGCGCCCTCGACGCGCCCCCGATCGAGCTCTCGGGTCCCGCACGGTTCGCCTTCACGGTGCCTGCCGGCTCGGTGCTGTCGGCGGTCGCGCTCCTTCCCGAGCCGATGCGGCGCTTCGGCGACCTCGAGCTCGTCGCGTTCGACGATGGACGCGAGGTCCTTCGGCGCCGATTCTCCGGGTCGGATCCAAGCGCCGAGCTCATCGTGCCCTGCGCGAGCGGCGTCCTCGTCCTCGAGCTCCGCGAGGGTCGCCACGGTCCGGTGCAGGACGTGCTGCGGCTCTTGGGCGCGGTGGTGGTGCTTCGGCGCTGAGTCGGGACCGCGGCGGGCGTTCATCGCCACAGGTCTTGATCAGGACGGGTCGTGATCACGGCATCCATTCGAGCGCCTCCCATCCGCCGCGATGGCGCTCGAGGCGAAGGAGCAGGGGACCGGACGCGCGGAGCGCGACGACCGCGCGGAGCGCCCCGTGCTCGGCGGTCGACGGCGGCGTCGGGCAGGATCGCGCGGCGAGCCCGGCGGCGAGGCGGTCGTCGAGGAGCCGCCGCGTCGAGCAGGAGCGGAGCCAGAGCGTCTCCCGCCACGACGCGAGCAGCTCGACCGCGTGGAGGTCGGCGGCGCCGTGATGGGGCACCTCCGCGACGAGCGGCTCCCCTCCGATCTCGATGGCGACGTCGTCGAGCCTCGGTCCGCCGAGGTCGCCGAAGGTGGCGAGGATCGCCCGTCCGCCGCGCGGATCCTCGAGGAGAAGCGCGAGCGACGCGTCGTTCGTCGCGATCGTCCGATCGCCTGGCGATGGTGCCATGACCCTCGCGCGGAGCCCGAGCGGTCTCGGCGGGAAGCCGGCGTCGGCGCGACCGATCTCGTCGCCCGCGGCGGCGATCATCACGGGGACGCCGCGACGCCGCGCCTCGGCGATGAGCAGCCGCTCGGACCTCGCCGCGTCGAGTCTTGCCCGCCGCGCCGTCTCCTCGCCCACGACGAGGAGGTCGGTCGGGATCCCGCCGAGCACCTCCGCGGCGCCGGAGAAGTGATCGAGGTCCGGATGGCTGACGACGAGCGCCTCGAGCCTGCGGATCCCGAGGGACCGACACGCCCGCACGATCATCGAGCCGGCTCGGGCGTCCCCGCCGCTGCCGCAGTCGATGAGGATCGCCGCCTGACCGCGGGCGACCGCGATCGCGGTGCCGTCGCCGACCGAGAGCGCGACGATCGCCACCTCGTCGGGTCGGCTCGACCATGGTGCCGGGATCATCAGCGCCGTGGTCGACGACGCGGCAGCGAGCAGCGAGAGCCGGGCGAGGAGGAGTGGTCGCCGCGGAATCCTCGCGTCTCCCCGCTCGCGCGGCGCCGAGAGCCACCATGCTCCCGCGAGGAGGAGCGCGACGCAGGACGCCGCGGGAGGCGCTGGTCCGGCGAGGTGGGACCCCGGCAGGCGCTCGGCGCACGCCGCGACCGCGATCATGAGCCGCGCGGCAAGGTCGAGGATCGAGCCCACGACGGGGGCAAGCCCCGGCGCGACGAGCGATGCGGGAAGACCCGCGGCCGCGGTCACGATCGCCGCCGCGGCGAGCGGGGAGGCGAGGATCGTCGCGGGCACGCCGAGGAGCGCCGCCTGCCCGAAGTGACCAAGCGCAATCGGCGTCGAGATGAGCCATGCCGCGGTCGAGGCGACGAGGGCGCCACCTCCCGTGCTCCGCAGGAGCGAAGCGGCATCGCCGAGGTCGCGGCGCGAGGGCAGCCAGCGGCGGCGGAGCCGAGGCGCGAGCTCCTCGAGCGCGACGACCGCGGCGAAGGAGAGCTGGAACGCGGCGCCCCGCGCCTCGCCCGGGGCGACCGCGAGCACGAGGATCGCCGCGAGCGCCGTCGCCGCGCGGGGGTCCCAGCGCCGCCCCAGCACCACGGCGAGCCCGATGATCGATGCCGCGAGCGCCGCCCGCAGCACCGGCACCGCCGGAGGAAGGACGAGGAGGTAGAGAAGGACCGCGGCGACCGCGGTCATCGCCCGCCGCGACGCCCGAGCCCCGACGAGCCCGGCGGCGGCGGAGGCGAGCGAGGCGATCACCGCGAGGTTGAAGCCGGAGATCGCGAGGAGATGCGCGAGTCCTGCCGCGGTGAACTGCTCGCGCACGCCTCGAAAGGACGCCGCCGAGCGCTCGCCGAGGAGGAGCGCCGCGAGGAGGTCCCGCCGTGCCGCGGCGCCCGGATCCGGATCCGCCCCGAGGGCGCTGCGGAGCGACTCCGATCCCGCCCCGCGAAGCCGCTCGCGCAGGCGCTCGAGGATCGGAGGCGTCGCGTCGTCGAGGGGTCGGAGGAGGCGACGATCGGCGACGACGAGGACGCCGAGACGCGGCGGCTCGAGCCGACCACCGCCCGAGACGGATCGACCTGGATTCGGCGCCGGTCGTGGTCCGAGGAGGATCCCTCGCGCCTCGATCCTCGCGCCGACCGACGCGGGAATCGCGCTCGAGGGAAGGCGCACGTCGATTCGTCCATGGGCATCGACGGCGGGCATGCCGACGCCCGCGATCGACTCGACGTCGATCGAGAGGAGGATCGATCGGGTCCGCGGCAAGCGCTCCGCGAGGAGGTCGCCGCCGCCGTCGGCGCGCGGCGGCGCCGCGATCCGTCCGACGACCGTCGCCGGTCGCGGCGGACCCATGGCGACGACCCGCGCGGCGAGGTCCTCGCGCACGCGGAGGTCCGCCCAGCCGGCGGCGAGGAGCACGACGGAGGCGAGCACGAGGATCGCGCGGCGGATCCCGTCGTGGCGCCTTCCCGCGAGGATCGAGAGGAGCGCGGCGACCGCGGCGGCGGCGAGCCAGGCTTGGTGCGGCGGACCGGCGGACGCCTCCGCGAGGGCACCGCGCATGCCGAGCGGACCATCCTCGATGGCGCCGCCCGTGCCGAGGACGGCGCCGGTCCACGCCGCGAGCGCGATCCACGTCGCGCGCGGCGGCGGGAGCGGGGGCTCCTCGGTGGATCGGTCGGGGTCCTCGTCGACCGCGTCGGCAAGGCGGGCGATCGCGCGTCGATCGGTCCTCACGCGGCGAGGCTACGGGCGCGTCGCGGGCGATCCCGGGATCGAGGCGGAAGTTCCGAGGGGCGGCGGTCCGGCGGCGTCCGGACGACGGATTGAGCCGACTGCGGGACCGACCTCAGCCGAGCGCGAGGCGACCACCGTCGACGGGCAGGTTCACGCCGGTGAGGTAGCTCGCCGCGGGCGAGGCGAGGAACGCGGCGACGCGGGCGATCTCCTCGGGCTCGGCGAAGCGCCGCATCGGCACGCCGCGGAGCGCGTCCTCCTCGACCTCGGCGACGCTCGAGCCACCGCGGCTTGCGCGACCCTTGAAGAGCGCCTCGAGCCGCGCGGTGCGGGTGAAGCCTGGCAGGATCGAGTTCACGGTGATCCCGAAGGGCGCGAGCTCGACCGCGAGCGTCCGCGCCCAGTTCGCGACGGCGCCGCGGATCGTGTTCGAGACCCCGAGCCCGCGGATCGGCGTGACGACGGAGGTGGAGATCACGTTCACGACGCGGCCGTAGCGGCGCTCGCGCATCCCCGGGGCGAGCGCCTGCACCAGGATCTGCCCGCAGAGGAGGTGGTGCTCGAACGCCCGCGCGAAGTGGTCGGGCGACGCCTCGATCGCGGGACCGGCGGCGGGACCGCCGCCGTTGTGGACGAGGATCTCGACCGGTCCGCGCGAGGCGAGGAACGCGTGCACCTTGCCGCCGAGCGAGCGCCAGTCGTCGAGGTCCACCTCGAGCGAGGCGTGTCGCTGGGAGTCGGACCTCGGGAGCGCCTCGAGGGCACCGAGGGTCTTGGCGAGTCCGTCCGGGTTCCGACCCATCGCGACGACGCTCGCGCCGAGGCGGGCGAGCTCGAGGGCGATCGCCTTGCCGATTCCCTGCGTGGCGCCGCCGACGAGCGCGGTGCGTCGGGCGAGGGAGAAGTGGTTGGTCTCGCTCATGGCGTCGAGGGTAGCGGGAGGCGGCGCCTGCGGCCGCAGGCGCGGGGTTCGGGGGCTGGTGCTTCGGGAGTCTCGCGGGGCTATGGACACGGCGCGGGCGGCCGCAGGCGCGGGATTCGGGTGCTGGTGCTTCGGGAGTCTCGCGAGGCTTCGGACACGGCGCCTGCGGCCGCAGGCGCGGGGTTCGGGTGCTGGTGCTTCGGGAGTCTCGAGAGGCTTCGGATACGGCGCGGGTGGCCGCCGGGCCGACCGTCGAGGTGCGCACACGGGCGTGGCCTGTGGACCCAGTAGACCTTGTGGACCCAGTGGAGGTGGACGGCGTGTGGACGGTGGACGTTGGTGCGGCAGGCTGGCGACGTTCGGACGCGGCGCCTGCGGCCGCAGGCACTGGATTCCTGTTGCCGTGCTACGGCAGTCTTGCGTGACTCCGGAAGCCCGTGCTTCGGAAGGCATCCATCACCCAGGTGCAGCGCTTCGCCCACCCAGTTGTCCACCGGGTCCACTGGGTCCACCGGGTCCACGTCCACCGATCCGAAGTCCCATGACGACGGAAGGCGCCCGCCACGCGAGCCCGTGCTTCGGAAGGCATCCGCCCGTCACCGCAGCGCTTCGCCCACCCAGTTGTCTACTGGGTCCACTGGGTCCACCGGGTCCACGTCCACCGACCCGAAGTCCCATGACGACGGAAGGCGTCCGCCGCGCGAGCCTGTGCGACGGAAGGTGTCCGCGACTCCGGCAGCCCGTTCTTCGGGGAGCGTCCATCATCCAGGTGCAGCGCTTCGCCCACCCAGTTGTCCACAAGGTCCACTGGGTCCACCGGGTCCACGTCCACCGATCCGAAGTCCCATGACGACGGAAGGCGCCCGCCACGCGAGGCTGTGCGACGGAAGGCATCCGCGACTCCGGAAGCCCGTGCTTCGGAAGGCATCCATCATCCATGGTGCAGCGCTTCGCCCACCCAGTTGTCTACTGGGTCCACTGGGTCCACCGGGTCCACGTCCACCGACGAACACCACCACCGGGTCCACGTCCACCGATCCGAAGTCCCACGACGACGGAAGGCATCCGCCGCGCGAGACCCTCGCCTCCCACTACACTCGCCCCATGCACGACGTCCACTCCTCCCGCGCGGCGGAGCCGGTGGGGCCGTTCCCGCACGCGAAGCGGGTCGGCGGTCTCCTCTTCCTCTCGGGGATCGGTCCGCGCCGCCGGGGCGAGAAGGCGATCCCGGGCGTCACGCTCGCCGTCGACGGCACCGTCGCCGCCTACGACTTCGAGGTCCAGTGCCGCGCGTGCATCGAGAACGTGCGGCTCGTGATGGAGGACGCGGGCGTCCCATTCGATCGCATCGTGGACGTCACCGCGTTCCTGACCGACATGAAGAAGGACTTCGCGGCGTTCAACCGGATCTACGGCGAGCACTTCGCCGGACCGGGTCGCCCCAACCCGACCCGCACCACCATCGAGGTCGGGAGCCTTCCCACCCCGATCGCGGTCGAGCTGAAGGTGATCGCGGCGGGCTGAGGCGGGTCGGGGGCGGTCCATCCGGCGCCTCAGCCGTTGCCGTCGGTGAGGCGCTGCACTAGTCTCGCTCGACCGGGGCGCGCGACCTCGTCTGGTCGCGGGAACCGGTGGAAGGACGACGCTTGAGCCGACCTGCTCCAGAGGAGTTCCGCGTCGACGAGGAGACCCGCCTCGAGGCGGCGACGGATCCCTCTCCAGGCGGCACCGTCTTCGGGTCCGAGGACGTGGAGGTCCCGCCGGCCGAGACGACCGGCGGAACGGTCGAGCCGATGCCGACCCCGCCGCCGCGTCCGCAGGACGCGCGGAGCGCGTCGCCTCGACGAACCGCCGAATCAGCGCCGCCGGTCCGTGACCGCATCGTCATCCTCGGACGCCGCAACGCCGGCAAGACCATCTTCCTCGCGCGGCTCTACGAGCGCCTCTGGAAGTCGACCGGCTCGATCCACATGCGGGCGCTCGACGGCAACGACCACCTCTTCTTCATGGAGTCGATCCGCGTGCTCGGCGACCGCGTGTGGCCGCCCGCCACCGGATCGAGCACCCGCGTCAGGCTCGAGGTCCTCCTCGACGGGCGACCACGGACCCTCTGCTCGCTCGACTACTCCGGCGAGGTCTTCCGTCGGGCGTTCCTCGAGCAGGTCGAGGACGCGGATACCGCCGAGCTCCTCGATCATCTCGACCGCGCGGCGGCGGTGATCCTCCTCGTCGATCCGGGGCTCGTGCTGCACGGGACGCCGGAGCAGGTCGCGGAGGACGAGTTCGGCATGACCTCGGCGGTGCGCCGCATCCGGCGCGGCGCCGGCGGCGCATCGATCCCGATCGCGCTCGTCCTCACCAAGCTCGACATCCACGGTCGGCTCGTGCGGGAGTGCGGCGGGCTCGTGGGATTCGTGAAGACGCACATGTTCCCGCTGATGCGGGCGCTCCACCGGGTCCGGGTCTTCGGCTGCGTCGCGGTCCGCAGCCGCGAGGATGCCCTCGGTCAGCAGCGCCCCGACCTCTCCGCCGAGCCGCTTGGGCTCCTCGAGCCGCTCGAGCACTGCCTGCGGTCGATGCCGGAGGTGCCGGCGCCTGCGGCGGTGCCGCCTCCGCCGCGACCTTCCTCCGCGCCGCGCGAGGGTCCGCCGCCGACCTCCGAGGAGTCTTCCACGGGTCGACTCGTGCTGCTCGCGGCGATCCTCGTCGTCGCCGGCGTGCTCGCGGGGTTCGCCGTCGCGTGGGCGCTCGGCTTCCTCGGTCCGCCGGCGCTCGCCACCTGAGCCATCCATGGACCTCATCCGGCTCGGCACCCACCTCTTCGGCTCCCGCGCGGGCTACCGCACGATCGCCCGGAGTCCGGACGTCTCCGATGCCGAGGACGCGGAGCTCGCGGTCTTCGGGTTCGGTCAGACCGCCGACGACGCGGTGCTTGACCGGCTCGACGATGAGCCGAGCGCGTTCGGTCGGCCGGTGACCGGTGGACGCGTGGCGATCACCCGCCTCTTCCGCGGCGAGCCGGACGAGTCCGGTCGCGCGACGCTCGAGCTGAGGACCATCCTCGTCTCGCCCGCCGACGCGCCGCGCCTCCTCCGCGCCGGGCTTGGCGTGGTGCTGCAGCATCCGGCGATCTGGGACCGCCGGGCGTTCCTCGCGGGCGAGGGTCGCGCGGCGACGCCGCCCGAGGGCGAGGTGCGGCGCGACGAGGCGGCCGAGCAGGCGTTCGCGGCATGGAGCGACGGGATCCTCGGAGCGTCGGCGCCGGAGTCGCGGCGCATCGCGGTGCTCGATCCAGAGCCGGATGGCTCCGCGGCGATCTCCGGCCTCGCGGCGCTCGTCCGTCCCGCCGACCTCGCGAGGCTCCGCTGGGGAGTCCGACTGCTCTCGATCGGCGTGCCGGTCGACGTCTGCACGCTCGCGACGGGCGTCCGCGCGACGGGGAGAAGGATCGCGCGGCGGGTCCGCCTTGGCTCGGTGGAGGCGCTCGCGGAGCGAGACGCCGCCGGCGAGGCGATCCGTGCCTCGGTGGACGGGGTGTTCCCGAGCCTCGCGGCGGTGAGCGCGTCGCGGACCCGACCCGTGGTCGAGGTGGCGGCGCCGCGCGTGGCTCGCCGGGCGCCCGTGATCGCCGCGGTCGGCATCCTCGTCGCGGCGGGCGCCGGGATCTCGATCGCGGTCTCTCGATGCGGGGGTGCCGCCTCGTCCCCGGACGATCGCGCGACCGGGTCCTTGGTCGAGTCGATGGAGGTGCCCGACGAGGTCGAGCGCGTCGCGGTGGCGCCTCCGGCGGAGCCTCCCTCGGTCGATGACGTCGCGGCGACCAACGGCGATGCGCCGAGGAGCGCGGAGCCGGGCCCGACGCCCGTCGAGCCTCCCGCGCCGGGAGGTCTGCAGCAGCTTGGCGGCGACGCGTCGAGCCCCGAGCCTTCGATCGCGCCGTCGTTGGCAGACGAGATCGACGCGCCTCCTGAGGGCGACGAGCCCTCGACGACGGAGCCGTCGGAGGTGCCCGCGTCGGAGGCGGAGCCGCCCGTCGTGGACGCGGAGGACGCCGTCGCGCCGACCGACGCGCCCGGCGAGCAGGTGGTCTCGTCCCCCGGCGAGACCGCGAACGCGATCGTCGATCCCTGCGAGCGGTGCCGCGAGACCTCGCGTTGGATCAGCGAGCAGCTCGACCTCGCCGACCGGGCGATCAAGGAGGACCTCTGGGGGGATGCCCAGGACGCCCTCGACGGCGTGCTCCGGCAGCTCGGGTCCATCGACCTCGACGCGATCGAGGGCGAGGATCGCCGCGTCGTCTTGCAGCGTCTTCGAGGTCGCGGCGCGCCGCGCGACCTCGAGGAGTTCGAGTCCGACTGGGCATCGACCCGCGACCTTCTGTGCCGCCTCGAGGTCTGGCAGGCGTCGCTCGACCGGCTTGAGGACGTCTCGACCCGGCTCGCGGCGCGCGCCGCGGCGAGCCGCCAGTCGGCGGCGCTCCTCCGCAAGGAGTCGCTCTGGATCCTCGGCTCGGAGCGTCCGACCGGACCTGCCCTCCGTCGCGCGATCTCGCAGATGAAGGAGCGGCTCCTCGTCGAGGCGGAGTCGCTCGGGGCGCCCGCGACCCTCCGCGCGTGGCTCCTCCTCGAGCGCGACGTCGGGACGCGGGTCTGGAGCGACGAGCGGTTCCGCCCGCCCTTCGTGGCGCCGCGACCTCCGGTGGAGTGAGCCTCGCCGCACGGTCCGCCCCGCACGGGCGCTACGCTTGACCTTCGCCATGCGCCGATCGACCGGCAACCTCGCCCGAGCCAGCGCACGCACCGCCGCGGCGCTCGCGTCGATCCTCGTCGCGGGATGCCGCAGCGAGCCGAGTCCGGCACCGAGGGAGGATCCGCCGCCGATCGTCTCGGTCGATCCAGGTCGGTCGGTGCCGATTGCGCGGAGTCCCTCGACGAGCCGGCGCATCGTTCCCGAAGACGCCGCTCGACCCGCCGAGGATGACCTCGCATCGACCACCGGCGGCAGCGTCTCATCGGGTGCTTCGGCGGGCGGCGCCGGGGCGTCCTCGAGCGCTGCGGGGTCGGCGCAGGGGGCGAGCGCCTCCGGAGTCCAGAGCGATGCCGCATCCGGCTCCGCCGCGAGCGGGGCGTCGAGCAGCGGCTCGTCCTCACCCGGCTCAGCTTCCGCTGGCTCTTCACCATCCGACTCCACCTCCGCTGCGCCTGCTTCCGGAACCTCGTCGTCATCCTCCTCGTCATCGTCTTCTTCGTCTTCCTCGTCGTCTGCCTCGTCGCCCTCCTCTGCAGCGGGCGAGTGCTCGGGCGGCGAGGGCGGCGGCTCGTCCTCACCCGGCTCAGCTTCCGCTGGCTCTTCACCATCCGGCTCCACCTCCGCTGCGCCTGCTTCCGGAACCTCGTCGTCATCCTCCTCGTCATCGTCTTCTTCGTCTTCCTCGTCGTCTGCCTCGTCGCCTTCCTCTGCAGCGGGCGAGTGCTCGGGCGGCGGCTCGTCCTCCTCGGCGAGCGGACCGACCGAGTCGGGAGGTTCGGGTGCAGGAGGCGGCGCGGGCGACTCGCTCGGCGCCGATGCTCGGAGCAGCGATCACGCGCAGCCGACGGGCGCGAGTCCGCCGGGCACCGGCGCCGCGGGTGGCGCGACGCCGTGGATCAGACCCGAGGCGATGACCGGCGCGGATCCATCGGCGGGCGCACAGGGCGGAGGCGGCGCCGAGGCTGCGCCGGCGGACGCCGCCGTGCCGTCTGGCGGAGGCACCACCGCCGGCTCGCGTGGAGGCGCGCAGGGAGCAGGACGTCCCGATTCGGCGGGCGAGGCAGGTCTTGCTTCCGGCGAGTCGACCTCGAACGAGGCAGGTCCAAGCGGGACTGCTCGCGCCGGCGGAGTCGAGGGAGAGGCGCGGGACGATTCCTTCCTCGATGCTCCAGCGCCGAGCGGCACGCGCGGCGCCTCGGAGAAATCGAGCGACGCGGGTCGAGCGAGCGAGGCTGGTGAGGGCGATGCCGCCTCGTCGACCGCCGAGGGACCCCTCACGCCGGAGCAGGCGACGGGTCGATCCGCTGGATCACCGGGCGGAGCGACCGAGACCGCGGGCGCCGAGGCGCCACCGACGACTCCATCGGGCGCGACGAGCGCCGCTTCCGGTCGAGGCAAGGTCGACGCGAGCGATTCCGGCGATGCGAGCAATGCGGTCGATGCAACTCAGGGCGCTGGACGCGCCACGCCGCCCGAGGATGACGCCCCTCGCGAGGAGGCGGCAGTCGGGGCGGGATCCGCCACGGACGACGCCCGACCGATCGGCACGACGACGGCGCCGACCGCGGACGATCCTCGAGCTCCGGATGCCTCGGAGTCCGGCGAGGCTGGATCTCCCGGCGGCACCACGGCGGTGGCTTCGGGGGAGTCGTCGGCGCCGAGCTCGACCGAGGATGCCCCGGCGTCCGCACGGGGCGGCGGAGGCGCCGCGGGAGAGGCGCGATCCGAGGATTCGACCGGCGGAGGCGCCGGTGGCGCTGGCGGAGGCGCTGCGCGCGGCACGGGGGGAAGGGGCGATCCTTCCGCGCCGACTTCCACGCAGACCTCCACCCAGACCTCCGCGACGACCTCGGGGGGCGGCGATGCCGGCGCGACCGGCTCAGCGCCGCTCGTCGAGGACGAAGCGAGAGGCGCGGATGGGACGGTCGGCGCCGGCGACTCAAGCGCAGGCGGAGGCTCGACCTCCTCGAGCGCCTCGACTGACGCTGGCTCCGTCGACGCGACTGGCGCGACTGGCGCGACTGGCGAGGGAGCAGGCGCCGCGTCGCGTGACCTTGGTGGATCGGGCGATCCCGATGCCCTCGGAGCCCCGTCGACGATGGGAGACGGCGCCGAAGGCGGCGATTCCGAGGTCGATGCAGAGTCGTTCGGAGGCTCCGCGACCGGGACGACCCGCGGCTCGCGCGTGCTGCTCGAGGTGCCGGAGCTCGACCTCGCGCCGATCGAGCGCCGCCGCGAGCGGACCCGAAGCGAGTCGCCCGAGGACGATCCGCGCTGGATCCTGCGAGGCGCGTGGGAGCAGGTGAACCTCGACCGCAACGGACCGGACTTCGCGCCGGGCGGGTACGAGCGATCGCTCATCGTGGTCGATCCGCACGAGGGGACGCTTCGGCTCTACCGCGCCTTCGCGGGAGGCTTCACGACCGCGGGCGAGTTCGCGCTCGAGGTCCTGCTCGAGGGCGAGCTGCGGCTCGCGGCGTCGCCGGACCGACCGCACCGCTTCGCCGCGGAGCCGATCACCCTTCCGGGAGGCGCGGTGGTCGAGCCTCCCATCGAGTCGCTCGAGGTCCTGCGCCGCTGGTCCTTCGCCGACGGCGAGCTCGACGTCGAGGGACGGCGGTATCGACGGATCGACCGCGCGACCTTCGAGCAGGTCGCGCGGGGAGGCGTGGTCGGGGCGGAGGGCGCCGGCGCGCCGGGCGCCGCGGGTCCCGCGACGAGCCGGACCATGCGGCTCGAGGACGAGGAGCCCGCGGCGGTCGACTTCTTCGGGACGAGCATCGTGGGGCGATACGTCTGCTTCATCGTGGACGTCAGCGGCTCCATGCAGGGAGCGAGGCTGCAGGCGGCGCTCGCGGAGCTCGCCGTGGCGATCGATGCCTTGCCGCCGGACCGATCGTTCTATGTGCTCTTCTTCAGCGGCTCGAAGCTCGTCCTCGAGGACCGCTGGACCCGCGCGACCCCCCGCGGCAAGCGGGCGTTCATCGACCGCCTCGCGGGCGTCGGCGCGGATGGCGGCACCGAGCCGGCGTCCGCGATCGAGCACGCCTTCCGGATGCTCGCCCCCGTTCCGGACGAGGTGCACTTCATGACCGACGGGCTCATCCCGGCGCAGACGCCGGCGGTGTTCGCGTCGCTCAACGCCGGGCGGGTCCGCACGGTGGTGCACACCTACGCCTTCGGCGAGCGGGCGAGCGAGGCGATGCTCCGGGAGATCGCCCGCGAGCACGGCGGGACGTACCGGTTCGTGCCGGAGTGACGGCTCGACGCCCTGCTCACTGCGCGGTCGTCGCGCCCTCGAGGATCTCGTCGCGGTAGGAGAAGGACGCGGGCTCGATCGCCGTCGGCGCGACGTCGTAGAGGAATCCCCGCGCCGCGACCGCCGCCCGCACCGCCGCGAACTCCCGGAAGGAGTCGGGCGAGACCTTGATCGAGACGACGTGCCGGGCGGGATCGAGCGTGGCGATCGCTCGACGCCACTCGCGGTCCCGCTCGAGCCGCGCGGCGTCGGTCACCGGCACGCCGCCCTCCGGCAGGAGGTAGGCGGTGCGCTCGAGGTGCTGCCCGCCCGCCCGCCAGCAGTAGTGGATGATCGAGATGCTGCGATCGGGATCGACCGCCTGCGGGTTCCAGGTGCTCCATGAATCGCAGGGATGCGCCGCGGGATCGGACCAGTCGTTGAGGAGGTAGGCGCGACCGCGGGCGACGACGAGCTGCGCGGGCACGCGGTCGGCAAGCTCCCGCCGCCGCGGCGTGCGCACCGAGACCTCCCTCGTCGCGCGGATCGAGCGGAGCTCGTCCTCGAGCCGGCTCACCTCGACCTCGAGGAGCGGACGCTCCGACTCCGCGCCCCGCTCGAGCAGATCCTGCTCGTCGAGGGCGGCCTGCAGCGCCGCGAGCCGCGCCCGCCGCGCCGCAAGCTCGAGGTCGGCGTCCTCGACCGCCTGCCCGAACCGCGCCGCCGCGCGGGACTCCTCGTCGAGCGCGCCGGGATCGAGCGCCGCGAGCCGCGCCGCGACCTCGTCCCGCTCCCGCCTCGCCGCGGCGAGGCGGGCATCCTCGATCCTCCGCGGATCCTCGACGGTCGGCTCCTGCGCCCGGACGGAGGCGATGAGCGCGACGAGCATCGCGACGAAGATGAACAGCCCGAACATGTTGCAGATCGTGTCGAGCAGGAGGTCGAGGCTCTCCGCGGTCTCCTCGCGGCGTCGGCATCTCCTGCTCATGGTCGAGTCTCCCCGGGCACGCCGTCGGCGCCGGAGCCGACCTCGTCGTTGGGCGACTCATCCCCCGCCGGTCGCGGCGCCGGAAAGGCGTCGGAGGTCCACTGCTCCTCGGGCAGCAGGTCGAGCCCGAGCACGACCTCGTTGCCGCGCGGGTCCTCGGCAAGCAGCCGCAGGAGCGCCCGATGGACCGCGAGCCCCGAGGGCTTGAGGACGACGAGCAGCGTGCGCTTCCGCCAGTCCTCCCGCGACGCGAAGAGATCGAGGAGCGCCGCCGCCGCGGCGTCCGGGTCCGCGACGTCGAGCGCCTGCGCCGCCTCCGCCTCCTGGTCGAAGGAGAGGACGATCCGCGAGCCGGAGACCTCGGCGACGGTCGGCGGGAAGGGCTCCGCCCGGTCGAGGAGGTAGACGATCCGCCGCCTCCGCTCCGCGGCGGCAAGTTCCTCGACGAGCCGCTCTCGGCGCCGGCGGAGCTCGTCGGCGATGGCGGCGTCGGCGTCGAGCTCGGCGCCCCGCAGCGACGCGGCGAGCCGCGCCTCGGCGTCGAGGATCGCCGCGCGGAGCCGGCGGAGCTCGGCGTCGGCATCGAGGAGCCGCCGCCGCAGCGGGGCGAGCGCCTCGTTCGGATCGACCGCCGCGCGCCGCTCGGCATCGACGAGCCGCGCGCGGAGGACGTCGAGCTCCGCCTCGACCGCCGCAAGGTCGGCGTCGTCGGCGGGCTCCGGCGGCGCCGCGGTCCGTGCCGACGCGGTCGCGCCGAGCTGCAGGACGAGGAGCAAGGTCATCAGGATGGTCAGCCCGATGGTGCAGACCATCACGTCCTGGAAGGAGAAGAACGAGACGATGGCGTCGTCGCGGCGGCGGCGCATGGAGTGACCTCAGGCCTCGCGCGGCGCGATGAGGCGGACGCGCGAGACGATCTCCGCCACGCACTTCTCCCGCACCTCGTCGAGGAAGGACTCGTCCTGCCTCCGCACGAAGACCTGGAGCAGGTGGATGAGGAGCGCCGCGACGAGCGCCTCGCCGGTCGTGATGAACGCGGTGTCGAGCCCGGCGATCACCTGGCTCAGCACCTTGGTGATCTCCTCGAGCGGGAGTCCGGGCTGACCGAGGACCCCGCCGAATCGACCGATCGCCTGGGTGAGCCCGACGATCGTCCCGATGAAGCCGAGGACCGGGATCGCCCAGGTGAAGCCGCGGACGAGGGTGTAGCCGCCGTCGACGACCTGCTCGTCCTGGTCGGCGCGGCTCGCGAGCATCTCGTCGACGTCGGCGACCCGTCCGACGTTGCGGACGCTCTTCAGCGCCCGCAGCACCCGCGCGAGGTACATGAACCGCTCCGGCTCCTCGACGCTCGTCTCGACCGCCGCGATCACCCGCTCGGCGCTTGCGCTCGAGACGACGAAGCCCGGATCGGCGGGAAGGAAGCGCAGGAGGAACGCCCGGCGCTGCGCGCGGATCTTGAGTCCCTTCAGGACGAGGATCGAGGTCGACCACGCGGCGAGGAACGCCATCGGGATCGGGATCCCCGAGAACCCGGTGAGCCACAGCCACGCGGTCGCGAAGCCGGGGCGCTCGCGGAGCGGATAGAGCCCGCCGTAGACGATCCCGAGCGCGACGAGCGCGAGGAGGAGGGCGGTCATCGCGCTTGGGTTCGTGAATCGTCCGGAGGGAAGCCCGAGGCGGCGCTCGGGATCCTCGCGCGAGTACCGCAGCGCGAAGCCGGAGGCGGGGGCGGGTGCGGTCGAGGCGCTCATCGGGTGCTCCGGGAGTTCAGCGGAGGAAGAGCTGGGCGGGCGCCGCGGCAGGCGGCGGACCAGCGAAGGAGGCGGCGCCATCCTCGAAGGTCGTGCCGACGAGGAGCGCCGGACCGCCGTCGCGGGGAAGGACGACGACGAACGCGCCGCCGCGGAGGACCGCGTCGCCGGCGCCGCGGAAGGGACCGTTGGGACCCTCGGCGCGAAGCGTGCCGGCGGGGACCGCCGGGCGGAGCGCCGAGACGAGCTCGCGCCACCAGAGGTCCTCGCGGTCGGAGGCGGCGGCGGCGTCCGGCGCCTCGCCGATCGCGAGCCGCGCGGCGCGGCGGGCGGCGGCGAGCGCCGCGCGACCCTCGGGCGCGACCTTCACCCAGTCGAGGCTCCGGTCACCGAGGCGACCGGTCGAGAGGTCCTCCCGCCACGCCGCCGACACGTCCGCCTCGGGTCCCGGCAGCGTTGCGTGGACGCTCCAGACGAGCCGCAGGAACGCAAGCTGCATCAGCGGGTCGTCGTCCGCCTCGGCGGACGCTGCCTTCGCGAGGGCGAGCACCTCGCGTCGCACCGCGCTTCCGGGCACCGCGGCGAGGCGGGGGAGGTGCGTCCGCAGGAGCCGCGCCGGCATCGTCTCGACCGGCGTTCCCGAGGGCGGCGCGGGCAGGTCGGTGCGGGTCGAGAGCGTCCCCGGCGGCGCGAGCAGGTCGAGCTCGCTCGAGAGCGCGCCATCGAGGACGCCGGCGCCTCCGGCGCGGCGGTAGACGAAGCCGCCGTTGGCGAGCGGCACCCGCTCGAGCGTCGCGAAGCCGGAGGCGAGGAGCCGTGCCGCGGCGAGCGAGCGCTCGTCGAGGGCGTCGTCGGGAAGCGCCGCGAGGCGCTCCGCGTGCCCGCCGAGGCGCCGCGCCGCGTCGGCGTGAGGCGAGCGCGGGAACCGCTCGAGGTGCTCGCGGACGAGCGACGCGACCGCCCGCGCCGAGCCGCGGTCCTCGGGATGGAAGGGATCGTCCGGAGGCGTCGTCGCGCGGATCGAGCGCGAGGCGACCTCGCGCCACTGGCGGATCCCAAGCGCCGCGTCCGCCGCGGCGAGCCCTGCCTCGTAGGAGGGGGCGAGCCCCCGTGCCGCGAGCACCGCGCCGTGCCGATCGAGGAGCGCCCGGTACGCCGCGGCGAACCGCTCCTCGTCGGCGTCCTCCGCGAGGAGCTCGCCGAGGAGCCGGTCGAGGTCGGCGAGCCCCTCGACCCGTCGGGTCAGTCCCTCGCGCCGCGCCGCGAGGCGGTCGAGGAAGAGGTCGATCGAGGCTCGCTCGGTCGCCGGGACGGGCGCGGCGTCGATCCCCGCCCGCGCCTCGTCGCGGACGAGGTCGACCGCGGCGAGCGCGGCGGCGACCTCCGCGGGACCGGCGTTCGGGGGAGGCGACGCCTGCGCCGCGAGGGTCCGCTCGAGCTCGGCAAGGAGCGCCCGGAGCTCGACCGCGCGGCGCTCGTCGAGCTGCGCGAGCGACTCCCGGGCGCGCGACTCGAGCGCGGCGGCTTCCTCGACCTCGCCGCCCCGCGGACCGGCGCCCGCGAGGAGCCGAAGCGCCGACTCCGCCGCGCCGCGGCGGGCGGCGTCGTCGCCCTGCGCCTCGAGGAGCGACTCCGCCTGCGCGAGGAGCGCCGCGACCGCCGCGCGGCGATCACGATCCGTCGCGACCGCCGCGCGGGCGGCATCGAGCGATCGGCTCATGCGGTCGCGGGAGGCGGGAAGCCAGGCGTCGCCCGCGCGCCCGGTCGCGTCGAGGTCGGCGAGGAGCGCCTCGGCGGCGACGAGCTCGCCCGCGGCGACGAGGCGGTCGAGATCCTCCGCCGAGGCAAGCGCCGCCCGCTCGCGGGCGAGGCGCCAGGCGCCGAGGGAGATCGCGGAGGCGGCGATCAGGACGACTCCGCCGACGACCGCGGCGCGGACGCGGCGGCGCCGAGTCATCTCCGCGTCGTGGCGTCCGCGGAGCGCCTCGACGCGGACGAGGAGCCGCGGCGGCGTCGGTCGCTCGGTCCGCCCGAGCGCCGCGGCGATCGGCTCGACCTCGCGCCAGGCGGCGCCCGAGTCGAGCGACCGCTCGAGGTCGGCGGAGAGCCGCGCCGCGTCGAGGTCGAGCGACTCCTCGCGGCGGAGCGACGCGGTCCAGCGGAACGCCGACTCGCCGCGCTCGAGGAGGTCGCGGCGCGGACCCTGCGCCTCGTCCGCCGGAAGCGACGCGACGAGCGCCCGCCACGCGGGCTCCAGCCGGTCGAGCGCCGGGCGGTCCATCGCCGCGAACGCGCCATGGACCGAGTCGGCGAGCGCGGCGAGATCGCGATGCGACGCGCCCGAGCGGAGCCTCGCGAGGTCGCGGGCGATCCCCGTGCCGAGGTCCTCGCCGAGGATCCGCGCCCACGATCTCGCGCGGAGCGACCGCTCGACCGCCTCGAGCGCCGGGAGGTCCCCGCGGGATGCTGCATCGCGGGCGGCGCGGCGGATCGCGGACTCCGCCGCCCGCTCGAGGAGGTCGATCTCGGCGGCGACCGACGCGTCGCGGCGGTCGAGGGCACGCAGCCGGTCGAGGACCGCGAGCCGCTCGAGCGGCGGTCGCGCGGCGAGCGCGGCGGCGACGCGGGCCCGCTGCTCCTCCGCCCGCGAGCGGAGGGAGACGTAGGCGACGTTCAGCCGCTCGATCAGGCGCCGATCGATCGAGCCTCGCCGTCCGACGCTCGACAGGAACCGTCGTCCCGCCTCGTCCTGCGTGAGCACGCCGACGATCCGCTCGATCTCCGCCGCGCGGCGGACGAGCCCGCCGGAGTCTTCCGCGTAGGCGACCGACTCGGCGAGGAGTCCCTCGTCGAGCCACCCGCCGAGGATCGCGAGCGCCTCGGCGATCCGGGCGGACTCGGCGGCGAGGCGGCGGGCGAGCTCCGGATCGAGCCGAGCCGCGTCGCGGGAGGCGACCGCGCGGTCGAGGTCGGCGACGAGTCCGAGGTCCCACGTCGCGGTCATGGCGCGACCTCCCGCAGCAGCAGCCACGCGACGAGTCCCGCGAGGAGGAGCGAGACCGCGACCGCCGCGGCGAGGAGGAGGCGCGGCGAGCGGGGGGCGTCGTCGAGCACGACCTCGATCGGGATCGCGAGGAAGCGCGGGTCGTCGATGGGCTCGATCGTCTCCTCCTCGACCGCGCCGAAGGCGACCGCAGGACGCTCGGGCGTGCCGCCGAGCGGTCGTCCCTGCCTCGCCGCGTCCGCCTCGGGCGATGCCGGAGGGGAGGCGGGGGCGCGGAGGTCAAGCAATGCTGCGCCCGCAGGCATCGGCTTGGTGGCGATCGCGAGCGCCTCCGGATCGAGCATCGCGCAGAGGATCGTGGTCCCCGGCGGCGCGTGGTCGAGCCGGTCGGCGAAGGAGAAGCTCGACCGACGCTCGCGCGGAAGGAGCGCGAGCATCTCGACCGCGAGACGACGCGGGTCGGCGCGGGCGGGCAGGAGCAGGACGAGCGGCTCCCCGCCGAGCACCTCGATCCGTCGGAGCGCCTCGCCCGCCCAGCCGGCGTCGCCGGTCGCGGACGCCCACGCCGCGCAGGGCATGCCGCCGATCGACGATCCAGGAAGCGGGGGCGGCGCCGCGATCTCGCGCGGTGGACCCTCCCATCGCTCGAGCGGGCGCCACTCCGAGACGAGCGCCGCGGGATCGACGGACCCGAGGTCGCGCTCGTCGAGGAGGAGGTGATGCGCGACGCGGTTGGGACCTCCGCCCGCATCCGGCGCCGGTCGCGTCGAGGAGAGGATCGACCACGCGGAGCCGAGCGCCTCGACCCGCCGCAGCGCGAGCGTGGGGCGCGGGTCGCGGTCGAGCCGGTGCCCGGAGAGCCCGACCGCGAGGCGCTCGGCGAGCGGCGGCATCCCCGCGGTGCGGGCGACGACGTGGAAGCCGGGTCCGCCGCCGTCGAGCCCGCGAGGCGCCCAGGCGTGGACGAGCTCGAGGCTCATCGAGCGGTGCTCCGCGCGAGCGCATCCTCGACGAGCCCGCGCGGCAGCTCCGCACGGCACGCGGGACACGCGAGGCGGCTGCAGGATGCGCCCGAGGGATCGATGGGACGACCCTCGAGGTCGAAGCGACCCGGCGCGAACCGAAGCGCTGCGCCGCCGCCGAGGACGGGATCCTCCGGAAGACCACGACCCTCCGCGATCGCGCGGCAGGACTCCGGGTGGAAGGTCGCTCCGCACCCCGGGCATCGGACGATCGATGGTTCGTGGCGGGTCATCAGGCCGGTCGATCCGCGGACGCGACGAGGGTATCCGCGGGCGCGATCCCGCGGGATCGAGGCGGGTCGGTCCGGACTCAGCCCGCCGGGCGGAGCTCGATCCGCTCGACCGCGGCGCCGGGCAGCAGCGGCTCGATCGTGCCGGCACGCCATGACTCGTGCAGGTCGCGGTAGCGGGGATTGGTCGGGTCGCCCGACTGCCCGCCGGGAGTCTGCAGGATCGCGTCCTCCTCGCGCGAGGGGCTCACCACGAGCCGCGCGCTCGCGCCGAACGTGGGCGCCGCGACCCGCACCGCGTCGGGATGCCCCGCCTGCGGATGGGCGGGGACGTCGTAGCCCTTCGCGAGGAAGGGCATCGCGAGGCTGATCGGATGGCGGATCGAGGCGGCGTTGCGCTCGCCCCAGGTCGGGCACGCGTCGGGACCCTCCGCGAGGCGGAGCTCCGGTCGCGTCGCGACCGTCGCGAGGCGGGCGAGCACGAACTCGCGCCACGAGGAGCTTCCGCGCGGAAGAAGATGCGGCGGCTCCTCCTCGAGCAGGCGGAGCCAAGGTTCGTCGGAGGCGGCGCGGAAGGCGCGGATCTCATCGTCGGAGACCTCGATGCCGCAGGACTCCGCGGCGCGGCGGAGGATCGCCCGCAGGAGCGCCTGCGAGACCGCCGAGCGCACCGCGCCGAGGATGACCGGTCCGCGCTCCGACTCGTCGGCGGTGCCGGACCATGTCGCGGCGATCTCGCGAAGCGCCCCGAGCTCGCCGCCGGCACCCTCGGGGACCGCGGCGAGGACGACCCGCCGCCATGGCTCGAGCGCCGCGACCGCCGCGTCGAGCTGGATCGCGAGGAGCGCCTCCTCGTCGACGGGTCCCGCGGCGAGCCGCGCCTCGAGGAGCGCGCGGATCCGGCTCGCCCGCGTCGGCGGCGCCCAGTGGGAGCCGAGGCGCCGGCTCTCCCCGAGCGGGAGCGACCGGGCGTTCGCGCTGAAGAGGAATCCCGAGGGCGGATCGATCACCCGCGGTCGGAGCGACTCGTCGAGGGGACCGCTCCACGGCGCGTCGGTGCCGGCGGCGAGCGTGCGCGGCGTCCGACCGTCGGCGCCCGCTCGGTCGGGGAGGAACCCCGTCACCGTCCAGCCGATCCGCCCATCGGCGTCCGCGACGAGGGCGTTCTGCGGCGCGCCGCGCCAGCGGGCGAGGATCGCGAGCGCCTCCTCGACGCCGCCCGCCTCCTCGAGCTCCAGCACGTCGAGGTTCGTTCCGGAGGGATCGTCGAGGATCGTGCGGAGGACGAGCGTCCGTCCCAAGCGATCGACCGCGGCGACCGGACCCCAGCGGGTCGTGCGCACGCGGAGCTCCTGGGGCTTCGCGCCGCGGACCTCGATCCGCTCGACGAGCTCGCCGAACGGCTCGCTGCCGCCCTCGATGAGGTAGCGCCCCGGATTCCTCGGATCGACCTCGACGACGATCCAGTCCTCGAGGTCGCCGGTGAGGTTCGTGAAGCCCCACGCGACGCGGCCGTTCGAGCCGATCAGCACCGCCGGCACGCCGGGGAGCGAGAGCCCGACGAGCTCGACGCCCGGTCGCTCGACCGCCACGCGGTACCAGATCGGCGGCATCGAGAGCCGCAGGTGCGGATCGTTCGCGAGGATCGCCCGACCATCCGCGGTCCGGGCGCCGGAGACGGCGAAGGCATTGCTCCCCGGGACGAGGATCGCCGCCGGATCGGGTGACGCGGAGAGGTCGCGCGAGTCGCGCGACTCGCGCGAGGCGAGCAGGGCGTCGGGCGCTGCGTCGGGGTCGGTCTCCCGGCTTGCCTCGGCGCGAAGCGAGAAGTCGTCGGCGCCGGGGATCGGCGGGCGCGGCTCGGGCACCTCCGGCTCGACGAGGAGCGCGTCGAAGCGCGAGGTCTCCGAGACGAGGAACTCGAACATCGGCTCGCCGAGGCACGCCCGCCACTCGCCCCACGCGAGCTCGCGGTCGGCGGCCTGGAGGAGCATCGAGTGCATCGCGAGCGCGACGAGGATCGAGTCCTCGGCGCGCCAGGGCGCGGGCGGCCAGCCGAGCATCGCGTACTCGGGCGGCGTGCGCATCGTGGCGACCGCGGCGTTCGCGCCTTCGGCGTAGGCGACGAGGATCGCGCGGGCGTCCTCGGGGAGCCCCGCGAGGACCTCTCCGGCGATGCGGCGGAAGCCGCGCGGTCGCTCGGCGAGATCGCGGTCGACGACCGCGGGACCCACGAGGGCGGCGAGCTCGCCCGCCGCCGCGCGGCGCATGAGGTCCATCTGGAAGAGTCGGTCCCGCGCGTGGACGAAGCCGAGGGCGGCGGCGGCGTCGCGCTGGTCGGAGGCGGCGATGACCGGCATGCCGCGGTCGTCGAAGGAGACCGCGACCGGCGCCTCGAGCGAGGGAAGCGTGAAGGTCGCCGGATCGGCGTGGGCGAGGATCGCCGCGGCGAGGAGGAGGCTCATGCCCGGAGGGTACGACGGGCGGCCGCAGGCGCGGGGTTCGGGGGCTGGTGCTTCGGGAGGCACCCATCACCCATGGTGCAGCGCTTCGCCGACCCAGTTGTCCACCGGGTCCACCGGGTCCACCGGGTCCACGTCCACCGATCCGAAGTCCCATGACGACGGAAGGCGCCCGCCGCGCGAGCCTGTGCTACGAAAAGCGCCCGCCGCGGCTCCCCCCGCCACTCAATCCCAGCGGAAGACGCCCTTCTTCCAGGCGTAGACGTACGCCACCACGCTCATCGCGATGAAGAAGATGATCCGCCCGAGGAAGAGCAGTCCCTCGGGGCTGCGGGGACCAAGCTGGGTGAACGCCACCGCCCAGGGGTAGAGGAAGATGATCTCCACGTCGAAGACGAGGAAGGTCATCGCCAGCACGTAGAACCGCACGTTGAAGCGGCGCCGCGTGCTCCCGATCGGGTTCATGCCGCTCTCGTACGCGAGTCCCTTCACCGGCGCGTCGGAACTCGGGCCGATGAGGTGGCTCGCGACGATGTTCACCGTCGCGAAGATCGCCGCCATCAGCAGGATGACGAGGACCGGGAGGTAAAGGTCGAGCTGGACGGCGAGGACGTACACGGGGGCGGGATGGTACCAGTCCCCCGCGTTCGGTCACGCCGGCGGCGGTCGCGGGGGTCTACTCGTTCACGCCCCAGTTGCCGAGCAGGATCGACAGGTCCGCGCCGTTCACGATCCCGTCGCCGTTGAGGTCTGCCGGCACGCCGCCGGTGCCCCACGCCCCGAGCAGGATCGAGAGGTCGGCGCCGTCCACGCTTCCGTCGCCGTTCAGGTCGCCGAGCGGCGTCACGGCCGCGCCGAAGGCATCGACCACGAGGCTGAAGCCGGTGGTCGCCTCGATCGACTCGATCGTGCCGGAGAAGATCACCGTGGCGAGCCCGCCCGGCGGCAGCACCGTCGGGAGGTCGAGGGTCTGGTCGGGGAATGGCTGGCCCACCGGCTGCGTGATGGTCTGCGAGCTCTCGAGGGAGAACTCGATCGCCAGCGTGTTCGGACCCGGGACCATCGTGCCGGAGATGGGGACCACCGCGGGCGTCGGACCGACCTCGAAGACCTGACCGCCCTGCGTGATCGTCGTGATCACCTCGACCGGGACCCCGCCGAGGACCGCGTAGCCGCCGCCCTTCGCGGGCGTGACGACGAGCGTGCCAGCGCCGGTCTGGGTCATGACCACCGAGTCGATCGTCGCGGTGCCGAGCGGCACCGGGATCGGCACGCCGCCCGGGAAGAGCGAGTTGGGCGCGAAGGTGCGGAAGGTCGAGTAGAGAAAGGTCAGCGTCAGGTCGAGCTCGCCCGGCACGCCGCCGAGCAGGTTCAGCGAGAGTCCCTCGACCGCGGCGGTCGGCTGACCCGGGCTCCACACGATGTCGAACGATCCCGTGGTGTCGCCGACGATCGTCCCGCCGAAGGCAAGGTCGCCGGTGTAGGGAATCGGCTGGTTGCCGCTGCCGCCGAAGATGCCCGGCAGGGTGCGGGTGCCGGTCGGGTTGTTGGTCGCGTCGTAGTCGCCGATGAGGGAGCCGACGATCGGGATCCCGATCGAGAGGTCGAGCGTGATCGCGCTCTCCTTCGCGTCGACGTCGAAGCGGTACTGCGTGGCGGCGGCGGTGCCGAGGCAGGACCCGGCGAGGAGGGCGGCGAGGATCGTGCGCATCTGGGACTCCGGGCTCGTCGGTCGGGCGGGGAAGTCGGTGCTTCGCGGACCTTCCGTGGATCGTGGGACCCCTCGACAACCTAGCACCGGATCCCGAAGAACCAAGCAGACGACCGCGTCGGAGGCGATGTTCGCGCCCGTGCGGGATAAACCGCGGCACCGGGCGGCGCGGGCGGACCCTGCCGTCGTCGGACCTTCGGCTCAGCCCCAGTTCGCGAGGAGGACCGTGAGGTCCGCCCCGCCCACGACGCCGTCGCCGTCGAGGTCCTCGGGACCGCCGGCGTTGCCCCACGCGGCGAGGAGCCGCGCGAGGTCCGCCCCGCCCACGACGCCATCGCCGTCGAGGTCGCCCGGTCGCGCCGCGCAGGACGCCGAGACGAGGTAATGGAGCCCGAAGAGCGGCGGCTGGGGCGTCGGCGGATCGGGGTCCTTCGGATCGACCACGTCGCACATGAACCCGGCGCTGATCGCGCCGCGCGGCGTGCCTCCCGAGAGGACCACCGCGAGGGTCGGGTCGCCCCGCCACGCGGGCGCGACCGCGAGGACGAGCGTCTCGCAGGGTCGTGCCGAGCCCTCCGCGAGCACCTCGAGCTCGCCGAGGCACTCGCCCCGCACGAGCACGGCGTGACCGGGGAACTCCGGCGAGAACTCGACCGACGCGACGCCCGCGCCGAGGCGGAGCCAGTCCACGTCGCGCGGCAGGTCGCTCGTCCACTTCCCGAAGACCACCTCGCCGCAGGCGAGGCTCCCGAAGGCGGGCTCCGGGCCGTTGCAGCCGTCGTTGAGGCGCTCGTAGCAGATCTCGTCCTCGTCGCGGGCGCCGGCGGGCGGCGTGATCGTGCAGGTCGACGCGCCGCAGAGCTCGCCCGCCCGCTCCGCGCACAGGGCGTCCCACGCCACGCTGCAGCAGAACTGGTCGATGTCGCAGGCGAGGTTGCAGCAGGACTCCACCTCGCAGCCCGGCGTGTCGTGCGGCACGCCGCAGGCGCCGGGGTTCGGGCAGGCGATGCCGATGCAGAGCTCCTGCGCCACCTGCACGCATCCGGCGTCCCACGCCGCCTCGCAGCAGAGGAGGTCGAACTCGCACACCAGCTCGCAGCATTCGGTCTGCACGCAGCCGCCGGTCGGATGCGGCACGTAGCAGTCGCCGGCGCCGGGTCCGCAGGGCGGCGTCGCCTGCACCGCGGCGGCGAGCAGGACCGGCGCCGCGAGGAGGGTGCGCCGGAAGGCGGTCCGAAGGAGGACGCTCATCGCGGCTTCTCCTCGATCGGCGCCTCGGGCGCCGGCGGACCGAAGTCGGCGAGCTCGAGGGCGAGGTCCGCGGCATCGAGCGTGCCGTCGAGGTTCCGGTCGATCGTCGGTCGCGGAGGATCGCGGCGGTCGGTCGAGAGCCGCGGCGGCGCGGAGGATCGGCGGACCGCTCCCTCGCCTGCCGCCCCGTCGCCCGCGACGCCGTTGCCCGAGCGGTTCATCAGGATGACCACCCGGTGGGAGCCGATCTCCGCCGCCACCACGTCGCGGCGCCCGTTCCCGTCGAGGTCGGGCGTGCGGATCGAGCGGATGAAGGAGCCCTCGTAGTAGGGGATCGGGAAGAAGAACGACCACTCGCTCGCGCCGGGCTCGGTGATGTTCCGCATCACCGCGAGCGTGCCGGGCAGCGCGGCGCCGACGACGAGGTCGATCCGCCCGTCGAGGTCGAGGTCGGCGGCGTCGCCGGACCAGCTGAAGCCGGTGAACAGGCTCGGGATCGCCCGCCGCTCCGTGAACCGCCCGCTGCCGTCGTTGAGGAGGACCGCGACGTGCTGCTGCACGCCGATCATGAGGAGCGGAAGCATGCAGTCGAGGTCGCCGTCGAGGTCGAAGTCGACGACCTTGCAGGTGGTGATCCCCCCCTGGAGACCGGCGACGAGGGGAGGTCGCGTCCCGCGGGGCGCGCCCGGGGCGAGCGAGCCGGGGGCGAAGGGGACGACCTGCACGCGTCCGTTCCCGAGCGTCGAGACGACCGCCTCCGGGCGACCATCGGCGTCGAGGTCCGCGGCGATCACCTCCTGCGGGAAGCACGAGGCGACCGACTCTCGACCGAGGGTCCTCGCCGCGGCGACCGAGGCGGAGAGGTCGGGTGCGATCGTCGTCATCGCGAGCGAGCCGGTGCCGTAGTTCGTCGCGGCGGCGTCGAGGTCGCCGTCCGCGTCGAAGTCGCCGAGCGCGACGCCGCGCGGCTCCCGCTCGAGCCGGATCAAGCGAGGCGGGTCGAAGGTGCCGTCGCCACGACCGCGCAGGATCACCAGCCGACCCAGCGCCGCGCGACCGGCGAGCACGAGGTCGAGCCGACCATCCGCGTCGAGGTCCGCCGCGTCCACCGAGTCGGTCGGCAGGCCGATCGCGAGGGCTTGCGGCGGGAGGAACGTCCCGTTGCCGACGCCGCGGAGGACGTAGAGGAACCCCTCGACGCCGCGACCGGGCACGACGAGGTCGAGGTCGCCGTCATGGTCGAGGTCGACCGGCAGCACGTCGGTCGGGAAGTGGGCGGTCGGCAGCTGGATGACCACCGCCGGGTCGAAGGCGATCTGCGCGGAGGAGGATCGCGCGGCGACCACGAGCGCCGATCCGGCGACGAGGCACCACGCGGTCGTTCGTCGCTCGGAGGACTTCATGAGGCGCCGATGCATCCAAGGAACGTCGTCAAACGTCGTCCACCACGCGGCGGTTCGACGCCGAGGGTACGCACGGAGAAGATGCATGATCCCCGGATCGGGGAAAGGTCGTTCGCCTCAGACGGTTCAACTTTGGAGGGGGGACTCCCGGAGCAGTCCGACGTGTCTTCCTCGCCCTCGGGACTCCTCCCCGACCCCGTCCTTCCGTCCTGACTTCAGCCTTTCCGCCCTCGGCGGCGGAAACGAGTGCTAGGTTCATCCGAAGGACCCTGACCTGACGATCCCTCGCCGCGCCGCCGCCCCGAGCCACCGATGACCCAGCACCACGCCCTTCGTCCCGCCGCGGTCCTTCCCGCCGCGGTCCTCGCCTCCGCCGTGGGCGCCCAGCAGTTCCAGCAGCAGACGACCGCCCGCTTCCCGACGCAGTCGGAGTACACCAATCAGGCGACCTTTGGCGACCTCGACTCGGATGGCGACCTCGACATCGTCTTCGCGAACGGACAGGGCTACTCCTCGCTCGGGGCGCTCCTCAAGCCGCGGATCTACCTGAACGACGGGACCGGCGTCTTCGCCGACCAGACCGACGCCCGGGCGCCGGGGATCACCGGCTGCTTCCGCGGCGTCGAGCTCGGCGACTGCGACGCGGACGGCGACCTCGACGTGGTCCTCGCGCAGGACTTCTTCCGCAAGCCGGTGCTCCTCATCAACGACGGCGCCGGCTTCTTCTCCGACGGGAGCTCGCGGCTGCCGAACCAGAACCTCTCGAGCGCCCGGGCGCAGTTCGGCGACGCGGACGGCGACGGCGACCTCGATCTCGCCTTCTGCCACAGCGGCACCAGCAGCCGCTTCGGCAGCAACGGCGCGCCGAAGCTCTACCTCAACGACGGCGCCGGCAACTTCGTGGACGGCACCGCGGGTCGGTTCCCCTCCGCGAGCATCGCCGACCAGCAGGACATCCTCTTCTTCGACATGGACCGCGACCTCGACCTCGACCTCCACGTGTCGAGCCGGTCGACCGCGAACGGCGGCAGCCAGATCTGGCGGAACGACGGGACCGGCGTCTTCACGCGGGTGACCGGCGTGCCGCAGGACTACTCGACCTACTCCTACGACGCGGGCGACTGCGACGGGGACGGCGACCTCGACCTGATCGGGGCGAACGCGGACTCCTCCAACAAGGAGATGCTGCTGCGGAACTTCTCCGGCGACGGCGGCATCTGGCAGAAGATCTCGCAGAACATCCAGCCGAATCCCTCGGTCGACGACAACGACAGCAAGTTCCTCGACCTCGACTCGGACGGTGACCTCGACCTGATCGTCGCGGTGCTCGGCGGCACCCGCGAGCGGGTGTACGTCAACTCCGGCGACTGCCTCTTCGTCGAGAACACCTCGCTGATCTCCGCGCAGTCGGACTCCTCGCTCGACGTGAAGGTCGGCGACCTCACCGGCGACGGGCGGTTCGACGTCGTCACGGCGCAGGGCGAGAGCGGCAGCTTCCAGAACCGGATCTACGTCAACGTGACCGGACCGACCGACGCGCGGGCGCCGCGGGTGACGGCGCTCGAGCAGGTCGTCCCCGGCGCCTCGCTTGGACCCTTCGCCGTGCGGGCGCTCGTCATGGACGACATGACGAGCGATCGCGGCTTCTTCGCCCGCGAGATGGAGCTTCACTACGCCCTCGACGGCGGCGCGCCGGAGGTCCTTCCGATGCGCTGGGTCGGGAACTCGCTCTGGCGCGGCGAGATCCCGGCGCTCCCGCCCTGCACCGAGGTCGCCTATCGCGTGGTCGCGCAGGACTGGGCGGGGAACTCCGGCGAGTCCGCGACCAGGACCTTCGCGACGACCTTCCCGCCGGGGGGCGGCTGCGGACCCGCCGCGGACCTCGACGGCGACGGGATCGTGGGCGGCTCGGACCTCTCGATCCTCCTCGCGGCGTGGGGCACGAAGGGCGGCGCCGCGGACCTCGACGGCGACGGGACCGTGGGCGGCTCGGACCTCGCGATCATGCTCGCGTCGTGGGGTTGAAGCGGGCGAAGGAGCGGGCGATCGCGTCGCGTCGATGACGGTCGCGGGTTCCGGGACTCAGAGCGGTCGAAGCGCCGCCCGCACCGGGCTCGCGTCGAAGCCCTCGAGAAGGAGCGGCAGGCAGAGGAGCTCGTAGCGACCCGGCACGACGTGACCGAGGCGCAGTCCCTCGAGGATCAGGACGCCCCGGGCGAGGCACCGCGCATGCGAGGGGAGGTCCTTCGAGTCGGCACAGTCGACGCTCGGGACGTCGACGCCGAGGAGCGTCGCGCCGCGGTCGGCGAGGTGATCGACGAGCTCGGGCTCGAGCGCGGTGAAGCCCTCCGTCCAGCGGAAGGGGTCGGGGAAGGAGCCGGTCGCGATCAGCACCCGCGGGGGAAGCCGCGCGGCTCCGCCGACGCCGAGCGACTCGAGGCTCTGCGCGAGGTTCGCCCGCGACGCCCGGCGGCCGAGGACCTCGCCGCCGCACGCGACGACCAGGCACTCGCCGCAGGTTCGCTCGAGCGGGATCGACTCGATCGTCCGCGTGCCGCCGTAGTGGCTCGGCGCGTCGAGGTGGGTGCCGACGTGCACCGTCGTCCGCAGCGTCGAGAGGGTCAGGTGGTCGCCCCGCGCGTGGTCCATCAGCACCTCGCGCGAGAGCGGCGAGTCGCCCGGGAAGACCACGGTCCGCGCGGAGAGCGGCGTCGAGACGTCGATGAGGTCGGAGGATGCCCGCGCCCCGCGATCGCTCATGGGGCGGGCTCCGTCGTCGTGGGTTCCTCTGGCGTCGTCGGCGCGGCGCCGCCGACCGCCTCGCGGAGGATCCACGCGGCGCCGACGAGGAGGAGCACCGCGAGCGCCGCCGCGCCGACCCAGCCGGCGACGAGGAACCCCCGGTCGTGCCGCCGCGCCGTCGCGAGCGCCTCGGCGTAGGGTCGCGTCCCGAACGAGACGCGGTCGTAGAGCGGCTCGAAGGAGTCCGGCATCAGGCGGGCGAGGAGGTGCTCGATCCACTTGCGGAGGCGGTGCGAGCGACGCCCGGCGAGGTCGCGCATCTCGATGAAGTTGCGGAGGGCAAGCGCCGCGATCGCGTCGGCATTCTCCTTCCGCGCGGACTCGTAGGCGGCGAGCGCCGCCGGCACCTCGGGGTGCGCCCGGAGCGCGTCGAGGAGCGCCTCGCAGTCCTCGAAGCTCGCGTTCGCCCCCTGCCCGTAGAAGGGGACGATCGCGTGCGCCGCGTCGCCGAGGAGCGCGACCCGACCGCCGCGGGTCCACGGTCGGCAGCGCACCGTGACGAGGGCGCCGACGGGGTTTCGCTCGAAGTCCTCCTCGAGGGTGGGCATGAGCGGCACCGCGTCGGGATAGACGCGGCGGAAGTGCTCCCGCGCCTGCGGGGCGGTCGCGACCTCGGCGAAGGAGGCGGGTCCCTCCCATGGCCAGAAGAGCGTGCAGGTGAACGAGCCGTCGCGGTTGGGAAGCGCGATCATCATCGAGCCGCCGCGAGGCCAGATGTGGAGCGCCGCCGGGTCCATCGCCCACGGGGCGTGCGGACCTGATCCCGCCGCGACCGGCGGGACGTGGAGCTCCTTGTAGCCGTGCCCGAGGTACTCCTGCGAGTAGTCGAAGCGCTCGGACCGCTGCATCGCGCCGCGGATCGCGGAGTACGCGCCGTCGGTCGCGACGACGAGGTCCGCCTCCTCGTGCTCGCGCGTCCCGCCGGGCGACTCGAACTCGACCCGACCGCGGGCGAGGTCGCAGTCGATCGCGCGGCGGTCGAAGCGGACCTCGACGAGCGGCTCCCGCTCGGCGGCGTCGAGGAGCAGGCGGTTGAGCCCGCCGCGGCTCACCGAGTTGATCGCCCGCGTCGGATCCGCGCTGTAGGGCGTGAAGAAGGTGCCGCCCGAGACGGGGTGGATCATGCGCCCGGGCATCCGCACGCCCTCGGCGAGCACCGCCTCCTCGAGCCCGGCGCGGCGGAGCGCCTGGAGTCCCCGCGCCGAGATCGCGAGGTTGATCGACCGCCCGCCGCCTGCGCCCGCCTGGCGCGGATCGCCGCGTCGCTCGCGGAGCGCGACCTTCCAGCCGTCGCGGGCGAGGTAGACCGCGAGCAGGCATCCGGCGAGCCCGGCGCCGACGACGAGCGCCCGACGTCCGGCGCCGGCGCCGCCGCCCGCGCCGCGGCGCGCCTCGTCGGATCGACCCTCGGCGGAGGCGGCAGTCAATGGAATCCGCCCACGACCTCGACGGCGTGGGCGCCCCGCAGCGCGGGACCGAGGATCTCGACGAGCCGCCAGGCGTCGAGGAAGGAGTTGTAGAGGGCGGTCGGGGCGACCCGGATCAGGTCCGGCTCGCGGAAGTCGACGACCGCGCCCGCGCTTCGGAGGGTCATCACCACCGCCCGGGCATCGACCCTCGGGAAGCGGAGCGAGAGCTGCGCCCCGCGGCGCTCCGGATCGGTGGGCGTGACCACCATCACCTCGTCGCCGCGCCGCTCGCGGAGGAGCCAGTGGAGGTAGCCGGTGAGGACGCGGCTCTTCGCGCGGAGGCGGTCCATCCCCGCGCGATCGAAGAGCTCGAGCGACGCGAGGAGCGGCGCGAGCGCGAGGATCGGCGGGTTCGAGAGCTGCCAGCCGTCGGCGCCCGCCACCGGATGGAACTCCGGGATGAGCTGCATCCGGAACCGCGTCGCCGGCTCGTTCCCCCACCAGCCCGCGAAGCGCGGCAGGTTCGTCTCGGCGTGGCGCTCGTGGACGAAGGCGCCGGCGATCGCGCCGGGACCCGAGTTCATGTACTTGTAGTGGCACCACGCCGCCCAGTCGGCGCCCCAGTCGTGGAGCCGAAGCGGCACGTTCCCCGCGGCGTGGGCAAGGTCGAAGCCGGCGGTCGCGCCGACCCGATGCGCCGCCCGCGTGACCGCCTCGACGTCGAGCCGCGTGCCGGTGAGGAAGTCGACCCCCGCGAGCATCACCGACGAGAGCGCCTCGCCCTCGCGCTCGATCGCCGCGACGAGGTCCTCGGTGCGGAGGCCCTCCTCGCCCTCGCGCGGCGAGACCTCGACGAGGTCGGAGGGATCGAGTCCCCGCGCCCGCAGGTGCGTCTTCACCGCGTAGGTGTCGGAGGGAAACGCGGGCTTCTCCATGAGGAGCCGCCGCCGCGCCCCCGAGGGGCGGTGGAAGGAGAGCATCAGGAGGTGGAGGTTCGTGGTGAGGCCGTTCATCGCGACGACCTCCTCCGGCTTGGCTCCCACCACCCGGGCAAGACCCTCCCGCGCGTGGAGGTGGTAGTCGAACCAGGGACGCCGCGCCTTGCGGTGACCCTCGACGCCGAGGGTCGCCCACTCCTCGAGCTCCTCCTCGAGGATCGACCGCGTGCGCCGCGGCTGCAGCCCGAGCGAGTGCCCGCAGAAGTAGAGCCGCCTGCCGTCGAAGGGACCCGGCGGATGCAGGAACTCCTCCGCGAGTCCCCGCAGCGGGTCGATCGAGTCGAGGTGCCGCGCGAACGCCTCGCCCGCCTCGAACGCGCCGACGTGCGCCTCCTCGAGCGACGCGATGCTCGCGCGGGCGCTCATCGCCGCGCCCCCGGATTCGCCGCAGTCCCGGGAGTCCCCGGATCCCCCGGATCCCCCGGCGTCCCCGGCGCGTCGAGCCCGAGGAACTCCCGCGCCGTGCCCGCGAGGATCCGCGACTTCTGCGCGTCGGAGAGGTCGCTCATCGAGCGGACGAGCCGTCCCGGCACCGCCTCGCCGAGCGGGAAGGGATAGTCGCTGCCGAGGGCGAGGCGGTCCGCGCCGACGAGCTCGACGAGGTAGCGGAGCGCCCGCGGGTCGTGGACGAGGCTGTCGAGGTAGAGCCGGTCGAGGAAGGAGCTCGGCGCCGCGTCGATCTCGGTCGCGCAGAGGTCCGGACGGACCCGATGCCCGTGGTCGATGCGCCCGATCGTGAAGGGGAAGGAGCCGCCGCCGTGGGCAAGCGCGACCCGCAGCCGCGGAAGCCGGGCGAGCACGCCGCCGAAGACGAGGCTGCATGCGGCGCGGGCGGTCTCCGCGGGCATCCCGACGAGCCAGGGCAGCCAGTGCCGCGGCATCTCGGCGCGACCCATCATCTCCCAGGGATGCACGAAGACCGCCGCGCCGAGCCGCTCCGCCGCGGCGAAGAAGGGAAGGAGCGCCGGGTCGTCGAGGTTCCACGCGTTCACGTGGCTCCCGATCTCGACGCCGCGGAGCCCGAGCTCGCCCATGCACCGCTCGAGCTCGCCGATCGCGAGCTCCGGATCCTGCAGCGGCACCGTGCCGAGTCCCTCGAAGCGGTCCGGATGCGCCGCCACGACCCCCGCGAGGTGGTCGTTGAGCGTGCGGGCGAGGTCGAGGGCGTGCCGGGGCTGCGCCCAGTAGCTGAAGAGGACCGGCACCGTCGAGAGCACCTGCACCGCGACGCCGGTCGCGTCGCAGTCGGCGATCCGCCGCGCGGGGTCCCAGCTCCGCGAGCACACGTCTCGGAAGTGCTTGCCGTCGATCATGAGCCGACCGCACCCGGGCGACAGGTGCTCGAGCGTCGTCCATCCCCCGTAGCCGGTGATCGCGCGGCGGTCCGGCAGCTCCGGCGGGAGGATGTGGGTGTGCAGGTCGATCGAGAGGACGTCCGCCTTCATGCCGAGGGCGGGATGGTACGGCGGGCGCCGCGGGAGATCCGCCGCCGAAGATCGACCGCCCCGCGGGTCGATGAACGCCCCGCGGGCGGCGCCCTCGCGGCGGTCGCCCGCATCCACGAGAGGTGCCTTGCCATGACGATGACGCGCTTCCCCTCCGCCGCCGCAACGGCGGTCCTTCTTCTCTTGCTCGCGGCGTGCCGCGTCGAGCCGATCGCGCCCCCGAAGCCGACCGCCCCGCCAGGCGCCGCCGCGAGCCTGCGGATCGAGGTGACCGGACGCAAGGAGTGGGAGGGCACGCTGCGGGCGGCGCTCTACGGCACCCGCGAGACCTACCGCTCGAGCGCGCCGCCGCTTCACGCCGGCACCGGCACCTTCGCGCACGGCGAGGGCGTGGTCGACCTCGGCGGGATCGCGCCGGGCACCTGGGCGCTCAAGGTCCACCTCGACCTCGACGGAGACGGCGAGGTCGACCGCGGGCTCGGCGGCATCCCCACCGAGCCGGTCGCCTACGGCAACGATGCCCCGATCGAGCTCGGTCCGCCTCCCTTCGAGAAGGCGCTGATCAAGCTCGGACCAGGCCCGACCACGATCACGCTGCGGCTGCTCGGCTCGTGAGCCCCCGCGCCGAGCACCGGCGCCGGATCGGGCGGGCGGTCGAAGCGCTGTTCGACCGAGCGAGATCCGATCCCTCGCACGCGGCACGGCAAGGCGTCTGAGGCGCCAAGAGACGATGATCCCCAGTCGGCTTCTCGTGCCGTACCCGGGGATCCGACCGGTCAGTCGGGCTCCCGTACGACTCCCCGCTCAGGAGGAACCGTGGGCTACGAGTTCGAGTGGAATCCCCGGAAGTCCGCGTCCAATCGCCGGAAGCACGGCGTGACCTTCGAGGAAGCCGCGACCGCGTTCGCGGACCCGCGATCGCTCAATCAGTTCGATCCGGATCACTCCATCGACGAAGATCGCTTTCTCCTGATGGGCAAGTCGCGGCTCGACCGTATCCTTGTCGTCAGCTACACCGATCGCCCTCCACGCGTCCGGATCATCAGTGCCAGGCTCGCCACGCGCCGCGAGCGGAACCAGTATGAGCACCCCTAGGGCAACTCGTCGTCGTGACCGCAGTGCCGAGCGGGACACCATGCGTGCCGAGTACGACTTCTCCAAGGGTGTCCGCGGCCAGACCGCGCGGCGGTTCGCACAGGGCAGCAACTTCGTGTTGCTCGACGCGGACGTCGCCAAGGTGTTTCCCGACGCGGCGTCGGTCAACCACGCCCTCCGTGCCCTCGCGCGGATCGCGAAGGCGGCTCCTTCGGCGCGGCGCCGAAGGAAGAGCGCGTGACGACCGACCTCTCGAGGGCGCATCGGCAGGACCGTGACCCCGATGCATGCCTGCGCGGGCCTGGAAGTCGGACTCGTGCTTCGGTCCGGGGTTGCCACGGGGCTCCGAGCCAAGGGCGTCGTTTCTCCGGCGCGAGCGGGCGTCCGCTCGAGCCGAGACCCCTCCGTCGTCCTCGCGCCATGCGAAGCGCGTCCGTGGTCGGAGTCCTCGCCTCGGTGATCGTCGCCGCCCTCGCCGCCTGCAGCGGCACGCCGCGCGAGGTCGTCGAGATGCGCACGCTCCGCGGCTCGGTGACCTACCGCGAGCGGATGGCGCTTCCCGAGGGCTGCACGCTCGCGGTGCGGATCCTCCCGGTGACGCCCGGGCTCGGCGATGCGCCGCTCGCCGAGTCGGTCGCGCCGATCGCGGCGCAGGTGCCGATCGCCTTCGCCGTCGAGTACGACGCCGCGCGGATGCCCGCGGGCGCCGCGTACGGCGTGGTCGCCTCGATCAGGCTCGGCGAGGAGGTCCTCTTCGCGTCGCCGACGCCGGTGCTTCTCGAGGGCGCCGCCGGACGCGCCATGATCCTCGCGCGACCCGCGCCGCCGGTCCCGCCGCCGCCGCCCGACGCGGACACCGGTCTTGAGCTCCAGCCCGACGACGAGGTCGGTCTGCCGCCCGGCTGATGCGTGGGGAGTGACGCCTGGGAAGGAACGCCGTGGGGCGCGACCTCGACTCGTGCGGGCGCCGCTCCTCAGCGACCCGCCGCCGCCGCCCGCTCGCGAGGGTCGCTCGCAGCCTCGAGGCGACCGTCCTCCCGCGCGACCGCCGCCTGCACGATCGCATCGTCGCCGCTCGGCGGGGGACGACCCTCCCGCACCTCGTGCCCCGCGAGGGTCAGCATCTCGCGGAGCGCCGGCGCGACGTCGCGCTCGACGAGCACGCGGTCCGGCATCCACTGATGATGGAGACGAGGCGCCTCGACCGCCTCGGCGGCGGAGGCGCCCTCGAGGATCAGCCGCAGGACCTGCAGCGTCGCGCTGATGATGCGTGGTCCGCCCGCGGCGCCGACGGCGATCGTGGCGCGACCGCCGTCGAGGACGATCGTCGGCGACATGCTGCTCAGCGGTCGCCGCCCCGGGGCGAGCAGGTTCCGCGCGGACATCAGGAGCCCGAAGGCGTTGGGGACGCCCGCGCGAAGCGCGAAGTCGTCGATCTGGTCGTTGAGGATGATCCCGGTCCCGGGCGGGATGATCCTCGAGCCGAACTCGAGGTTGATCGTCTCGGTGAGCGCGACCGCGTTCCCCCGCGAGTCGAGCACCGAGAGGTGGGCGGTGCCGCCATCCTCGACGGTGGCGCCCGCCTCCGCGCCGTCGTCCGCGCCGAGTCCGCCGAGCCCGCATCGCCCCGGCGCCGCGCGGATCATGACCGCGACCGACTCGCGGAGCCTCGCGAGATGCGCCGCGTCGAGCATCCGCGCGACGTCGGCGGTCACCTCGGGCGAGGCGTCCGGATCGCCGAGGAGCGCGGCGCGGTCGGCGAAGGCGTGGCGAAGGAGCTCGACGAGGCGCCGCGTCCGCTCCGGCTCGGGGACCGCGGGCATCCCGTCGAGGGCGAGGAGCACCTGGAGCAGGCACGCGCCGCCCGAGGATGGCGGCGGCATCGAGATCACCTCGAGCGGGCGACCCCCGCGGGCAAGGCGACCACGAAGCGTCGCGCGAAGCGGCGTCCGCCACGCGGGCGAGAGCTCGGCGAGGTCCTCCATCGAGAGCGGACCCCCCGCGGAACGCACCGCCCTCACGATCGCCTCGGCGAGGGGACCTCTATAGAAGGATTCGACGCCCTCCTGCCCGAGACGCTCGAGCGTCGCGGCGAGGTCGGGCTGCCGCAGCACCTCGCCGACCGCCGGCGGGCGACCGCCGGGAAGGTAGATCCGCTCGAGCTCGCTGAACTCGTCGGGACCGCTCGTCCCCCGGCGGGCGCGCTCGTTCTCGATCGCCTCCGCGGCGATCTCGATCGCGCGGGCGAGCGGCGGATCGACCGCGAAGCCCTCCCGGGCGAGCCGCGCCGCGGGCGCGACCGCCTCGGCGAGGGAGATCGTGCCGAAGCGCCGAAGCGCCGACTCGAGACCGCGCAGCGAGCACGGCACCGCGACCGACCACGCGCCGATCGACGAGCGATCCGGGATCGGCGATCCGGTCGCGTCGAGATACGCCTCCGGTCGCGCGCCCCGCGGCGCGACCTCGCGGAAGTCGAGGGCGAAGGAGCCCTGCTCCGCGAGGTGGATGATCATGAAGCCGCCGCCGCCGATCCCGCTCGACTGCGGGCGCGTCACGCCGGTCGCGAGCGCCGCCGCGACCGCCGCGTCCACCACGTTGCCGCCCCGGGCGAGGACCTCGACTCCCGCCTCCGAGGCGAGCCGGTGCGGCGCCGCCACCACGAACGCCTCGCCCTCCGCCGCGTGCGGCGGAAGGTCGGCGAGGACCGCGGAGAGGACCGCGGCGAGCAGGGCGACCGTCGGCATGCGGCAAGTATGACGAGCTCCTCCGCGGTCGCCTCGTACACTCCCCGCCCCATGCCCCTCAGCCCGATCAGCGAGATCCTCGAGGACCTGCGCGCCGGACGCGTGGTGGTCCTCGTCGACGACGAGCACCGCGAGAACGAGGGCGACTTCGTGGTCGCCGCGGAGAAGGTGACCCCCGAGGTCGTGAACTTCCTGACCCGCGTGGGCGGCGGCTACCTCTGCGTCTCGCTCGCCGGGGAGATCTGCGATCGGCTCCAGCTGGTGCCGCAGGCGGCGGTGAACACCAGCGTCCGCGCGACGCCCTTCACCGTCTCGGTCGACGGGCATCCGCGGCATGGCGTGGGCACCGGGATCTCCGCCCGCGACCGCGCGACGACGATCCGGATGCTCCTTGATCCGGCGATGAAGCCGGACGACTTCGTGCGCCCCGGACACATCAACCCGCTGCGGGCGCGGGAGGGCGGCGTCCTCGTGCGGACCGGGCAGACCGAGGGCTCGGTCGACTTGTGCCGCCTCGCGGGACTCGAGCCGGCGGCGGCGATCATCGAGATCGTCCGCCCCGACGGCGAGATGGCGCGGATGCCAGACCTCGAGCGGCTCTGCGCCGAGCACGGGATCCGCATGTGCTCGGTCGAGCAGGTCATCGAGCACCGACTCGCCCGCGAGAACCTCGTGCGGCGGATCGCGCCCGCGGAGGGCGTGGACCTCGAGACCCCGCAGGGTCGGTTCCGGCTCGTTGCCTTCGAGAGCGAGATCGACGCGCTGCCGCACCTTGCCCTCACGATGGGCGGGATCGGCGTGCCGGGCGCCGATGGTCGGGTGCCGGTCGCCGAGGACGAGGTCCTCGTGCGCATGCACCGCCGCGACCTGCTCGGGGACATCTTCGGCGTGGCGTCGCCGGGGGGCGTGCGGTCCTCGGAGACGCTCGCGCGATCGCTCGCCGCGATCGCCCGCGCCGGGCGCGGCGCGCTCGTCTACCTGCGCTCGGAGGCGGGGACGCACGAGCTCGCCTCGCGCCTGCAGCGGATCCGCCGCGCGGGCGAGGACCCGGACCGTCCGGACCTCACGAGCGTCGAGTCCGTCGCCGGTCGCGCGATGCCGATGGACCAGCGCGAGTTCGGGATCGGCGGGCAGATCCTCCGCGACCTCGGCCTGCGCCGGCTTCGGCTCCTCACGAACCATCCCGGTCGACCGCGTCCCGGCCTGCACGGCTTCGGGCTCGAGATCGTCGGCGAGGTGCCGGTCGGATAGGGATCGAGAGAGAGCGACGCGGGCATCGCCGAGTTCGCGCGGGAGGGGGGAGCCGAGAGTCCTCGTCGCGGAACGCGGATCCGGACCTGCGTCGCCGCCGAGTTCGCCGTCGAGGAACTCGACCACCTCCCGGCTCACGCCAAGATCACGGAGTTGCTCAGGCGCCCGGACTCGGGAACCTCCGGAGGTCCGCCGGAACCTGCCTATGTTCCCAAGGTGCTCAGATTTCAGCACTTCCGGTTGCCCCGACGCGATCCTGCCCTAGGTTTTTCCTCGGAAACGTCCCGCGCCCTCCGCGGCGTCGCGGTGCGCGGGACGTTTCCAAGGCTTCTTCCGCGAGAGCCGGAGCGTCAACTCATGCAGCGATCCATCCTGTCCGCGACCGTCCTTGTCCTCCTCGCCGCCGGGTCGTCCTCCGCGCTCGACCGCGGCGGCTCGACGGAGAACCCGAAGCAGAGCCCGAAGGATGCGCGAGCGGTCGCCTCCACCGAGGTCGACTCCAAGAGCGAGCGCCGCATGCCCGGCGAGGACGAGCACGGGGACGCGATCCGGATGGTCGGCAGCACCGGCGCCGGTCCGTCGGCGTGCCCGAACCCCGGCGCGAACCCGATCACCGGCAACTCGGACCCGAGCGTCGCCACGAGCGGCATCGCCTGCGCCAGCGGCGGCATCAGCACCCCGAACTCCTACGCGCGAGTGTTCACGCAGGAGCAGCTCGGTCCCGACTACACGATCAACTGCGTGAACTTCGGGATGGTCAACTCCGGCTCGGCGATCCAGGCGATCCTCGGGGTCTACATCGACCCGACCGGCGGCGCGCCCTCGGTCAGCGAGCTCTCGCTGATCGCCTCCTACACCTTGGAGGTGCCCACCGGCGAGTCGCAGCTCCTCACCGCGACGTTCGATCCCTTCTGCGTGCAGCTCGCCGGGAGCGAGACGCTCGTCGTGGTGGTCGACTACGGGGCGAGTTCCGACGGCTTCTGCTCCTTCGCCGGCGGGACCGGCGCGGTGAGCCCGACCTACATCCGTGCAGCCGCCTGCGGCGTGAGCAACTTCGTGAACCTCGCGGCGCTGGGCTTCGCGAACTACCACTGGTTCGTCGAGCTCTCCGGCGACTTCGGCTGCGAGGACGGGATCGTGGGCGACCTCAACCTCGACGGCATCGTGGATGGCGCCGACCTCTCGATCCTGCTCGGTGCCTGGGGCACCGCGGATCCGATCGCCGACCTCAGCGGCGACGGCAACGTGGATGGCGCCGACCTCTCGATCCTGCTCGGCAACTGGTCCTGAACCGGTCCTCGATCGGCTGATCCCGGCACCTTCGGCGGTCCCACGGTCTCCCCGCGGGACCGCCTGAGTTCGTGGTGGGATCGAGGCGTGGCGGATCCGACCGTGGGTCGGCGGCGGATCCTTGCCGCGGCGTGGTTCGCCGGAACATTGGGGGCGTCCCGGCGGACCTGCCGAGGTAGTCTTCTCCTTAGGCGTCGATTGGACCGAGAGGGTCACCGGCGTCCGTCGTGGTCCGTCGAGGCGCGACCCCGCGCCTCCGAGGAGTGCCTCATGGATTCGAACCGGCTGGACTCGAACCGTCCCCGATCCGGCGCCATCCGCGGCTTCACGCTGACGGAGCTCCTCGTCGTCATCACGATCGTCGTGATCGTGGTGGCGCTGACGCTCGCCGGGCTCGGCAAGGTGGTGGACCTGACCCGCACCATGCGCTGCATGGGGCACCAGCGGCAGCTCGCGGTCGGCTGGAACACCTACGCCACCGACAACAAGGGTCGCCTCGTGAGCCCGCGGACCGATCCCTTCGGCACCGCGACCATCACCACCTCCTGCGGCAGCGTGTCGCCGAGCTCGGTCGAGCCCTACTCCGCGAACGTCAACATCCAGAACCAGTGCTGGGTGAAGAGCTGGGGCACCAACATGAACGGCAACGGCACCGAGAAGCGCGAGGCGGTCGAGACGGGGAAGATGTATCCCTACGTCGGCGACCTCACCGTCTACCGCTCGCCGAACGATCCGAGCGCGACGACCGATCCGGACCTCCTCCAGCCCGCGGGCACCCCGAAGCGCCGGATCCGCAGCTATGCCCTCAACGCGTTCCTCGGCGGCAACGTGCCGGACGACCTCGGCGACTACGGGAGCTGGCCCTGCAACTTCAACTCCTGCGCGTCGGGGCTTGGGTTCAACGTGCGGAGCTTCGAGACGCTGACCCTCTCGCAGGTGCCGAATCCGGCGGAGACCTTCCTCTCGATCGTCGAGGACGACGGCGTGGGCTACAACAACCAGGGCTGGGTCATCGACCCGCTGAAGCCCCGGTGGATCGACTGGCCGGCGTTCTGGCGGCCGGACGCCATCACCATGGCGAACGCCGACGGCTCGACCGAGTACTACGGGCTCGCCGACGAGTCGATCGTGGGGCTCATCGAGACCTTCGGTCACAACTACACCCAGACGCCGAACACCCTCTGCGCGTGGAGCCAGCCGACGATCCAGGGGCTCCGGCAGGACTGGTGGTTCTTCCGCGAGAAGCTGCTGCCCGGGATCATCCCGTCGCCGTGAGCGAGGGGAGGCGGCAGCCTTCCGTCGTCATGGGACTTCGGATCGGTGGACGTGGACCCGGTGGTGGTGTTCGTCGGTGGACGTGGACCCGGTGGTGGTGTTCGTCGGTGGACGTGGACCCGGTGGACCCGGTGGACCCAGTAGACAACTGGGTGGGCGAAGCGCTGCGGTGACGGGCGGATGCCTGACGAAGCACGGGCTGCCGGGGTCGCGGACACCTTCCGTAGCACACGCTCGCGCGGCGGGCGCCTTCCGTCGTCATGGGACTTCGGATCGGTGGAC
>VGXO01000002.1 GCA_016873275.1 Phycisphaerae bacterium
GGCTCGGCGTGAGGACTCCGCCTCGCCTCGCGGTCAGTTCCTCCGCCGCACGATCGTGTACCAGCAGAGGAACTGCTTGGGGGCGTCCTCGGGCGCGATGCCCTCGAGGTAGCCGAGACGCCGGAAGCAATCGAGCACCCACGCCTGATCGACCGCGTCGAAGGCGATCACCTCGAAGCCCGCCCTCTCGTACGCCTCGCGCGAGAAGGGCGAGAGACCATCCGCCCACGGGATGTACTCCTGGTCCGGCGGATTCTGCGGAGGGCAGATGTTGTAGATCGCGAAGACCCCGCCCGGCACGAGCGCGTCGTGCACCTGCTTCAGGAACTCCTCGTCGGAGACGCCGAGGTGGACGAGCCGGCTCGGATCGACGGTCTGCCCCGGCGGCGGCGTGGGATGGAGGTACCCCTTCTTGAGGGTGTTCTTGCTGGTGATCGCCGCGTAGCCGCCGCCGACCGCGGTCCGCAGCCGCTCCTCGGCAGGCCATTGCCCGGTGTGGATCGCGACCGACCCGCCGCCCATCGGACCGACGTCGCCCGGCTCGCTGTAGAGCGCCTCGAAGATCGGCTCCACGTCCACCCCGTGCGCATCGACGCCGCAATGCGCGAGGAGCTGCAGCTGCCCGATCGTTCCGTAGCCGAAGTCGAGGAGCTTCGGGCGATCGACGCGCGGAAGATGCGGCGCCACGAGATCAAGCACGCGGACGTAGACGAGCGGCGAGCCGTAGCCGGTCTCGTAGTAGAACTGCGGCGTGCACTCGCGGGCGGTCAGCGACGCCTGCGCCTCGGGCGTCATCGCGTCGTAGGCGCGCTGCGAGAGGGCGATCCCCTTCGCGCGGTCGCGGTAGATGACGCGGGCGCTCGGCTCGGCGAGGCTCGCGGTGGCGGCGAGGAACTGCCTCGCGAGCGGGGTCGCGACGATCGTCTGGAGCTCCGCCGCGCGGAGCCTCATGAGGTCGGTGATGCGCTCGGGCGCCGGCGCGGCCGCGGCGTCGGTCGCGGGGGGCGTCGCCGGCGGCGGATCACCCGCGAGCACAGGACGCGCTGCCGGGATGAGGAGCATGACGGTCGCGAGGAAGAGGACCATCCGCCGAAGATCAAGCACGATGAGCCGCTGCATTGGTCGCCTCCAGTCTCGGAACACGAGCCGAGCGGGTCGCCCCGCGTCAAGTCTATCGATCATGGTCTATCGATCTTGGTCGATCGATCATGGTCTATCGATCATGGTCTATCGATCTTGGTCGATCGATCATCGCCCCGCTCCGCGTCGAACGCCGGACTTCACCGCCGGGCGAGACGCGCGTCGAAAGAGGACCCCGGATCCCGCGAAGAGCGCCGCGAAGACCCCGCTCAGGATGAACGCCTTGAGGAGCGCCAGCATCGGCGGCATCTCCCAGCGGAAGATCGCCAGCAGCGGCACGACCGCGATCGCGATCGCCGTCGCGAACATCGACCGCGACATGCCGCGGGGCTCGAGGCGGCTTCCGATCGCGCCACCCACGGCGAGGAGAAGCGACGCGGGATAGAGCAGGTTCGCCGGATGCCTCTCGCTCGCGAGGATCCCGACCGCGCCCGTCAGCCAGAGGAGGACGAACGACGCCCCGAGCGCGACGCCGAGGGCGGCGAGGTGGATGCGGCTCGGGGCACGCTCCACGATCGCCGCGGCGCACACGCCAAGCCCGACGACCGCCGTCACCGCGACCGCGAAGTCGAAGCGGCTCCACCGAAGCTCGCTGCCGAGCCGCATCGCGACGAGAGGCACCACCACGACGAGAAGGGCGGCGACCCCGGTGAGGAGGAGGATCGTGCGGGGCTTCACCGGGCGGAGCGTAGCGAGGATCCCGCGGGCGATGGTCGGCGCACTGGCGGGATCGCCGATGGATGCCGATCATGCCGCGGGTCCCCGGACGCCGCCGACCGTGGTATCCCACCCTCTCCTGACCGTCGGTCCTCTGGGAGCCTCCGCCATGCCGAACGGACTTCGAAGCGTGCTCGCGGTCGTCGCGGGCGTGATCGTGGGCAGCGTCGTGAACCTGATCCTCATCAGCGTCGGGAGCGCGATCTTCCCGCATCCCGAGGGCGTGAATCCCGACAGCCTCGAGAGCATCCGCGAGAACATCCATCGGTTCCCGGTGGCGCTCCTCCTCTCGACCTTCGCCGCGCACGCGATCGGGACCCTCGTCGGCGGCGCGGTCGCCGCGCGGCTGAGTCCCTCCCGCGGGCTCGTGCAGGCGATGATCGTCGGAGCCTGGTTCCTCGCGGCAGGGATCGGGATGATCATCCTGATCCCCGACACCCCGCGCTGGTTCGCGGCGCTCGAGATCGTCGCCGGTTACCTGCCGATGGCGTGGATCGGCTGGCGGCTCGGCACGCGACCGACGGGGTGACTCCCGGCGCGACACACCCTCGTGACTCCCGGACGTGACTGCTCAAGCATCGCCTCGATCGCGCCCGGGTCGGAGGTCACGCTCCCATCAGCTCGCCGGCAGGTCGATCAGCGCCATCAGCTGGGCGTGCATCGACGCACTGCCTCCGACCGCGCTGCCTCCGCCGATGTCGGCGCGACCCGTCCAGTCGGTGCAGACGCCGCCCGCCTCCGCCACGATGAGCGGAAAGGGCGCGATGTCCCACGGATGCATGAGGGGATCGACCCAGCCATCCACCCGACCGGTCGCGAGCAGGATCCCGCCGTAGCAGTCGGACCAGCTCCGGACGTGCGCCGCGGCATCGACGACGCGGCGCAGGACCTCCGTCGCGCCGCAGCGGCGGAAGTACTCGAGTCCCGAGACGCAGAGGAGCGCCTGCGAGACCACGCCGCAGGAACGCACCTGCGCCCGCGAACGATCGACGGCTCCATCGGCGCGGCGCCGCTCCCACCACGCCCCTCGCCCGCGTGCCGCCCAGACCCGCTCGCCGAGCGCCGGCATCGCGCAGAGCCCGCCGCAGACCTCGCCCTCGCGCTCGATCGCGATCAGGGTGCCGAACATCGGCACGCCCGCGGCGAAGGAGATCGTGCCGTCGATCGGATCGATGATCCAGCGCCATCCAGTCGTGCCCGGCTCGTCGCCATGCTCCTCGCCGAGGATCGCGTCGCCCGGGCACTCCTCGCGGATCCCGGCGCGGAGCATCGCCTCGATCGCATGATCGGCGACCGTCACCGGCGAGGCGTCCGCCTTGCGTTCGACCCGCAGCGCCGGCGACTGGAAGTGCTCGAGGGCGATGGCGCCCGCGCGATCGGCGAGTCGGAGGAGGAGGTCGATCCTCCCGTCGAGCGACCGGTCGGGGGTGGACGGAGGGTGGCTCATGCGGCGGTCGACGCAGCGTAGCGGCGGCGACGGATCCCGCGGGTGGTCGGGCATCAGCCGCGCTCGAGGTCCGTCCCGCTCGGCGGACGCGCGGTCGGCGAGATCCGCGAGCGATGCAGCACGAGGAGGCTGAGCGCCGCGACGAGCAGCAGGTCCCACCCCGCCGGAAGGAGTCCCCTGCCGCCTCCGTAGGCACCCAGCGCGGAGATGACCGCGGGAGGTCTTGGGGAGGTCTTGGGGAGGTCTTGGGAGGTCTTGGACAGGCATCGATCGGGGAGGTCTGGAGGTCTTGGACAGGCATCGATCGCGCGAGGAGGGAGGTCTTGGACAGGAGGTCTTGGACAGGCATCGATCGCGCGGGGAGGTCTTGGGAGGTCTTGGGAGGTCTTGGGAGGTCTTGGGAGGTCTTGGGAGGTCTTGGGAGGTCTTGGACAGGCATCGATGGGAGGTCTTGGACAGGCATCGATGGGAGGTCTTGGACAGGCATCGATGAGGTCTTGGACAGGCATCGATCGGGCGGGCATCGATCAGACGCACGATGCTCGGTCGCGATGCGTTGCGAGCTGTGAGATGTCGTGTGAGATGTCGTGTGAGATGTCGGACAGGCATCGAACCGGCGTCCGGCGGGACGAACCGAGAGCTCCGGCGCGGATCCGCGGCTCCGCGACCGCGACGCCCCTCGGCGAACCCTCTCGGCGGTGCCACCCTCTCGGCGATGCCACGCCGGCATTTCGGCATCCGAATCGGGACTCCCCTACATGCTCGGTATCGTCCGCCCATGCCGCAGGGCGATCCCACTCGAACTCCGATCACCAACCTCATCTCCAACGCAGTCACGGCGGGCTCCGTGGGCGTGATGCTCCTCGCCATCGGGTCGGCATGCCCAGCGTCCGCGCAGACCTTCGTCGACCGCGGCGCGGAGCTCGGTCTCGACGCGAGCGGCTCGCAGGCGGCGTGGGGCGACGTCGATGGCGATGGCTGGAGCGACCTCTGGACCGGCGGCGCCGTGTGGTTGAATCGCCGCGGTGATCATCGCGGTGATCATGGTCGCGCCTTCGAGCGCGTGGAGGCGCCAGGCGAGGGCGTGATCGCCGACCTCGACGGCGACGGGCGAGGCGACCTCGTCTCCTTCGCGCCGATCGCGGTCTGGCGCACCGTGCCCGACGGCGCGGGCGTTCGCTTCGAGCCTCGGACGCTCCCCGCGCTCCCGGAGACGACGAGCCGCGGCGTCGCGGTGGGCGACCTCGACGGCGACGCGCAGCTCGACCTCTTCTTCGGCGGCTACGAGGACTGGAACCGCGGGATCACCTTCCCGAGCCTCCTCCTCCTCGCGGATGGCGACGGCTTCCGCCTCGCCCGCGTCGAGGTCCGCCACCGCACCCGCGGCGTCACCGCGTGCGACTTCGACGAGGATGGCGACCTCGACGTGTACCTCTCGAACTACCGCCTTCAGCCGAACGAGCTCCTCCTCAACGACGGCGTCGGATCCTTCGAGGACGCGGCGCCCCGGCTCGGCGCCATCGCCACGAGTCCCGGCTTCGAGGGCGGACACTCGATCGGCGCGTGCTGGGGCGATCTCGACGGCGACGGGCGATTCGACCTCCTCGCGGGGAACTTCGCCCACGTCGACGACCGCGGCGACCAGCCGAAGAGCCGCGTGCTGCGGAACCGCGGCGGCGACGCAGGCTTCGAGGATCTCGGCGAGCGCGGCATCTGGTATCAGGAGAGCTATGCGAGCCCGACGCTCGGCGACGTCGATCGCGACGGTCGGCTCGACCTCTTCTTCACCACGGTCTATGCCGTCGCGAGCTTCGGACGACCGAACCATCCGGTGCTCTTCCGAAACGAACCGGTCGACGGCGCATGGACCTTCCGCGACGTCACGGCGGGCTCGGGGCTCGAGGCGCTGCCGCCGACCTACCAGGCTGCCTTCGCAGACTTCGACCAGGACGGTCGCGTCGACCTCGTGACGGCGGGACGGCTCTACCGCAACGAGTCCGCCGACGGGGGTCGATGGCTCCTCGTGCGGCTCGTCGGCGACGGCGAGCGGGTGCCCGTCGCCGCGATCGGATCGCAGGTGCGGGTCACGCTGCCGGGCGGTCGCGTGGTCGCGCGGCAGGTCGAGGTCGGCACCGGACAGGGCAACTCGAACGACCAACTGCTTCACCTTGGGCTCGGCGCGGTCGATGGACCGGTCCGCGTCGAGGTCCGATGGACCGACGGCGCCGTGACCGTGCTCGAGGGCGTCGAGGTCGATCGTTTGATCGAGGTCCCGCGGCGCGTGCCGGCTCGCCCCGCCACGCGAGGGCGTCGCGAGATCGAGCGATCCGCTCGCTGACGCCCCCGCGACGATCGAGACCGACGCGGCGCTCGGCTCAGAACCGGAACGCCACGAAGCCTCCGATGAAGAAGCTCGGGTCGGTGTCCTGCGAGGTCAGCTTCGAGCCCGCGGCGTCCCACAGCTCGTACTGGTCGAAGAGGCTGACGCCGCAGACGAAGTCGAGCCGGAGCGACTCGCTCGCCCGCCACTCCGCCCGCACCCACAGCGGGAAGTTCTGCTCGCCGCCGACGCCGCCCGCGCGGGTCACCGGACCGGAGTCGTCGAGGCGGAACTGGCGGTACTCGTAGCGACCGCCGATCCCGAACGCGAGCGGCTTGGTCGGGTTCCAGATGAGCTCGATGCCGGCGCCGGTGGGGTACGCCTCCGGTCCCGCGACGTTGCTGAGGCGCAGTCCCTCCGCGATCCGCCAGTCGATGAAGATCAGCGGGATCACCAGCGGTCCCTGCTGCAGGCGGGTCGCGAGGAGGGCACCGCCGCCGAGGATGAAGTGCTCCGAGAACGCGTAGGTCGCGCCGACCGTGCCGCCGAAGGTGAAGCTGTCGCCGGCGCTCGCCGAGTTCTCGCCGGAGAACTGCCCGAAGAGCCCGGCGCTCGCCCGCCACTGACGGTCGAAGGCGTAGTCCACGCGACCGCCGATCTGGACGCTCGTCACGTTCGTCCACGGCGCGCCGCCCGCGATTCGGGTGATCGTCGAGTCCCCGCCGAAGTCGTAGAAGTCGCCCTCGTAGCCGATCCGCAGGCCGATCCCGAGCTGGGGATCGAGCCGGATGCGGGTGCCGATCCCGGCGTAGGCGCGGGCGACGGAGACGTTGCCGCCGCCCGACTGGAAGTCGCCGTCGAAGTCGTAGAGCGCGCCGCCGAAGATCACCGTCGAGATGGCGGGGCCCTCCGGGATGTTCGGCGCCATGCCCTCACCGCCGCCCTCGGTGGGCGGGATCGGATTGGGCGGCGGGTTCTCGACCGAGACGTCGCCAAGGGCGCCGCCGCGGCGGTCGCCCGGGAACTGACCGAGCGCCGGCGAGGCGAACGCCGACGCGAACGCGAGGACGTTCAGTGCGATGAACGACGCGGGACGGAAGCAGACCGTGCGCATGCCGCGATGGTACCGAAGGGCACCCCGATCAACGGGCGGCGGTCGGCTCGAGGGCGAGGCTCGCGAGGGCGTCGTTGAAGGTGCGGCTCGGCCGCATCGCCGCCGCCGCGCGGGCGGGATCTGGGCGGTAGTAGCCGCCGACGTCCACGCTCCGCCCCTGCACGCCGTTGAGCTCTGCGAGGATCACCGACTCCTTCGCCTCGAGCTCCTCCGCGAGCAGGCGGAACCGCGCGGCGATCGCCGCGTCCTCGGTCTGGTCGGCGAGCGCCCGCGCCCAGTACGCCGCGAGGTAGAAGTGGCTCCCTCGGTTGTCGATCCCCCCGACCTTGCGGGCGGGCTCGCGGCTCTCCAGCAGGTGCCGCGCCGTCGCCTGATCGAGGGTCCTCGCGAGGAGATGCGCCCGCCCGCCTCCGCCCGCATGGGCGAGGTGCTCGAAGCTCGCCGCGAGCGCGAGGAACTCGCCGAGCGAGTCCCAGCGCAGGTAGTTCTCCTTCTCGAACTGCTGCACGTGCTTCGGCGCCGAGCCTCCGGCGCCGGTCTCGAAGAGCCCGCCGCCCTGCATGAGCGGCACGATCGAGAGCATCTTCGCGCTGGTGCCGAGCTCGAGGATCGGGAAGAGGTCGGTGAGGTAGTCCCGCAGCACGTTCCCGGTGACGGAGATCGTGTCCTGCCCCGCCGCCATGCGCCCGAGCGAGAAGCGGCACGCGTCGACCGGCGAGAGGATGCGGAGGTCGAGCCCCGCGGTCGGCTCCGCGGAGAGCTCGCGGTGCACCTTCGCGATGAGCTCGCGGTCGTGCGGACGACGCTCATCGAGCCAGAAGACCGCCGGCGCCCCGCTCGCCTTCGCCCGGCGCACCGCGAGGCGCACCCAGTCGCGGACCGGCGCGTCCTTCGTCCGGCACATCCGCCAGATGTCGCCCGGCTCCACGCGGTGCTCGAGGACGACCGCTCCCTTCGCGTCCACCACCCGCATCGAGCCCGCCGCGGCGACCTCGTAGGTCGTGTCGTGCGAGCCGTACTCCTCCGCCTTCTGCGCCATGAGCCCGACGTTCGGGACGCTGCCCATGGTCCTCGGGTCGAAGGCGCCATGCTCGCGGCAGAAGTCGATGACCGCCTGATAGACGCCGGCGTAGCAGCGGTCGGGGATCACCGCCTTCGCGTCCTGCAGCTCGCCCTTGGAGTTCCACATGCGACCGGAGTCGCGGATCATCGCGGGCATCGAGGCGTCCACGATCACGTCGCTCGGGACGTGGAGGTTGGTGATCCCCTTGGCGGAGTCGACCATCGCGATCGCCGGACCCGAGGCGAGCGCCGCCTGCACGTCCTGCTCGATCCGCGTCCGCTCCGCCTCCGGAAGTCCGGCGATCTTCGCGACGAGGTCGCCGAAGCCGTTGTTCGGATCGACGCCGAGCCGCTCGAGCGTCGCGCGGTGCTTCTCGAAGACCGGCGCGAAGAACGCCCGCACCGCGTGGCCGAACATGATCGGGTCGGAGACCTTCATCATGGTCGCCTTGAGGTGCAGGGAGAAGAGCACGCCCTTCGCCTTCGCGTCGGCGACCTGGTGCTCGAGGAAGGCGACGAACGCCCGGCGGCTCATGAAGGTCGCGTCGACGATCTCGCCCGCCTCGACCTTGATGCCGTCCTTGAGGACCTTCGCCGCGCCGTCGGCGCCGACGAGCTCGATCCGGAGCGACGTCGCCGCGGGCATCGTCACCGACTTCTCATGCCCGAAGAAGTCGCCGCCCTCCATGTGGGCGACGTGGCTCCGCGAGTCCTTGCTCCACGCGCCGAGCTTGTGCGGATGCCGACGGGCGTGGTCCTTCACCGACTTGGGAGCGCGGCGGTCGCTGTTTCCCTCGCGGAGGACCGGGTTCACGGCGCTTCCCTTCACCTTGTCGTAGCGAGCCTTCGCGTCGCGCTCGGCGTCCGTGGTCGGGTGCTCGGGGTAGTCGGGAAGGGCATGCCCCTTCGCCTGCAGCTCCTTGATCGCCGCCTTGAGCTGCGGGATCGACGCGCTGATGTTCGGGAGCTTGATGATGTTCGCCTGCGGGGTCACCGCGATCCGGCCGAGCTCGGCGAGGTCGTCGGCGATCCGCTGGTCGGGGCGCAGGCGGTCGGAGAACGCGGCGAGGATGCGCCCGGAGAGCGAGATGTCCCGCGTCTCGACCGGAACGCCCGCCGCGCCCGCGAAGGCGCGGACGATCGGCAGGAGCGAGTAGGTCGCCAGCGCCGGCGCCTCGTCGGTCAGGGTCCACAGGATGGGATGCGTCTTCGCCATGGCGGTGCCTCCGGCCGCGGCGGACTCGTCGCGGCGTCCAGTCGAACACGAAGCGTCGAGTGTAGGGAAATCCCGGGAGAAACGCCGGGTCACCGCCGGCGTCAGGTCGCGGGACGCGCCTCGATCCGCGCGAGGAGCCACCCCTCGAGCGCCCGGATCGGCGCAGGGTCCTCGAAGAGGCGATGGCTCCTCTCCCGAAGCCTCGTCCCGAGCGACGCGGCGAGGCGCGGCTCCGCGGCGAGGCGGATGGTCCGCCGCAGGAAGTCCTCCTCGTCGGAGGCGACGAGCTCCCGCCGGAGGTCGCCCTCCGGGTCGAGGATGGAGAGGATCCCGAAGGCGTGGCGCTGCCGCATCACGCCGCCGGGTCGCGTCACGATCGGCACGCCCGCCGCGACCGCCTCGAGCGCGGTGTGCCCGCCGGACCACGCCGGAGGATCGAGGAAGACCCGCGCGGTCATGAGCCGCCGACGGAGCTCCTCGGTCGGGAGCCAGGGCAGGAACTCGAGCGACCGCGCCGGATCGCCGCCCGCCGACGCGACCGCATCCGCGAGGCGCCGCCGAAGCCGAGCGGACGCGGCGGGGCGAGGATCGTCGGCGAGGAGGAGGCGCGCCTCGGGCGCCGCGGCGGCAATCGCGGCAAGCAGTCGATCGTGCGTCGGATGAAGCTTGTGCGACGACTGGACGCACCAGAGCCGCGTCGCCGAGTCGCCTGCGTCGCAGGTCGCGGCGTTCGGACGCGGCATGGCGGGACGCTCGACCCACGTCCCGAGCCCGGGCAGCGGGACGAGACGCTCGGCGTAGTGACGATCGCCCTCCGGAGGCTCCATCGCCTCGCTCGAGAGGAATGCGTCGATCGAGTCGAGACCGGTCGTCTCGGGATGCCCCCACGCGACCGCCTGCACCGGCGCGAGCCGATGCGCCGCGATCGCCGCGGTCATCCCGTCGATCCCGATCTCCGGAAGAAGGATCGCGTCGAGATCGGCGCGAGCGATCGTCTCGAGCCATGCACGGAGCGGACGCGCTCCCTCGATCACGCCGTCGCATCGCGACGCGACCGCCGTGCCGAAGGCGTCTCGCACGCGACCACAGTCGATGGCGATCAGCTCGAACCGTCCGCGGTCGAGATGCCGCGTCCATCCGTCGAGGAAGAGCCTCGCGACGACGTGGTCCCGCCAGGTGCCTGCGAGGATCCCCACGCGTCGCCGCTCGCCCCGAAATCGCCCGCGCGGTCGAGCGGGACCTGCCGGCCGAGCGTCGCTCCCCCGCCGCGCCGCGAAGCGCCGCGCGAGCGCCGGATCGGGCGCCATCAGCGCTGCCCGCAGGAACGGCCACGCGACGCCGGTCTCGCCGAGTAGCTCCCGACCGCTCGTCGGATCCGGCTCGTCGCGCTCGAGCTCGCGGCGGAGCGCCTCGACCGCCTGCATCGCGTGGTGCGTGTCGCGCGGCACCGCGGGAAGCGACGCCACCGCGCGGGCGAGGCGGATCTGGGCGAGGTCCGGGCGTCGCGCGAGCACGCGGTCGAGTTCCGCCACCGCCTCCTCGCCCCGATCGAGGATCGAGAGAAGCTCGGCGAGGCGCACCCGCGCCGCCAGATCGTCGCCCGAGAGCTCGGCACGCGCCCGCGCGGGCGCCACCGCCTCCTCGAGCCGTCCCGCCCCATGCAGCATCTCGGCGGCGAGCCCCGCGAGGCGCGGGTCCTCCGGCGACCCCTGCCACGCCCGCGACGCGACCTCCGCCGCCTCGCCGCGACGAGCGGTCGAGGCGAGGCGCCGCGCGAGCTCCCAGGCCGCGACGGGGTGCGCCGGATCGAGCGCGATGGCGCGGCGGAGACCCTCCTCGGCGCGGTCGTGCTTCCCCAGACCTGCGAGCGCGATCGCCTCGATCACGATCGCCTCGACGTCCTCTGCATCCTGCCGAAGGACCCGTGCGGTGATCGCGAGGGCACGATCCCACTCCCCCCGCTCGAGGCATTCGGCGGCGTCCTCGATCAGCCGGTCGAGGGACTCGGGGGAGGAGCCTTCAGGAGTCTCGGAGGCGGCGTCGGACGCGGTCATGGCGGAGGTGGTCATCGCGGACAGGGCAATCGCGGCTTGGCGGCGACTCTACCGAGCGCGTCCGTGGTTCCCTGCAGGGTCCTTCGGTCTTCTCGGAACCTCGCGCCGAAGCCGCCCGAGGGCATCGCCGGGCGATGCGGCGAGCCGATCCACCTCTTGCCTTCCCCGGGAGAGGGAACTACCTTCTCCGATTCCCCAGAACCCCGAGAGGTTGCCATGAAGGACAAGATTCATCCGCAGTACTACCCCGAGGCGAAGGTCCACTTCCGCGGGGAGGTGGTCATGACCGTCGGGGCGACCGTGCCGGAGATGCACGTCGAGGTGTGGAGCGGCTCGCACCCGTTCTTCACCGGTCAGAAGTCCTTCATCGACACCACCGGTCGCGTCGAGCGGTTCCAGAAGAAGTTCGCCGGGGACTACTTCGGTCGCGGCAAGAAGGGCGCCGCCAAGAAGTAGGCTGGGTCAGTCTGAACGATCTCCGCACCGCCGCCGCGCCCCGGCGGCGGTGCTGTTAGGGAGAGGATGAGGAGAGAACGAGGGGAGAACGAGGGGAGGATGCGCCGCGATCGGCGCCCCCCCCAGCGGCGCCCGCGTCCACGTCCGGCCTTCCTCCCTCGCCCCTGCCTTGACCGGATCCACCTCGTGCCGCTCGACGTCCACGAGAACCTTCGACGCACGCTGAGCGCCCTCGAGGCGCAGCACGACTCGATCGGTCGAGATCTCCTCGATCCGGCGGTCGCGGTCGATCACCGGCGGGTGCAGGCGCTCTCGATCAAGCGGGCGTCGCTCGAGCCGCTGGTCGAGCCGTGGCGGCGCTTCCAGCGCCTCGAGCGGGAGCTCGCCGACGCCGAGGCGATGGTCGCGTCGGAGCCGGACGCCGAGCTCGCCGCGATGGCGAAGGAGGAGTCGCGGCGGCTCGCCGCCGAGGCGACGGGGCTGCTCGCGGAGATCCAGGAGTCGCTCGTCACCGCGGACGAGGACGCGGTCGGCGCGGTGATCCTCGAGATCCGCGCGGGCGTCGGCGGCGACGAGGCGGCGCTCTTCGCCGGCGACCTCCTCGAGATGTACCGACGGTTCGCCGCGGGTCGCGGCTGGCGGACCGAGCTCCTCGACGCGAGCCCCGGCGACGCCGGCGGCTTCAAGCAGGCGGTGCTCTCGGTGAAGGGCGGGCGTTCCTTCGCGGAGCTCGCCTTCGAGGGCGGCACCCATCAGGTGAAGCGGGTGCCGGCGACGGAGGCGCAGGGGCGGGTGCACACCTCGACCGCGACGGTCGCGGTGCTGCCGGAGCCGGAGGAGGTCGAGCTCGACCTTGATCCCGCCGACGTCAAGGAGATGGTCACCACCGCGCAGGGACCGGGCGGTCAGAACGTGAACAAGGTCGCGACCGCGGTCCACCTCATCCACCTGCCGACCGGGATCGAGGTCAGGATGCAGGAGACGAAGAGCCAGACCCAGAACCGCGAGCGGGCCTGGCAGCTGCTGCGGGCGCGGCTCTTCGCCCGACAGCAGGCGGAGGTCGCCGCGCGGCGCGCGGAGCAGCGGAGCAGCATGATCGGCACCGCGAGCCGCGCCGAGAAGATCCGGACCTACCGCTTCAAGGAGAACCAGCTCAACGACCACCGCGTCGGCGAGGCGTTCCACCTCGGCGAGGTGCTCGCGGGCGGTCTTGGTCCGGTGATCGCGGCGCTGCGGCGGCAGGAGATCGCGGCGCGCCTCGCGGCGCTCTGACGAGAGGACTCAGGCGGCCTGCGGGCTCGCCGCGAGGCTCGCGGCGAGGAAGCCGTCGAGGTGCCGCTCCGCGAAGAGCCGCACCGCCTGCTCGGTGCGCTCGGGCGTCGCGCCCCACAGGCAGGCGCGGACCTTCGGATGCTCGGGATCGAGGTGGATCCGGAGCGCGTCGTCCACCACGAGGAGCTGCGGCACCCGCACCGCGAAGTGCGCCGTCGCGGCGTTCACGCCGGGCTCCCCGATCGCGATCGCCGGCTGCTGCATGAGCAGGCGGTCGTTGAGGAACCAGAGGTCGCTCACGACGAGCGGGATCCGCCCGCCGAGGTCGCCCGACGCGGCGAGCCGCTCGCGGATCGCCCGCACGAGCCACTCGGCGAGCGGGCGATCGGAGATCTCGCTGCGGGGGTGACCTCCGACGACCACCGCGAGGAGCTGCTCGGTCCTCCAGCCGCGCGGCGTCGGAAGGCTCCGCCTCGCCTCCGCGAGCAGGAACTCGGAGGTCGGGGTGGTCGCGGGACGCGGCGAGGAGCTGGATCCGTCCATAGCTCGAGCGTCCTCGGCGGAGGAGACCCTCTCGCTCGACGGGATAACCGCGACGGACGGTGATCAGTGCGGCAGCGGGAACCGCCCGCAGAACTCGCGGATCTCGCGCCTGACCGCCGCGCCGACCGCCGCCTCGCCCTTCGAGATCATCACGCGGTCGAGCCACTCGGCGACCCGCTCCATCTCCCGCTCCTTGAGCCCGCGGGTGGTGAGCGCCGGGGTCCCGAGCCGCAGTCCGCTCGTGACCATGGGCGGTCGGGGATCGTTCGGGATCCCGTTCTTGTTCACGATGATGCCCGCCACCTCGAGCCACTTCTCGGCGTCGGCGCCGGTGAGGTCCGCCGCGCGGGCGCGGAGATCCACCAGCATGAGGTGGTTGTCGGTGCCGCCCGTGCAGAGGCGGTACCCGCGGGAGGCGAGCGACGCCGCGAGCGCCCTCGCGTTCGCGACGACCTGGCGGCAGTAGGTCGTGAACTCCGGTCGAAGCGCCTCGCCGAAGGCGACCGCCTTCGCGGCGATCACGTGCATGAGCGGACCGCCCTGGCTCCCCGGGAAGACCTTGCGGTCGAGCTTCTTCGCGAGCTCCGCGTCGTCGGTGAGGATCAACCCGCCGCGCGGTCCTCGAAGCGTCTTGTGGGTCGTGGTGGTCACCACGTGCGCGTGCGGGAAGGGCGAGGGGTGCGTGCCGGTCGCGCAGAGCCCGGCGATGTGGGCGATGTCCGCCATGAGCGCCGCGCCCACGCGGTCCGCGATCGCGCGGAAGCGGGCGAAGTCGATCGTCCGCGGATACGCCGAGTAGCCGCAGATGACGAGCTTCGGGCGGTGCTCGACCGCGAGCGCCTCGATGCGGTCGTAGTCGAGCCGCTCGGACTGCGGGTCGAGGTCGTAGTCCACGATCTTGAAGAACGTGCCGGAGAAGTTGACCTTGAGCCCGTGGCTGAGGTGCCCGCCCGACTTGATCGGCAGGCTCAGCACGCAGTCGCCCGGCTCGAGGAGCGCCATGAACGCCGCGATGTTCGCGTTCGCGCCGCAGTGGGGCTGCACGTTCGCGAAGCCGCACTTGAAGAGCTGCTTCGCCCGCTCGCGGGCGAGGTCCTCCACCGCGTCGTGGAACTCGCAGCCGCCGTAGTAGCGCTTGCCGGGATACCCCTCGGCGTACTTGTTCGTCATCCAGCTCCCGACCGCGTGCATCACCGCGGTCGAGACGTGGTTCTCGCTCGCGATGAGCTCGAGGGTGGTCGCCTGCCGCTCCGCTTCATGGGCGAGGATCGAGGCGACCTCCGGATCGCTCGATCCGAGCAGGTCGAGCAGACCTCGCGAGAGCGGATCGAGGGCGGTCGCGTGGGGAGCGGCGAGCGTGCTGGAGAGCGTGCTGGACATGGGGCGATCCTATGAAGGGCGGTCTTCGAGGGCAGTCTCCCGAAGGGACCCGACCGCGGCGGGAGCATCGGTCCGGCGGCACCCGGGACTGGAGGCATGGGGCACGACTCCGCGCAGCAAGCGTGATTCCCCGAGTGAGCCTCCTGCGACGGAGGTACAACAACCCTACTTCCAAGCCGGATTCCCCCATGACCTCCACGTCCGCCCTCATCGCGTCAGTCCTCCTTGCCTCCGCCCCCGTCGGACCCTCGCAGGCAGGCGGAGCGCCCGGCGCCAACGGACCCCTGACCACCTCGACGCCCCCCTGCCTCGATGGCGTCCCGAGCGAGTGGGCGGGCGTTCCTCCGACGGCGAGCGACCCTCGGGGGGACTCGATGGCTGGAGCGCTCGACCTCGGCGCGATCACCCTGCTCGAGACTCCCGAGGCGCTCTGGGTCCGCCTCGAACTCGCGGGCGAGCCGGTGAACATCCAGTCGCTGCCCGACGAGCGGTCGATCGAGCTCATCATCGACGCCGACGGTTCGGCGAAGAGCGGCGAGGTCCGAGGCACCTTCGAGGGCGCCGACCTCCTCCTCCGCTTTTCCCCGCAGGGAGAGGGCGTCGAGCGACCGGGTCGCGGGGTGCTGGTGGAGGCGATCGTGCCCGAGCGCCTCGACTCGAGACGCCGAGATCGCACTCCCTCGGCGACCGCCGCGGGCTTCGGGATGGCGCCCTCCAGCGCCTCGACCTGGATCGAGCTTCGGCTTCCCCGCGCAGGTCGCGGCGGCGCGACGGGGATCCGCTTCGGCGACGAGGCGAGGATCTCGGCGCGGATCGTCGGCAAGGACGGAAGCGTGCTCGACGACGGAGCGACCGCGACGCATCGCTTCGCCCTGAAGCCGGAGGCGCCGGTCAAGGTCGTCGAGCCGATCCCGTCCGCGGCGGAGACGGAGCCTCGGGTGCTCTCCTGGAACGTCGAGCGAGGATCGATCTTCAAGAACCCGGAGCCCTTCGCGGAGGTGCTCCGCGCGCTCGCGCCGGACGTGCTGCTCCTGCAGGAGCTCGACGCGACGGCGACCGAGCAGTCGCTTGCCGCATGGCTGGACGAGCGGGCGCCGACGGACGGGGGCTGGAAGGTGGTCGTCTCCGGGGGCGACCTGCGGGTCGCGGTCGCATCGCCCCACCTCGCGGCGGTGCCCTCGCTCGCCAAGGTCTCCCGAGAGGGTCCGAGCGGATCGCGTCCCGTCCGGGCGATCGGCGCCGTGCGCGAGTTCGGGGGTCGTCGGCTGCTGGCGGTGTCCATCCACCTGAAGTGCTGCGGCTCGATCGGCAGCTCCGAGGATCGCACCCGCGAAGCCGAGGTCTCGGCGATCGGCGAGGCGATCCGGCGCGCGGTCGAGCGGGCGGCGTCCGCCGGGCAGCCGATCGACGGCGTCGTCATCGGCGGCGACTTCAACCTCGTCGGAGGGTCCGCCGTGCTCGAGCTCGCCTGCGAGGGACTCGACCTCGACGGGTCGCCGCTCGCGGCGGCGGACCTGTTCACGCTCGATCGCCGCTCGAACCTCACGTGGCGCGACGAGGGCAGCGAGTTCCTTCCGGGTCGCCTCGACTTCCTGCTGTTCGCCGACTCCCGCCTGCGGCTGGTGCGTGGCGCGGTCGTCGATCCGGCGTCGGTGCTGCCGGCGAACGCCGCGGCGAAGGCGCCGAGCGATCACCTGCCGATCGTCGCGGACTTCCAGTGGCTCGGCGCGCCTTGATGAGCGCCCGCGCTTCGGAAGCCGAGGGCGTGCCCTGCATCGACGCAATCCCGACCCCCATGGGCGAGCTGTGGTTCGGCGTCGACCGACATGGCTCGCCCGTGACGGGATGGTCCTGCCTCGGCGCTCCCCCTCCGGGACTCGAGCGAGCCCCCCGCTCGTGGAGTCTTCGCGAACGACTCGCGAGAGTCCTTGCCGGCGAGCAGGACGCGTTCGAGGACCTGCCGCTACCGACCGGCACCACCTTTCAGCTCGCCGCCTGGCGCGAAGCGCGGCGGATTCCCTGCGGCGCCACCGCGACCTACGGAGAGCTTGCCCGGGCGATCGGTCGCCCGCGTGCGCCGCGAGCGATCGGTCAGGCGATGCGGCGGAATCCGGCGCCGATCCTCGTCCCCTGCCACCGCGTGATCGGGGTGGGTTCGACCGGCGGCTACGCCGGGCAGGCGACGCCGGAGAGCGCCGGCTCCCGCGTGAAGCAGTTCCTGCTTCGATCCGAGCGGAAGCCCGAGCCTTCGCCGGCGGATTCGACTCAGGGGCGCTCCCGGATCAACCGATAACCGGTGGCGAGCCTGCTCGTTCCGCCCGCCGGGTCGGACCGCGCGAGGTCGGGCGTCTGAAGCTGAGGAGCGTCCGCATGAAGCTCACCATGGTCGGCACCGGATACGTCGGACTCGTCACGGGCGTCTGCTTCGCCGAGACCGGCAACGACGTGGTCTGCCTCGACACCGATCGGCGCAAGATCGAGATGCTCCGCGCCGGCAAGAGCCCGATCTACGAGCCGGGGCTCGACGACATGATCGAGCGGAACGTGAGGGCGGGTCGCCTGACCTTCTCGACCGACAAGGAGACCGCCTACGACGACGCGGACGCGGTCTTCATCTGCGTCGGGACCCCGAGCGACGAGGACGGCTCCGCCGACCTCAAGTACGTCCTCGCGGTCGCGGAGGACATCGCGCGGGCGCTCGAGCGGATCGGCGCCGACGGCAGGCCCAAGACCGTCGTCGTGAAGTCGACCGTGCCGGTGGGCACGAGCCACAAGGTGCGTGACCTCATCCGCTCGCGGACGAAGGTGCCCTTCCACGTCGCGGACAACCCGGAGTTCCTCAAGGAAGGCGACGCCATCAACGACTTCATGAAGCCGGACCGGGTGGTCTGCGGCGTCGAGGACGAGGCGGCGGCGAACCTCATGCGCGAGCTCTACGAGCCGTTCGTCCGCCAAGGCAACCCGATCCTGATCATGGACGTCCGCTCGGCGGAGATGGTGAAGTATGCCTCGAACGCGATGCTCGCCTGCAAGATCTCCTTCGTGAACGAGATCGCGGCGCTCTGCGAGCACTACGGCGCGAACATCACCGCGGTCCGCGAGGGCATGTGCGCGGACCGGCGCATCGGCAACCAGTTCCTCTATCCGGGGCTCGGCTACGGCGGCTCCTGCTTCCCGAAGGACACCCTTGCGGTCGCCTCGATGGGTCGGGAGGTGGGCTTCCGCTGCCTCCTCAACGAGGCGGTGCACGAGGTGAACCAGCGCCAGCGGACCCTCTTCTGGCAGAAGATCGAGGGCGAGCTCGGCAAGGACCTTCGAGGCAAGACCCTCGCCTTCTGGGGCGTCGCCTTCAAGCCCCGGACCGACGACATCCGCGAGGCGCCCTCGATGAGCCTCATGCGGAAGGCGATCGCCGCCGGCGCCCGGGTCCGCGCCTTCGACCCGGTCGCCCTCGAGAACCTCTCGCGGGAGATGCCGGAGGTCGAGCGGATCGAGGACATGTACGACGTCCTCTCCGGAGCCGACGCGCTGGTCATCTGCACCGAGTGGAACCAGTTCCGCACGCCCGACTTCCGCGAGATTCAGCGGCGCCTCTCGGCACCGGTGATCTTCGACGGACGGAACCTCTACCGCCGGCAGGCGATGGAGGAGCACGGCTTCCTCTACCTCTCGGTCGGACGTCCTCCCGTCCGTCCGGCGACGAGTCGCGCGGGTCGATAGCCGCCGAGTCGCGGTCGTGCATGCACCGGGATCGCCCGAGGAAGTCGACGCGACCCCCGACAAAAACCCTGCATTTTCCGAGGCGGACGACTTGCACGCCCGTGCAGGGTCGCTACCTTCGCGTCGATGTCCGGCCGTGGTGGCCGGCACAAGAGGATCGAAAGGATTCAACTCATGGCCACGAAGGTTGCCGCCAAGTCGAACAAGCCCCGCACCAAGTCCGAGCTCTACACCGCGATCGCGGAGAAGACCGAGCTCACCCGGCGCCAGGTCGCGTCGGTGTTCGAGGCGCTGGCGGGAGAGATCAAGCGGGACATCAGCAAGCGGGCCGGCGGCAACATCTTCAAGGTGCCCGGTCTCATGAACATCAAGGTCGTCAACAAGCCGGCGACCAAGGCGCGCCAGGGCACCAATCCCTTCACCGGCGAGCCGATGACGTTCAAGGCGAAGCCCGCCTCCCGCAAGGTCCGCATCCTTGCCACCAAGGCGCTGAAGGACATCGTCGCCTGAGCGACGGCGCTCGGTTCGTCCCCCCAAGCCCCGCCTCGTGCGGGGCTTTTTCGTCGGTCGATCCCGAAGCGACGATGATGCATCGCATGCACGCGACCTCGCCGACGCCTCCGCACGCGCCTCGTGGATCTCGCCCCGCGCCGCCGGACCGCGGACACCTGCCGACCGAGCACGCGCACGCGGACTCGCACGCCATCGAGGAGATGTCGGCGCAGGACGCGGTGCTGCTGATCGCCCGCGATCACCGCATGGTGGCGCTCGCGGTCGAGCGGGCTGCGCCCGCGCTCGCGCCGCTCGTGGAGGTCGCCGCCCGATGCGTGGGCGAGGGTGGCCGCCTGATCTACTTCGGCGCCGGCACCTCCGGACGACTCGGGGTGCTCGATGCGTCGGAGTGCCCGCCGACCTTCTCGAGCGATCCGCGCCAGGTCGTCGGCGTGATCGCGGGCGGCGACGGCAGCCTGCGGAGGTCAAGCGAAGGACGCGAGGACGAGCCGGAGGGCGCGGCGGAGGAGATCGCTCGCCTCGACGTCGGTCCCCGCGACTGCGTCGTCGGGATCGCCGCGGGGGGCACGACGCCCTACACGCTCGGGGCGATCCGCCTCGCGAAGGAGCGTGGCGCCGCCACGGCGCTCGTCACCTCGGTCGCGCGGGACGCTCCACCGGGCTGCGACCTCGTGGTCTCCCTCGAGACCGGCGCCGAGGTGATCGCCGGCTCCACCCGGCTGAAGGCCGGCTCCGCGGCGAAGCTCGCCCTGAACATCCTCTCGACGCTCGTCTTCGTGCGGCTCGGCAAGGTGCACGGCAACCGCATGGTCGACCTCGCCGCGACCAACGAGAAGCTCCGCGATCGGGCGATCCGCCTGCTCGTCGACCTCGCGCCGCCCATCGACCGCGAGGTCGCGGCGCGTCGCCTCGACGAGGCGGGCGGCTCGACGAAGCTCGCCCTGCTCATGACCTGGACGGGTCTCCCCCGCCGCGCCGCCGAGACGCTCCTCGCGGAGTGCGGCGGTCGCTTGCGCGACGCGCGAGCGCGAGCCGCCCGCCGCTGAGGTCAGGGCTCCGTGCCACGATCCGACCTGACCGGCTCGCCCGGCTCCGACGGGCTCGACGGTTCCGGCGACAACGCGCGGTCGAGGAACTCCCAGCGGATCCGCTGCATGCTCGGGCTCGCGATGCCATGAGCGCTGTCGGGGAAGAACATCATCTCGAAGGGGCGATCGAGCCCCTGGAGCGCCGCCGCGAGCTGCCACGCATTCGCAGGGTGGACGTTGTCGTCGACCATCCCGTGGAGGAGGAGCAGCTTGCCCCGCAGCGTGCCGGCCTGCTTCACCGCCGAGCTCGCGTCGTAGCCCTCCGGATTCTCCGCGGGCAGGCGCATGTACCGCTCGGTGTAGATCGTGTCGTAGTTCCGCCAGTCCGTCACCGGCGCGCCCGCGATGCCCGCGTGGAAGCGCTCCGGATGACGCAGCAGCGCCCACGCCGCCATGCTGCCTCCGTAGGAGAAGCCGGTGATCCCGACCCTCGCCGGGTCGAGGTAGGGACGGGACTCCAGGAGCTGCAGGACCGCCGCCGCCTGATCGTCGACGTCGACCTGCCCGAGCTTGAGGTAGGTCGCCGACTCGAACGACTTGCCGCGGCCGGGCGTCCCGCGGTTGTCGATCCGGGCGATGACGTAGCCGAACTCGCAGCCGGGATCGGCGGGTCGGAAGCGGTTCGAGACCGTGGCGATGCCGGGTCCGCCGTACACCTCGACGAGGAGCGGATGCCGACGCGTCGCGTCGAAGTGGCTCGGGAAGTGGAGGGTCCCGTAGAGGTCGGTCTCCCCGTCCGCCGCCTTCACCGTGAAGAGCTCTGGCTCGCGCAGACCCAAGGTCTCCGCAAGTTCCTCCTCCCCTTCGGCGAGGACCGCGAGCGGCGTGCCGTCCGCGCCGAAGAGCGTCGTGACCGGCGGGTCAGCAAGCGCCTGCCCGGTGGCGACCACGCGGGCGCCATCCGGGGAGATGCGGAAGTCGCCGTAGGTCCGGTCGCCCGGGGTGACCCGCACCTGATCCGACCCATCGAGGTTCACCCGGCAGAGCTGCGGATCAAGCGGCATCGATCCGCACCGCGCCGAGAACCAGAGCACGCCGCGATCCTCGTCGACCTCGACGATCGACTCGACCGGGAACTCGCCGCGGGTGAGCTCGGCGAGGCGAGAGCCGGAGAGGTCCCACAGCTCGTAGTGCGCGAAGCCGCTCCGCTCGCTCTCCCAGATGAACCGCCGCCCATCGGCGAGGAACCGCATCGTCGGGCGGTGCTTCTGCCAGGTCTCCTGCCGTTCCTCCAGCACCACCCGCGACGCGCCGGTCTCGATGTCGGCGGCGACCAGCTCGAGATGGTCCTGGCGCCGATTGAGGCGGAAGAAGAGGAGCTCACGACCATCCGGCGAGAACTGCACCGCGTAGAGGTACGCCTCGGGGTCCTCGCCCGAGTCGACCGCGACCGTGGTTCCCTGCTCGAGGTCATGGATCAGGAGCCGCGGCGAGGGATTGGGATCGCCGGGCTTCGGATAGTGCTCGGAGGTCACCTCGGTCCGAAGCGCCGTGAGCCCGTCGAGCAGGAAGTACCTCGGGACCCGCGAGTCGTCGAAGCGATAGAAGGCGAGCCTCCGCGAGTCGGGCGACCACCACATCGCGGAGTCCTGATCGAGCTCCTCGCCGTAGACCCACGACGCTCGCCCGTAGCGGATCTCCGGCGTCCCGTCGGTGGTGATCGCCCGCGAGCCGCTCCCGTCCGCGGCGGTGATCCACACGTCGTCGTCGCGATGCTCCGCGACGAGCCGCCCATCCGGCGATGGCTCCTTCGACGCCTGACGACCGCGACCGGCGCCGCGGCGGGTCCGACTCCGATCCCGGTCACGCGGCGGATCAGGGACGAGCGAGGCATCGACGGACTCCGGCTCGCCGCCGTCCCATCCCACGGCGAGCCACTCGTCGCCCCGGCGGACGAAGACCTTTCCCTGCTCGGGGGCGAAGCGGACCTCCCCCACCGTGCCGCCCCGACCGATCTGGCGCATCCTCGACTGGATGAGCCGATGCCGCTCGGCGCCGGGCAGCGCATCGAGCCCGTCCGCGGCGACCGGGGCGAGCGGGACGAGCGACGAGGAGAGCACCACCGCCGTCACGAGCACGCGCAGAAAGCGGTTCATCCGAGATCTCCCAGGCGGCGGACGGCGATCCCGCGGAACTCAGCCGATCCGCGCGACCGAACGGAACTCCTCGATGCGGGCGTCGATGTCGGCGCGATGGATGCGGCGGAGCCCGTCGAGACCAAATGACTCGATGGTGAAGCTCGCGAGCACGGTGCCCCAGGCGAGACCCGCCTGCAGCGTGGCGAGGTCGCCTCGCCCGACGCGGGCGACGTGCCCCATGAGCCCGCCCGCGAAGGTGTCGCCTGCGCCGGTGGGGTCGATCACCCGCTCGAGCGGCGAGGGGAACGCGGGCACCGTGGCGACGCCCTCCCGGTGGACGAGCACGGCGCCGTGCTCGCCCTTCTTCACGACCACGAAGCGAGGTCCCATCTCGAGGATCGCCTGCGCCGCGGAGATCGCGTTGGGGATCTCCGTGAGCAGCGCCGACTCCGAGTCGTTGAGGATCACCCCATCGACCTCCTTGAGCAGCGTCCGCAGGTCGTCGCGGGCGATGTTGATCCAGAGGTCCATCGTGTCCGCCACGACCAGCTCGCGCCGCTCGAAGGAGCGGAGCAGGCGGAGCTGCACGCCGGGATGGGTGTTCGCGAGGAAGACGAAGCGGCTGTCGCGATACTCCTTGGGAACCTGCGGCGGCTCTTCCTGCAGCACGCCGAGCTCCGTGAAGAGCGTCTCGCGGCGGTTGAGGTTCTCGAAGTAGCGACCGCCCCACGCGAACGTCCGGCTGCCCGGGCGGATCTCGAGCCCCTTGGTGCAGAGTCCGGCGAAGCCCTCGAGCGAGCGGCGATGCTCGTTCGGCCAGTCGCCGCCGACCGCCGCCACGATCCGCACGGGTCCGAGGAAGCTCGCCGCGGCCGCGAAGTACGCCGCGGAGCCGCCCGCGACGCCCTCGACCTGAGCGGTGGGAGTGTGGATGGTGTCCACGCCGATCGTGCCGGTGACGACGAGAGGCATGGGCGCGAGTATATCGGTGGGCGTCCGCGGGTCCGACCGCTCAGCCGCGCACCACGCGCTTCGGCATGTCGGCGGTCGGGTCGGGGACGCGCACCATGCTGCGGGCCCAGCCGAGCCCGTACGCGACGCCGCACATCGAGCCCGCCGCCCAGTCGATCGGCATTGGGAACGCGTTCCGCGGCAGCGTGCCGGCGGCGAACGCATCGGCGATCGATCCGCCGCCTCGGGTCGCGAGGAGGAACTGGACGCCCGCCGCCGCGAGGATCGGCAGCGCGAAGATCAAGACGGGCTGGGTGCGCGGCGCCAGCAGCCGCCCCAAGAGCCCCGCCGCCACCGATCCGACCACCGTCGCGCCGATCGCCTGCCCCTTCGAAGGGGACGCCAGCAGCACCCACGCCACCGCCGGGGCGGCGAGCGAGGCGAGCAGGAAGAGGAAGGTGCCGGAGTCGGCGAGTTCGGACGTCCAGCGACCGCTCCGCCGTGGAAGGTCGGGCAGCGGACCGCTCGCGATGAAGACGATCAACGCCAGCACCGCGACCACCGCCGACCAGACCGCCGTCTCGATCGCCGCCGCCATCAGCGAGCCGCCGCCGAAGGCGAGGTCCTCGACGGTGCCGCACTGCATCGCGAGCACCGCGAGCGACGCGCCGAGGACGAACACGCCGACCACCGCGTTGATCGCACGCCCGGCGACGATGGCAAGCAGCGTCGCCGGGACGAGGAGCGCTGCCAGGGTCACTGCCGCCGCGACGGGACGCTCCGCCATCGAGAGGAGCGGACCTGGCACGCCCCGCGTCGAGACGAGCGCGGAGGTGGCGAGGCTCATCAGACCGCCGCCGCAGGCGAGCGAGGCGAGGAGCAAGGTGTTTCGCAGCGCCGACTTCAACATGACGACTCCGACGTTCGTTCCTCGAGGCGGGCTCGCCTGTCCTCCGAGCCAACCCCGGGAGGTCATCGGCGACGCGCCGCGCCGACCGCGAGCAAACCCTGCCGCCGCTCGACGCCCTCGTATCATGACGGCTCCCTCGCCTGGATCCCACGGTGACCCTCCGCTCCTCCTCGCTGTCGATGCTCCTGCTGGATGGCTCGCCGCTTGCTCCGCGCGTCGTCGCGGAGGTCGCCCGCGACGGGCGAACGGTCGCCCTCGCTCCGGACGCCCGCCGAGCGGTCGAGTCGGGGCGTGCTGCCCTCGAGCGGGCGATGGCGTCCGGACAGGCGATCTACGGGGTGAACACGGGCTTCGGCTCCCTCGCCCGCGTGCGGCTCGCCGCGGGCGAGCTCGAGGCGGTGCAGCGGAACCTCGTCCGCTCGCACGCCGCCGGCGTCGGGGAGCCGCTCCCCCGAGACGTGGTCCGCGCGATGATGCTCATCCTCGCCGCGAGCCTTGCCCGCGGTCGCTCGGGCGTCCGCGTGCGGGTGATCGAGCAGCTGCTCGCGATGCTCGACCGCGACCTCGTGCCGGTCGTGCCCTCGCGTGGGTCGGTCGGCGCGTCGGGTGACCTCGCCCCGCTCTCGCACGTCGCGCTCGCGATGATGGGCGAGGGGCACGTGCACATGCCCGACGACCGACGGACCCCGAGCGGGATCGCCCTCAAGGGCGCGGGGATCGAGCCGCTCGTGCTCGAGGCGAAGGAGGGGCTCTCCCTCATCAACGGCACGCACCTGATGGCGGCGTGCGGGGCACTCGCGCTCGTGGACCTCGACCACCTCGTCGCCGCCGCGGAGGTCGCCGCGGCGATGGCGATCGATGCCTGCCGGGCGACGGACGAGTTCCTCGATCCGCGTCTGCACGAGGTCCGGCGCCAGCGTGGACCGGCGGAGGTCGCGGCGCGGCTTCGGCGCCTGCTCGACGGTTCCGAGATCATCCCGTCGCACGCCGAGGGCGACCCCCGCGTGCAGGATCCCTACTGCCTGCGGGCGACCCCGCAGGTGATCGGCGGCGCGATCGACGCGATCGACTACGCCCGGGGCTGCCTGGAGCGCGAGCTCGGCGCGGTCACGGACAACCCGCTCCTCTTCGAGGAGGAGGGCGAGGCGCACGCCCTCTCCGGGGCGAACTTCCACGGGCTTCCGATCGCCATCGCCCTCGACGCGCTCGCGATCGCGGTGACGCACGTCGCCGGCATCTCCGAGCGTCGCGTGAACTGGCTGCTCTCGGCGGGCGATCCGCAGAATCCGGTCCCGGCGCACCTCTCGAGCGGTCCCGGCGTCCACAGCGGGCTGATGATCGCGCAGTACGCCGCGGCGGCGTGCGTGGCGGAGCTTCGGGTGCTCGCGACCCCCGCGAGCATCGGCAACGTCCCCACCTGCGCGGGCATCGAGGACTACAACTCGATGGGCGCGACGGCGGCGCTCAAGCTCCGCAGCGCGATCGACCTCGCGACGAGCGTGATCGCGATCGAGCTACTCGTGATGGCGGAGGGACTCGAGTTCCAGCGACCGCGGCGGTCCGGCGGCGTCGTCGAGGCGTCGCATGCGGCGATCCGCGCGGTCGTCCCGCGCCTCGTGGGCGACCGTCCCCCCTCGCCCGACATCGCCGCGATCTCGCGGCTGATCCGCCATGGGCTCGGCACCGATCTCCAGAGCTGACGCCGCGTCCCCACCGCGCCGCTCGTGATGCGCGTCGTTCCCGCGGCGATGGGTGATCGTCGCCGAGGTGATCGACCATGGCGAAGCGCTTCTATACTCGCGCCATGTCGACGCTGACCCACTCCTCGCCGCGACTCGTCCGCGCGCCGCGCGGTCCCGAGAAGACCTGCCGCACCTGGGCCGCGGAGGCGGCGATGCGGATGCTGATGAACAACCTCGACCCGGAGGTCGCCGAGCGTCCGGGCGACCTCGTCGTCTATGGCGGTCGTGGTCAGGCGGCCCGCTCGTGGGAGGCATTCGACGCGATCGTGCGCTGCCTGCGGGAGCTCGGCACCGAGGAGACCCTCCTCGTCCAGTCCGGCAAGCCCGTGGGCATCGTGCGGACCACCGCCGATTCGCCGCGGGTGCTGATCGCCAACTCGAACCTCGTCCCGCACTGGGCGACGCAGGCGCACTTCGACGCGCTTGCGGCACGCGGCCTGATGATGTTCGGGCAGATGACCGCCGGCAGCTGGATCTACATCGGCACTCAGGGAATCCTGCAGGGCACCTACGAGACGTTCGCCGAGTGCGCCCGTCAGCACTTCGGCGGATCGCTGAAGGGCACGCTCAACGTGACCGCCGGCTGCGGCGGGATGGGCGGCGCGCAGCCGCTCGCGATCACCATGAACGAGGGCGTCTGCCTGATGGCGGAGATGTGCCGCGAGCGCCTCGCGAAGCGCGTCCACGACCGCTACCTCGACGTCGCGATGGAGGATCTCGACGCGGCGATCGACCGGGCGATGACCGCGAAGTCGAAGGGCGAGGCGATCTCGATCGGCTGGCTCGGCAACGCCGTCACGCTGCTCCGCCGGCTCATGGACCGCGGCATCCGTCCGGACACGCTGACCGACCAGACCTCCGCCCACGATCCGCTCACCGGCTACTACCCGGAAGGACTCTCCCGCGACGACGCCGACCGCGTCCGCGAGGACGATCCGGAGCTCTACCAGCAACGCAGCATGCAGAGCATGGCCGACCACGTCGAGCTGATGGTCGCCTTCCTCGACGCGGGCACGAAGGTCTTCGACTACGGGAACAACCTGCGGCAGCGGGCGCTCGACGCAGGCTTTGCCCGCGCCTTCGAGTTCCCCGGCTTCGTGCCGGCGTACATCCGCCCGCAGTTCTGCGTGGGACGCGGTCCCTTCCGCTGGGCGGTGCTGTCGGGCGACCCCGAGGACATCCGCGTCACCGACGAGGCGATCCTCTCCCTCTTCCCCGACGACCAGGGCCTGCACCGCTGGATCCCCATGGCGCGGGAGCGCGTCGCGTTCCAAGGGCTCCCCGCCCGCATCTGCTGGCTCGGCTACGGCGAGCGCGATCGCGCGGGACTCCTCTTCAACGACCTCGTCAAGAAGGGTCGCGTGAAGGCGCCGATCGTGATCGGGCGCGACCACCTCGACTGCGGCTCGGTCGCCTCGCCGAACCGCGAGACCGAGGGCATGAAGGATGGCACCGACGCGGTGAGCGACTGGGCGATCCTGAACTTCGCGGTGAACGTGGCGAGCGGCGCGAGCTGGACGAGCTTCCATCACGGCGGCGGCGTCGGCATCGGCTTCAGCCAGCACGCGGGACAGGTCATCGTCGCCGACGGCACCGACGAGGCCGCCGCCCGCCTGAAGCGGGTGCTGACCAACGATCCGCTGATGGGCGTGATCCGCCACGCGGATGCGGGCTACGAGCGTGCCCGCGAGTGCGCGGATCGATCCGGCGTGAAGGTCCCGATGCCGAACTGGTGACGCGCCGCGGAGGATCCGTCAGGTCAGGCTCGTCGCCCGCGCGAGCCGGTCGAGGATCGCCGGCCACGACCCCGTGGTCTCGGTCGGTCGCTCGATGAGGATCCGCGCCGAACCGGTCTGGTCCGCCTCGCGGAGCGCCGCGTAGAGGCGGGCGGCGTAGGGCGTCGCCTCGGAGGGCATCCGGATCATCACGTGGGGCGGCGGCACCTCGAGCGAGGAGATCGCGAGCACCGCGCAGCGATCGACCGCTTGGCGGACCGCCGCCCGCAGGTCGCTCGTCGACAGGAGACTCGAGGCGGTGCGAGGGCTGTAGTGGCGCTCGGCGGTCCCGGGACTCGCCGCCTGCCCGCGGACGGTCGGCGCATCGACGCGACCAAGCACCGCCCCGAGCGCCGCCGCATCGACCGTCCCCGGCCGGAGGATCCTTGGCGGCGTCGAGGTCAGGTCGAGCACGGTGCTCTCGACGCCGACCGGGCAGGATCCGCCGTCGAGGACGAGGAGTCCCGGCTCGCGCGGGAAGTCGGCGAGCACGTGCGCCGCGGAGGTCGCGGAGACGTGCCCCGAGCGGTTGGCGGAGGGTGCCGAGATCGGCGAGCCGAACGCCTCGAGCAGCGACCGCGCGATCGGGTGCGCCGGAACTCGCACCGCGATCGAGCCTCGACCCCCCGCCGCCGCCGCCGGGACCTCAGCGCGACGAGGCAGCACGACCGTGAGCGGACCCGGCCAGAACCTTGCCGCGAGCGCCTCGAGGCGTGGTCTGGTCGCCTCGTCGAGCGACGCGAGGCGATCCACCTGCTCGATCCGCGCGACGTGCGCGATCAGCGGATTGTCCGAGGGACGTCCCTTCAGGCGATAGACCTCGCGGATCGCCCGCTCGTCGAAGGTCGAGGCACCGAGACCGTAGACCGTCTCGGTCGGAAACGCGACGACGCGACCCGACCGAAGCCAGTCGGCGGCGACCTCGATCGATCGCCGATCCGACCCCAAGGTCCGGGTCGCCTCGCTCATGAATCGGAGGGCGAGCCGGCGGCGTCGGGAAGCGTGAGCACGATCCGGTTCATCTCGAGCCCGGTGCCCATCGCCCGATGGAGGTTCGCGATCGCCACGTTGTAGGAGACGAGCGCCGCGATCTCCTCGAACTGGGCGAGGGCAAGCCCGCTCTGCCGCTGATACTTGAGGTTGAGGAACTCGGGCGTGAGGCTCGCCCGCGTGCGCTCGAGGACCTCGAGCGCCCGGAGGTTCTCCGCCTGCGCGATCCGGAAGGAGCGGGTCTGCCCGATCAACTGCCACGCCGCGACCACCTCCTGCAGCGCGACCCGCACCGCGAAGACCGACTCCTGCACCGCCTGCCGATAGCGGAGCACCGACGCGGACCGCCGCAGCCGCGCCTGGCGGTACTCCGCCTCCGCGGCGCGGTTTCCGATCGGCTGGCTGAAGCGGAGTCCGACGAGGTAGTCGATGAAGCCCGCCTCGCCGACCTGGGTCCACGCCTCGCCGAAGTCGCCGCCGAGCCCGAAGTACGCCATCTCCGCGCGGAGGTCGAGCTGCGGCAGCCGTCCGTTGTCGGCGACGAGCTCGCGGATCGCCGCGTCGTCGATGCCGAGGACCGCGACCTGCACCGCGGGCGACTGCTCGACCGCGGTCGCGAGCGCCTCGGGCAGGCTGTAGCGGAAGGGCGCCTCGACCATCCAGTCGCTCGGCACGATCGCGACCTCCGAGCCGAGCGGGAAGCGCGGGTCGTTCAGGAGCTTCTTGAGCTCGTCCGAGGCGATGGCGACCCGGCGGCGGGCGCGGATCACGTTCGCCTTGCGGCTCTCGACGGTCGCGACCGCGTCGGCGTAGTCGGCGAGGGTCACGTCGAGCTGCTGGCGCTTCTCGACGATGTCCCGCACGTCCTCCCCCACCTCGACGAGCCACTCGAAGATCACCAGCTCCTGCCGGGCGAGGACGAGGTTCCAGTACGCCCGCTCGGCGTCCGCGACCACCGCGAGCAGCCGCTCCCGAAGCTCCTGCACGGTGCGGCGGTCCTCGTTGCGGGCAAGCGCGATGCGGGCGGTGTTCACGTCGCTGCCGAAGCCCCGAAGCAGCGGCTGCGAGAGGGCGAGGGCGAGGCTCGAGTTCCACTCGGGGTTGGGGTTGAGGTTGAGTCCGGGCAGCAGGTTGTTGCTCTGATCCCCCGCCGCGGTCACGCTGACCGTCCCGCCCGAGGGAAGGAACTGGCTCAGGCCCGCCTCGTAGGTGAAGACCCGCAGGTCCTGACCGCCGGGATTCACCTCGATCGGCGGACCGCCACCCGGCGGCGTCACGCTGACCTGCGGTCCCGGCTCCTGGATCCGGCTGAAGCCGGTCCCGGCGAAGACGACCGCGTCGAAGATCGCCTCCGCCTTGACCACCTCCGCCTGTCCGATCGCCTGATCGACGCGGGCGACCTGCACCGAGAGGTTGTTCTCGACCGCGGCGGAGATCGCTTCCCTCAACGTCAGGGTCGCCTCTTCCGGCGTGCCGCCGAGGAGGTCGGGACCCACGGGAAGTCCCGGTCCGGCACGCAGTTCCTGCGGTCCCATCGCGTCGAGCTCTCCCCGACGCGACTCGAGCGCCCGCTCGACGGGCGAGGGCGCCGAATCGAGGACGACCTCCCGCGGCTCGGAGGGACTCGGCAGCGCCTCTCGGGCAGCGGTCGCCGCGATCACCTCCTCGAGCGGGTCGGCGAGCGAAGGTCGCTCCGGTCGGCTGCACCCGGGCGCCGCGCCGAGGATCGCGCCGAGGAGGAGCGCAATCGGGAGCGAGATGCGGAGGCAGGTCGGCGAGGTCACGCCTCGGATCGTAACCCGCCCCACGCCGCCGCGAGGACGGTAGCATCCGGACATGCCTAATCTCAGGACGAGTCCCATCATCGCCGCTCTCACCCTCCTGAGCGTCGCGTCGTGGTCGCTTGCGCAGGACGCGCCCGCTCGCTGGTTCCGAGTCAACTCCGACAACGCCTTCGTGCGATGCGACGCGAGCGCGACCGTCGCGTATCCCGTCGGTCGCGTCCCGAAGGGCACCGTGGTCGAGGTGGTCGAGGATCGCTTCGGCTGGGCCCGCGTTCGTCCGAACGGCGACGCCTTCGCGTCGCTGCACGCCTTCGTGCCCGCGGAGAGCGGCACGATCGCCGCGGACGGACGGAGCATCACCATCACGCTGAAGACGCCGCTCAAGGCCGCGAACTTCGCCGCGAAGGAGGATCCCTCGCGCAGCTGGAAGGAGATCGACCGCCTCGAGCCGGGCACCACGCTCGCGCTGGTCGAGACGGTCACCGTGGACGGAAAGTCCTTCCACAAGGTGAAGATGCCTTCCTCCTCGGAGGCGTGGATCAACCTCGCCTTCCTTGCGGCGGCGACGCCGGAGGAGGTCGCGGCGGCGACGAAGCCAGCGACCTCAGGCGGATCGCTGGAGATCGTGACCGCGCCGACGCCCGCCAACACACCCGCAGGCAGTGCCGCATCGACGACGCCCGCTCCATCGCCCTCGACGACGGCGGTCGCGACCGCCACCAACGAGGTCGTGGGCGTGGAGGTGCTGGAGGCGTCCGCGGCGCCCCGCCAGTCGGCGGCGCAAGTCGCCCGCCAGATCGCCCGCGCCGAACTTGCCGACCTCGAGTCGATCTGGACCAACCTCAAGAATGCGCCGGATCCGCCGGTCGCCGACTTCAACGACCTGCGTGACCGCTATCTCATGCTGGCGTCGAGCTCCGGCGCTGGCTCTGCCGCCCGCGCCAGGGCGAACATGCGAGCCGAGCAGATCACCCTCCAGGGAGAGATCCAGGCTCGCGTCGCGGAGCTCCGTCGGCTGCAGGCGCAGGACCTCATCGACCTCGAGGCGATCCGGCAGGTGCGTCGGCTCATCGAGTCCCGCAGCGACTACGTCGCGGTGGGGCGCCTCAACGCATCGATCGTCTACGACGGTCGCAGCCTTCCCTTGCTCTACCGAGTCCAGGAGCCGGGCAGCGGCGCGACGGTGGGATACGTCATTCCCACGAGCGACTTCACCGTCGGCGAGCTGACCGGTCAGTTGGTCGGCGTCGCGGGCGACATCCAGTACGACGAGTCGCTGCGGCTCAACCTGATCACGCCGCGGCGGATCGACGTGCTGACGGATGCTCGCCCGTGACTCCGGATCGCGTTGGTCGCCCTCGATGCGAGGGCATCTCCAAGGGGCGTTAGCTCAATTGGGAGAGCGCCGCCTTTGCAAGGCGGAGGTTGCCGGTTCGACCCCGGTACGCTCCATGCCCCCGCTCGACTCCGACCACGTGCGCGACGGACCACTCGTCGATCACGGGGGGATGACCGAGGACTCCCGCGAGGACCCTGCTCGGCACGAAACCCTCGCGATTTCCGAGGGTTACAGGCAGTGCGGCATCCGGCGCGGGGAACGCCACATCGCAACTTCATCAAGTTTCACTTGGGGATGACGCCTCACTGTGCTAGATCCTTGATGGGGAGGTCGTCCGCCTCGACGGGTTCGACCTGAACGACGCACGGGAGCGTCCCGCGGTCCTCGCGACCGCGGAGGGAGAGGGAGCGATGTGTCGTCCTTCGTGTCGCGCGGCGTTGACCGCCTGCGCCCTTCACGCGGCGTCGGTGACCATGGTCGCCCACGCCCAGGACCTCCTGGTCAACGGCAACTTCGAGTTCGACCAGTCGGGCGCGACCGCGACCTTGTGCTGCGAGGTCGTGCGGTCGATCGACGCAGGAAGCTCGGCGCTGCCGGGGTGGACGATCGGAGGTGGCGGCGTCGAGGTCCGGGGGCGGGCCGACGAGTGCGTCGAAGGTCCCGCCGACGGGGTGCGGTGGCTCCGGCTCGGTCGCGGGTCGGCGTCCGGCTGGATCAGTCAGACCGTCGCGACCGAGCCCGGCGTGAGGTACCAGGTCCGCTTGCGCCGCTGGGTGGAGTCGCCCGGCGCGGTGACCGTGCCGCTGAAGATCACCGGACCTGGGTTCAGCATCATCCTCTTCCTGCCCTCGGATGGCGGACCGTGCGACGTCGAGCTGGCGGCGGTCACCGCCTGCGAGTTCGACGCCCCGTCGCCCGCGGCGACGATCCGCCTCGAGCACTTCGGCGGTCCGGCGGATCGCGCGGTGCTGCTCGACGAGGTCCGGCTGATCCCCACCACCGACTGCGACGACAGCGGCGTCCCGGACGCCTTGGAGATCCTCGACGGAGTCCTGCTCGATCAGGATGGAGACGGGATCCCGGACTCGTGCGAGTGCCTCGGCGACCTCGACGACGACCACGTGGTGGACGGAGCCGACCTCGCCCGCCTGCTCGGCGCGTGGGGAGCCGACGACCGAGCCGCCGACCTTGATCGCGACGGCGCCGTCGGCGGCGGCGACCTTGCGATCCTGCTCGGCGGATGGGGGCGGTGCGGCTGATCGTCCGGGGCGAACCTCGCCGAAAGCGAAGCGTGCCGGCGGGTCGCCGGCACGCGAGGGAAACGGGGACGAACAGTCTCGACTAGAGGTCCTTGGTCCGATGCTGCATCTGCGCCTTCAGCCGCGCGAGGATGCTGCTGTGCATCTGGCTGACGCGGCTCTCGGAGAGGTCGAGGGTCAGTCCGATCTCCTTCATCGTCATCTCCTCGTAGTAGTAGAGGATGAGGATGAGCCGCTCCGCCCGCGACAGACCGCGGGTCATGAGGAGCTGCAGGTCCTGCTTCTGGATGACCTGCACCGGATTCTCCTGCCGGACGTCGCGGATCACGTCGATCTCGCGGACGTCTCGGCTCGAGTCGCTCTCGAAGCACTTGCGGCTCAGGCTCACCACGCCGACCGGACGGGAGTCCTTGCTGAGCTTCTCGAACTCGGCGTTCGAGACGTTCAGCCGCTGGCACACCTCGTCGTCGGTGGGACGACGACCGGTCTCCATCTCGATCGCCTTCCGGATGCGGTCGACCTTCGCCGTGCGGGACCGCACGAGGCGCGGCACCCAGTCCATCGCCCGCAGCTCGTCGAAGATCGCGCCGCGGATGCGCTGGGCGCAGTAGGTCTCGAACTTGACGCCGCGGGCGGGATCGAAGTTGTCGATCGCGTCCATCAGGCCGAACAGTCCGGCGGACATCAGGTCGTCGATGTCCACCTCGGAGGGAAGCTTCATGTGCATCCGCTCCGCGGTGAACCGCACCACGTCGTGGTAGCGCTCGATCAGGAAGTTCCGCACCTCCTGCGTCGGCCCGCGCTGGTACTCGATCCAGATCTCCTCGATCGGCCGCTTCGACAGCGGCACCCGCGCGACCTGCGAGGTGCGCCGACGCGACCGCGGCGACGGCAAGGTCGCGACGGTCTCCTCGGAAGATCGTGTCCGTTCGCTCACGACGGGCGCCGACTTCTTCGACGGCGCGACTGCGTGCGAGGACGCCTTCGGCATTGGTCTGCTCCTTGACCCTAGATCCGAACGCTCCGGCGCCGAGCGGGATGAACTCGTCATCTCGATCGGTTCGTGCCTCGCCACTCCTCGGCTCGGCACGCGCGGAGTATACGGACGGGTCGTCGAGGTCACAACCACGCTCGACTCGTCGCGCGCCGGAGACGCCTCGCGCGCCGCGACGGTCTTCGAAGGAGTGTTCATTCCGCGCCTCCGACCTGAGCCGGAATCGACGGGATCCTCGCACGCGCCGATCACGGCGCGCCGCACGATCCGCGCGACCGACCCTAAGCGATCGGTCGCGGCGACGGGGGTGCTTCGGTCGAGGTCCGGAGAAGACGTGGGGTCGGGTTCTCGGACGGGTCAGCTTCCGCGCCGCATCCACCCGGCGAGTCGCTGCAGGAAGCCCGCGGACTCCGCGGTCGCGACGCGGGGCTCCGCCGCGCCGAGCCCGAGGAGGTCGCGGGCGATCGCATCGATGGCGACCGACGCCGGCGCCTCGGGGCGGACGACCGTCACCGGTCGCTGTCCCCGCACCGCGCTCGGCAGCGACGCATCGACGGGCACGAAGCCTCCGAAGCCCACGCCCCGACCGAGGAACCGCCGGCTGACGCGGTCCATCCGGTCGTGGACCTCCCGCGCCTCGGCGGCGGAGGATGCCATGTTCACGATCAGCCGGACCTCGGTATCGGGCACCTCCGCGGCGAGCACCTTGATGGCGCCGTAGGCGTCGGTCATCGAGGTGGGTTCGGGCGTCACCACCACCAAGGTCGTGCCGGCCGCCGCCGCAAAGGTCATCACCGCCGAGCCGATGCCGGCTCCAGTGTCGATCACCACCATGTCCACCGTCCGCTCGAGCAGGCGCAGCTGCTCGACGAGACGTCGCTGCTCCGGCACCTCGAGGTTCGCGATCCTCCCCACTCCCGACGCGCCGGGGATCAGGAAGAAGCCGCCCGGAGCCTCGACGACGACCTCGCTGAGCCGGTGCGTCCCGCGGACGACCGCCTCGAGCGTGCGCTCGGGCGTCAGCCCGCAGAGGACGTCGGCGTTCGCCATGCCGAGATCGGCGTCGAGCAGGCAGGTGCGCACGCCTCGGCGGGCGAGGCAGACCGAGAGGTTCACCGAGAGGTTGCTCTTGCCGACGCCGCCCTTGCCGCTCGTGACCGCGATCGCGCGGGCAAGACGGGGCGACGGGGGCTCGAGGACCGCCGCGGCTCCGCGGGTCGCGTCGCCGACCGGCACGCTCGACCGCATCGCCGCCGGCGGCGGCACGCTCGGCACGCCCAGCCGCTGGGCGAGCTCACGCAGCTGGGATGCCTGGTCCATCACGAGCGGACCGCTCCCCCCAGGAGGATCTCGGCGACCCGCGCCGGCGTCGCCGGCTCGAGGTGCTCGGGGACCTCCTGTCCCGTGGTGAGGTAGGAGATCGGTCGTGCCAGGCGGACCGCGAGCGAGAAGAGCGGACCGAAGGTCACCGCCTCGTCGAGCTTGCTGAAGAGCAGGCGGTCGGTCCGGACCCGCGTGAACGCCGCCGCCTCGCGCCGCAGGACGCGGTCGCTGGCGACCGCCGAGAGGACGAGATGAACCTCGTCCGGCTCCGCCGCCTCGACGAACGCCTGCAGCTCCTCGATCCGCTGCCGGTCGTTCTGGCTGCGACCGGCGGTGTCGACGAGGACGGCGTCGAGATCCGCGAAGCGCTGCTTCGCCTCCCGCATCTGCTGGGGATCCTCGACCACCAAGAGCGGCAGCCCGATGATCTCGGCGTAGGTCCGCAGCTGCTCCACCGCCGCGATCCGGTAGGTGTCGCAGGTGATCAAGCCGACCCGGAGGTTGAGGCGGAGCTTGAGGAGCGCCGCCAGCTTCGCGAGCGTGGTGGTCTTGCCCACCCCGGTCGGTCCGATCAGCGAGAGCGTCCGGGGACCGTCCGATGCTGGCGCCGGCGGCGCGACCGCGGGCAGCATCCGCTCGAGCGCCGCCGCGACCGCCTCGCGGACCGCCTTCACGTCGTGCCAGCACGCCGGCGCAAGCTCCTGCCTTGCCTCCGCCACGGCGCGATCGGCGAGCGAGCGGTCGAGCTCCTGCTCGAGGAGGGTCGCGTAGACCTCGAGGAACCGACCGGGCAGCTCGAACCGACCTGCGATGGACCCGGAGGGACGATCGCCCTGCTCGAGCACGGCCGCGACGGTGCCCTCGATGTCCGAGAGGGGCGAGGCGGTCGAGACCCGACTCGCCTCGGTCCGGGCGATCGCCCCAAGCAGGGAGGATCGTTCGTCGGGAAGGCGTCCCGATGGGACCGGGGAGGTTGCTCCCTCCGCGACCCTGCCATCCCACGCGTGCTCGGCGGTGCCGATCTGCAGATCCACCACCCGCGAACGCTCCGACCGGGAGGACGTCGACTGCAGCGACCGTGGCACCACCGTGCGTCCCGGGGGCAGCTCCGGCTCTCGGGCGGCGACGGTGATCTCGATGACCCGCCGACCACCCAGCCCGAGGAATCCCCCCTCCCGAGACGAGCGGGTCGTGACGAGCTCCAGACCGGAGCCAAGTTCGCGGCGGGCGCACTCCCACGCTCGCTCCACCGACGACGCCCGGAACGTCCTGATCTGCACGGCGATCGCCTCCTGCGGTCGACTCGCTCCCCGCCGACCACGAGGTCGACGCGGACCGTCCTTGACCCGGGGATGTCGACCGCGCTTCTCGCCCCGCTGCAGAAACGGGGACTCATCCCGCCCGCAGGATCTGGAGCGCGCGAGGTCGGACCTCGAAGCGAGCCGTCCGGGTCGGACCTCCGATCGCGTCCCCATCGACCTGCACGCGGACCGCCCGGTCGGCGGCGACCTCGATCAGGCGACCACGACGGCATGCCACCCGCGGGTCACGAAGATGCAGCCCGACCGGCAGCAGCGCCGCCCACCGGACGAGCGACGCGACGCCCTTCGCCGGCAGGAAGACCGCGTCGAGCCGACCGTCGGCGGGGTCGGCTCGACGCGCCGGGTCCAGTCCGCAGGCGTACCGGCGGAGGTTGGCGACGACGAGCATCCCGGGCTCGTCGACGAACGGCTCGCCATCGACGACGACCCTGAGCCGTGGCGGAGTCCAGTCCCGCATGACCTCGATGATCGGTCGCAGGTAGCTCGCCCGACCGAGGCTTCCCCGGCGACGGGCGGCGACCGCGTGGACCACGTCGGCATCGAGACCGATCGACCCCATGATCGTGAACATCTCCCCCGCGACGGAGCCCACGTCGATCACCTCGTGCCTGCAACGGGAGACCGCGTGCAGCACCGGTCCGGGCTGCCACGGCATGGCGAAGGACTTCGCGAAGAGGTTCTCGACGCCCGATCGGAGGTGATGCAGCGGGACCCCGGAATCCGCCGCGACCGGCGCCACGAGCCGCACGGCGCCGTCGCCGCCCGCGACGATCACCAGCTCGCTCCGCGACACCGTGGGGATCAGCCACTCGCCGACCGGCGCCACCTGCGTCTGCTGGAGCACCACCTCATGTCCGCACTGGCGAAGGAGGTCCGCCACTGGTCGAAGGAGGCGCTCGGCGCGTCCGCCGCCCGAGATCGGATTGAAGACGCAGGCGATGCGCATCGGTCACCGGGCTCCGGAGGAGGATCCGACGGCGGGCGGCGCCGGAGGCGACGATCGTAGGGACCGCGGCTCGATCGCCTCGCCCGCGGTCGAGCGTCCGCGGCGTCGTCCCGGGAGGTGGCGCGGCGGTCGTCGATACCATGCCGAAGTGACTCGGCTTCCGCCCCTCTTCGGCCGCCGCGGCGCCCGCGCCGAGCTCCTCGCCCTCGCCTGGCTCCTGCTCGCGGTCGTCGCCACGGGCGTCGGTCACGCCCAACAGCTGAAGTTCGAGCTCACGCCGGAGGACCAGTGGCTGCCGGTGGGCGCGATCGAGCCCGACAGCGACGAGGCGAAGCTCCTCGAGGTGCGGCGCTCGCTCGGTCTCGACGAGCCGAAGCGGGCGCTCAACCTCGTCGAGAACTTCCTCGATCGATCGCCCTTCTCGAAGTGGCGCCCGGAGGCGCTCCTCCTCAAGGGCGACTGCCAAGCCGCCCTCGGCGACGAGCACAAGGCGCTGATGACCTACGAGGAGCTGATCCGGAGGTATCCCGGCAGCGCGGTGTTCGTGACCGCCTTGGAGCGGGAGTATGCGATCGCGCTCGCCTATGCGAGCGGGCTTCGGAAGAAGTTCCTCGGCACGTTCAGGATCACCGACGCGTCCGACGACGCGGAGGAGCTCCTCATCCGCATCCAGGAGCGGCTCCCGGGCAGCTCCCTCGCCGAGCAGGCGGGCATGAGCTTGGCGGACTTCTACTTCGACCGGCGCGAACTCTTCATGGCCGCGGAGGCGTACTCGATCTTCATCGAGAACTACCCGCAGTCGACCCAGGTCGACAAGGCCCGATTGCGCCTCATCTACTCCTACCTCGCGAACTTCCGCGGACCGGACTACGACGCCCTTGGCTTGTTCGAGGCGCAGGCACGCCTGAAGGAGCTGCAGGTCACCCGACCAGCGCTCGCCCAGAAGGTGGGCGCCGAGGCGTTGCTGGTGCGGGTCTACGAGTCGGACGCCGCGAAGATGCTCTCGACCGCGAAGTGGTACGTGCTGACCGGCGATCCGATCTCGGCGGAGTACTTCATCCGCCGCCTCGTGAACGGCTATCCGGACTCGATCGCCACGATGGAAGCGCTGCGGATCATCCCGTCGATCCTCGCGCAGATGCCGGCGTCCGCCGTCGCGCAGTGCCCGGACTACCAGGCGCTGCGGGAGGCGAAGCTGGGTCTCCCTCCCGAGGACGCCGCCACGCCCGCAGGCATCGTGGCGCCTCCGCCTCCGACCCCGGGTCTGCCGCCCGCCGACGGGTCCTCCAGTTCCTCCGCGAGCGGATCATGACGCCGACCCATCGACACGCGATCGTTCTCGTGATGGTGGCGCTCGGCGCCAGCCTGCTCGTCGCGTGCAGCGCGGATCCGCGCGCCGGGTACTCATCCGCCTCGGCGTGGCCCGACCAGTACCAGTCGGTGGCGGTGCCGATGCTGGGGAACCGCACCTTCGCCCGCGAGCTCGACGCGCAGCTCACCGAGGCGATCGTGAAGGAGATCCAGGCGACCACGCCGTACAAGGTGACCGGGCAGGGCACGGCGGATACGATCCTCCGCGGGACGATCACCGAGGTGAAGCTGCAGGAGATCTCGAAGAGCCTCGTGACGGGGCTCGGCGAGGAGGTCGCCGTGAAGGTGACCATCGACTACGAGTGGATGGACCTTCGGACCGGGAAGCCGATCGTCGCCCGCAACGGCTTCACGGGGACCGCGGTCTTCATCCCCAGCCGTCCGACCCAGGAGCCGCTTGAACTCGCCGGCTTCGAAGTCGTCCAGCAGTTGGCGCGAGAAATCGTCGATTCCATGCAGGGCGAGTGGTAGCCGCTGCGTCCTCCTGCCCCGCTCGACCGAACACTGCACCATGCCTCGCCCCACCGACCGACCAGACCGCCAGACTCCGCCCGAGCCGCGCCCCAGCCGCCCGGGCCCGCCGCCCGCCGCGCGGAACCGCCGGCAGGCGTTCACTTGGCTGACGCTGCTTGGTCTCCTGATCCTCTTCTGGGTGGTGATGACCGGTCCCGGTCGCGGCATGCGGCAGATCGAGACCTTCCAGCAGTTCTCCACCTACTTGAAGGAGGACAAGGTCCGCCCCGGCTCGGTCATCCTCGAGGACACCCGGATCGTCGCGGAGATCAAGGCGAAGACGCCCGGCTTCGAGGGGAGCGGCGACCGCGGCACGCCGGTCTACGTCTCGATCACGCCCGGCGAGTTCAAGTACTACCAGGACAAGCTCGACGAGATGGGCGTTCCCTGGGCGGTCAACGCGGGCAGCAGCATCTGGGTGCAGCTGCTCGTGGGGATCGCGCCGGTGGTGCTGCTGCTCCTCGTGGTGTGGTTCTTCATCGCGCGGTCGGTGCGGTCGGCGGGAGGCGGTCCCGGCGGCATGATCGGATCGTTCGGCAAGAGCCGTCACCGGGTCGGCAGCAAGGACACCGTGAACGTCACCTTCAACGACGTCGCGGGGATCGACGAGGCGAAGGAGGAGGTCACCGAGCTCGTCGAGTTCCTGAAGAACCCCAAGCGATTCCAGCGCCTCGGCGGTCGGATCCCGCGCGGCGTGCTCCTCTCCGGTCCTCCGGGATGCGGCAAGACGCTGCTCGCCAAGGCGATCGCCGGCGAGGCGGACGTGCCGTTCTTCTCGATCTCGGGCTCGGACTTCGTCGAGATGTTCGTCGGCGTCGGCGCGAGCCGCGTGCGCGACCTCTTCAAGCAGGCGAAGGAGAACTCGCCCTGCATCATCTTCCTCGACGAGATCGACGCGGTCGGTCGACGGCGCGGCGGCGGCTTCTCGACCGGCGGTCATGACGAGCGGGAGCAGACCCTCAACGCGATCCTCGTCGAGATGGACGGCTTCGAGGCGGCGGATCAGGTGATCGTCATCGCCGCGACGAACCGCTCCGACGTGCTCGACCCGGCGCTCACCCGCCCCGGGCGCTTCGATCGGCAGGTCTCGGTGTCGCTCCCCGACCTCAACGGGCGGCGGCAGATCCTCGAGGTGCACGCGAAGAAGGTGAAGCTCGGTCCCGACGTGGACCTCGAGCGGCTCGCCCGCGGCACCCCGATGTTCTCCGGCGCGGACCTCGCGGCGATCATCAACGAGGCGGCGATCCTCGCCACCATGGCGGAGAAGGACTTCGTCGAGATGACCGACCTCGAGGAGGCCCGCGACAAGATCCGCTTCGGGCGTGCCCGCAAGAGCCGCAAGCTCGAGGAGGTCGAGCGCGCCGCGACGGCATACCACGAGGCGGGCCACACCGTGGTGCAGGCGCTGCTGCCCGAGGCCGATCCCCTCCACAAGGTGACGATCATCCCGCGCGGGCAGGCGCTCGGCGCGACCTTCTCGCTGCCGGAGAAGGACCGCTACGGCTACGCGAGGCGCTACCTCGAGGCGACCATGCGGGTCCTCTGCGGCGGCCGCATCGCGGAGGAGCGCAAGACCGGCGACGTCTCGAGCGGCGCCGGCATGGACATCCGCATGGCGACGACCTACGCCCGGCACATGGTGCTCGAGTGGGGCATGTCCGACCGCCTCGGCTTCGTGAACTACGCGGGCGTCGACAACCGCGAGATGTTCCTCCCCGAGAAGGACTACTCGCCCGACACCGCGAAGATCATCGACGAGGAGATTCGCCGCCTGATCGACGCGGCGTACGAGGACGCTCGACGCATCGTCGACCAGAATTGGGAGAAGGTCGTGGCGATCGCCGAGGCGCTGCTCCGCTTCGAGACGCTCTCGCGGGAGGACATCGACCGCGTGATGCGCGGAGAGCAACTGGTGAAGCCGACGGTCGCGGACCTGCTGGCGGCGGAGGCGTCGAAGCCGGCCGCGAAGCCCCTGCCGCCCAAGACCTCGCCCGGGACCGACGAGGACCTCGGGCGGATGCTTCCGAGCCCGGCCTGAGGCGCCTCGTGCGCGGGGAACTGGCGTGTTCGCGGCGCCTCAGTCAGGGCGAGCGGGGTCCGCGAGCGGGTGCACTGAGCCTCAACGCGACGCGGCGGAACCTCCCGGCTCTTGAAGCAGTCGTCGCTCGAGATCGCGACGCAGTCGCTCGTGCTGCCACATCGCCACCTCGTTGAACGCCGGCGCCAGTGGGATCCCTCGCACCGTCCCGGAGGATGAACCCCGAACCGCGTTGGGTGCCGTCCGCTCCGCGCGGTCGGCGGCGCGACTCGCCGGCGCCGGGACCTCGATCGTCCGCGAGGAGAGCACGCCCGCCAGCATCACCCGAATCCGCCGCCCGTTCGGTCCGCGATCAAGCGTGACCTCGCGCGGCAGAACCGTGAAGAGGGTCACGCCGACGACCGCGGGCCAGGTCAGCATCGGCAGCCAACGCCACCAGTTGCTCCAATCCCAGTCGCTCCAGCCCGTCTCGCCACCGAACAGGGCTCGCTCGAGGCTGCTTGGCATGAAGATGACGAGCGCGACGAAGCAGACGGCGAGCATCGTCAGTCTCGGACTCCGCCGTGCCGCCCATCGCGTGCGATCCGGCGTCGACTCGACGCATCGCAGTCCCGCGATCACCTCTCCATCGAGCGGCGGGACATCGCGGGTCGCCTCATCCCTCAGGCAGTCCCGAAATCGCCCGGCGAGGCGCAGGATTCGGAGCGTGTACCAGGTGCTCAGAAGAATCCCCAGGCTCATCCCCCCGTCGGCGAGGATCGCGCCGACCCACCCGAGCACCGTCTTCGAGGAACCAGCGCCTTCGATCAGGGACGGATCTTCCGTGCCGTAGACCGCCATCGAGATCCGTTGCACCATCCTGCCGGCACACGCCGCGAGAAACAGGACCACCACCCACCTCAGGAGGCGATCCAGTGTCGCCTTGCGCGCGACGATCGTGCGGATCTCTTCGATGCGAGGGGGTTGGTCGGGTTGCATGGCGGAACAGATTCCTCGTCCGTCGCGGGTCCGGTGACGGGTCGTGCGGCACCCTACCCGGACAGTCGCGCCGTGTCCGCCCACGCGTGACGCCAATCTCCCGAGTTCCCGCCTGCCGCCCGCCACCAAGCGACAAGGTCGATCCGGGCTAGAGTTGGACAGCGTCGAGCGCGGGGGCTCGTCGAACGTCACGCATCCGACTCAGGCGGGACCGAGCCGCCCCCGTCGCCCGAGGAACCCGATGCCTCGGATCGCGGGTCAGGCACGTCGGCGTCCCTGCGTCCCCTCGCCCTCCGCGTCATCGGTCCCGCATCGGGCATCGTGCGCTTCCGCACGAGCAGGTGGTGGTAGTGCTGGGCGAAGCGATGCGCCTCGTCGCGGATCGCTTGGCAGAGCTTGAGCCCCGCGTTCTCGCGGCCGAGCTTGATCGGCTCGCGGTCGCCCGGAAGGAAGATCAACTCCTCCTTCTTGGCGAGCCCGATGACGATCGGCGGTCGCGCCCCGAGTCCCGCGAAGACCTCCATCGCGGCGTTCAGCTGCCCCTTGCCGCCGTCGATCAGGACGAGGTCCGGGAAGAGTTCCTCGCCCGCCGCCGCCTCCCGATACCGCCGGGCGACGACCTCCTGGATCGCCCGGTAGTCGTCGTTCTCGACCGACGCGATGCGGTAGCGCCGGTAGCCATCCTTGAACGGGCGCCCGTCGATGAAGCAGACCTTGCTGCCGACCGTCTCGCCGCCGGCGAGGTGGGCGATGTCGATCGCCTCCATGCAGCGGATCGCGTGCTCGCTGCCGAGCGCCCTCGCGAGCGCCCGCAGACCCGCCGCGGGATCGCCGCCGAAGACGGTCACCTCCGGCTGCCAGTCGAAGTCGACCTCGCCGCGGCGCTTCTCCCGCTCGTCGAGCTTCTCGATCGCCTTGATCTGGTCGCGAAGCGCCGCCGCCTCCTCGAACTTCAGCTGCCGCGAGGCCTCCTCCATCTCCGCCTTCAGTTCCCGCAGCAACGAGCTCCGCTTCGAGCCGAGGAACCGCACGAACCGCTCGACGTCCGCGCGATACGCGTCGGGCGAGATGCGGTCGGCGCAGGGCGCCGAGCACTGCCCGATCGCGTGGAGCAGGCACGGTCGGAACCGGCGGTTCTTCCGATCGCCGGGGACGATCTCCAGCTCGCAGGTGCGGTACTTGAACACCCGCTGAAGCAGCTGCACCGCCCGACGGAGCCCGTTCGCCGAGACGAACGGACCGAGGATCCTCGCCCCCTTGAAGCGATCGTCGGTCGGGTTGCGGGTGACGTAGACCCCCGGCGACGCGTCCCGAAGCGTCACCGCCAGGTAGGGGTAGGTCTTGTCGTCGACGAGCCGGTCGTTGAATCGCGGACGGGTGTCCTTGATCAGGCGGCTCTCGACGAGGAGCGCCTCCCACTCCCCCTCGCACTCGATCACGTCGAAGTCCTCGACGACCTCGAGCATCGGCTGCTTGCGGGGTCCGAGGTCCGCCGAGGGCACGAAGTAGCTCGAGACCCGGTTCGGCAGCACCCCCGCCTTCCCCACGTAGAGGACCCCCCCGCCGGCATCCTTCATGAGGTACACCCCGGGCACCTTGGGCAGGCTCCTCGCCTTGGTCAGCAGCCGATCGAGGCGGGACCGCGGGTCGGAGGAGGGTTCGGACATGGGCGAGGGGACTCGTCAGGACGCCGCGGATCGGGGGATGGCAAGCGGGTCAAGCCTTGGCTCTCGGACTCGACCGCCTCCCGTCGATGGTTGCTTGACCGAGAAGGTTCTGATCCTATTCTTCGCTCCATCGACCCCATCCGAGTCGTTCTCGGAAGCGAAGGAGGTCGGGAATGAACTCGAGGATCGGCGGACCGATCCTCGCGACTCGGATGGTCGATACCCGTCGTTCGCGACTGGGATCACCCACGAAGGAACTCAAGGAGACACCCATGAAGACGTTCAGCCTGTTCGCCGCCGCCGCCCTCGTCGCCGCCCTCGGTGCGTGCGCGACCGTCAACACGAAGGACACCACCGCCAACCCCGGCGCCGTCAGCGGCAAGAGCGACTGCTCGAGCTCCTGCGGCGACAACGCCGCCCCCGGCGCCGTCAGCGGCAAGAGCGACTCCTGCGGCACCAAGACCGACTGCTCCTCCAAGTCGTCCTGCGGCGGCGAGGCGAGCATGGGCGCGGTGAGCGGCAAGAGCGACTCCTGCGGCTCGAAGGCGAGCTGCTGCCCGATGAGCAAGAGCTCGACCTGAGTCGAGTCCTCGGTTCGTCGTTCCGGAACTCGTTCGATCCTCGCGACGCCCGCCACCTCGGCGGGCGTCGTGCTTTGTGGTGCATCGGGGTCGGTCGCGGCGACTCCGTCGCGGTGATCGAGGACGCTGGGCCCCGCTATCATCGACCCGCCCTTCGACCGGAGAACGCTCGATGCACCGCACCGCCCTCCCCGTGCTCCTCCTCCTCGCCGCCGGCTGCTCGAGCGGCAACCCGTACCGCACCGCGCTTCAGCAGAACTGGTCGCACTATGGCGCCGACGTCTCAGGCGACGCGCCGGCGATGACCACGCCGCAGATCGAGTCCGACCCGCCGAGCGGTCCGGTCGTGATGGCGGGCACCGTCCGCGGCGTCTGCCAGACCAAGGGATGCTGGATGCAGCTCGTGCCTGACGGGGAGGTGCAGCCGGTCTTCGTGAAGTTCAAGGACTACTCGTTCTTCGTGCCGCGAAACGCCGCCGGTCGCTACGCGGTGATCCACGGCTCGCCGGTGGTGACGGAGGTCTCGGTCGAGATGCTCCGTCACTACGCCTCGGATGCCGGCAAGACGGAGACCGAGATCCTCGCGATCACCGAGCCCACCCGCCGCCTCGAGTTCATCGCGGACTCCGTGATGATCCAGGGCGGCGGACTCCAGGCGCCCTACGTCCCGCCGGCGCCCGAGCAGTGCGAGCCGGCGCCGAGCGGCAGCGCAGCGCCCGCGGAGCCTGGAACCGGGGAGGTTCCCGCGCCGACCGAGCCGCCCGCGGCATCGCCGGATGAACTCTCCAAGAAGCTCGACGTGTCGCCGACCTGACCCGCGATCGCGAGGAGCCGACCATGCGACGCCTGCACCTGCGAGGAGGACGAGCGATCGATCCGGCGAGCGGTCTCGACGCCACCGCCGACGTGCTGCTCGTCGATGGTCGGGTGGCGGCGATCTCGACGAGCCGCCTCGCGTCCTCGGAGATCGGCGATGCCGAGTCGGTCGATGCCGAGGGACTCCTCGTGGTGCCGGGACTCCTCGATGGTCACGTGCACCTGCGGGAGCCGGGCGGCGAGCGGGCCGAGACCATCGCGACCGGGACCGCGAGCGCCGTGGCGGGCGGCTTCACCGCCCTCTGCTGCATGCCCAACACCGAGCCGGCGATCGACTCGTCGGCGCTCGTCCACTTCGTCAGGCTGCGGGGCAAGGAGACCGGTCGCTGCCGCGTCTTTCCCGTCGGCGCCGCGACCGAGGGGCGCCGCGGAGAGCGGCTCGCCCCGATGAACGCGATGGCGGCGGCGGGTGCGGTCGGCTTCTCCGACGACGGCAGCGTGGTCGCGTCCGCCGCGATGATGCGGAGGATCCTGCACACCTGCGTCTCGCTCGGGCGACCCTTCCTGCAGCATTGCCAGGAGCCGACCATGACCGTCGGCGCCTCGATGCACGAGGGCGAGGTCTCGACGCGGCTCGGGCTCATCGGATGGCCTCGCGAGGCGGAGGAGGTGATCGTCGAGCGCGACGTGCGCCTCAACCGCCGCATCGGCGCCCGCTACCACGCCCAGCACCTCTCCGCGGCGGGCAGCGTCGAGATCATCCGGGACGCGCGGCGGCGAGGCGAGCCAGTGACCGGCGAGGTCACGCCCCATCACCTGCTCCTGACCGACCAGGCGTGCGAGGGCTACGACACCTTCGCCAAGATGAACCCGCCGCTCCGCGAGGAGTCCGACCGTCGGGCGCTCGTCGAGGCGGTCGCGGAGGGCGTCATCACGATCCTCGGTACCGACCACGCCCCGCACCCCACCGAGACCAAGGAGGTCGACTTCGGCGCGGCGAGCTTCGGCGTCGTCGGTCTCGAGGGTGCCCTGCCGCTCTACGTCGAGGCGCTCGTCACGAGCGGCGCGATCGAGTGGCCGAGGCTCATCGCGATGATGACCATCGAGCCGGCGCGGCTCCACGGGCTCGATCGGGCGGGACTCGGTCGGCTTGCCGTCGGTGGGCCAGCCGACGTCACGGTGATCGACCCGTCGCTCGAGTGGACGATCGACCCCGAGCACTTCGCGACGCTCGGTCGCAACTCGCCCTTCGCCGGTCGCCGCGTGGTCGGCTCGCCCGTCATGACCATCGTGGAGGGCGAGGTCCGCTGGTCCCGCCTCGTCGGCGAGCGGGTCCTCGCCGGCTCCGCCTGATCGAAGGACGGACGAAGACTCAGGGGCAGCCGCCCCACTCGCTCAGGAGCGTGGTCAGGTCTACGCCATCCACCACGCCGCTGCCGTCGAGATCGGCGCCGCAGTCCGCGCACGGTCCCCACGCCGCGAGCAGCTCGCTCAGGTCGACGCCGTTCACGAGACCGTCGCCGTTCAGGTCGCCGGGACATGCCGGCGTCGGCGGACCGAAGAAGGTGATCGCGTGCGCGTACGCCCGTGGACCGAGCTGCGTCCCGAGGATCCGCCCGGGGTAGTCGTCCCAGCGGGGATGAATCCCCCCGTAGCGGCGGCTGATCCCGCTCTCGTCCGCCGCGTCGTAGTAGCTCGCCCACTGCAGCGTCACGTCGACGGAGGGTCCATCCTCGAAGACGAGGTACTGGTTCGCGGGGCACTGGAACTCCCCGAGTCCGCCGGGGAACCAGGGCGAGCCGGTGAAGCGATGCAGGATCTCCGCGGCGGTCCGGCTGTAGGTGCTGTGCCCCGAGACGTAGCCGGCAAACGGCGGCGAGACGAAGGTCGGGCGCTGATAGGGGACCCAGTGCGCCGCGAGGATCCAGCCGACGCCGGTGTACTGGAAGTCGGGCTCGGCGGGAGCCCCCTTCCATGCCTTCACCGCGATCTTGCCCTGATGTCCCGCGAGGTGCGCATGCCGCTGACCCGGAGCGCTTGACTCGGGCGTGATGACCTCGATGACGCCCGCGAGCAGGTCGATGCCCTGCGGGTCGTAGCTCGGAAGCGCCGGGCTCGAGCACTGCCCGCGGTCGGCGAGGTAGCGGATCGCGCTGATCGGTCGAGGTCCGTCGTAGTGACCCTTGATGCCCCACGCGCAGATCGCCGCGTCGTGCATGCCGCCGTTGAGCGAGAGGTAGAGCTTCACGTCCCACTCGAGGTCGTCGACGAGCGGACCCACGCCGCCGATCCGCTTCTCGAGGAGGTGATCGCTCACGTCGTTCGCGATCACGTTCCACGCGCCGGGCGGGGTCTCGGAGGCGGGACCATCCGCCCAGTACTCCGCGAGGACGCGGGCGTAGTCGCCGCGGGGAACGAACTGCGGCTCGTAGGGCTTCCCGGTGACGGGATTCAGGGCGTAGCCCGTGCCGGAGTTGCTGCCGAGCGGGTTGTTGCCGATCGCGCCGGGCGAGATGTCCCACGTCACGCCGTCGTCGGGGGTGAGCCAGCTGCTGAACTTGACGACCTCGACCATGCCGGCGCGGTACTCCGCGTCGCCCACCCCGCCGAGCATCGGCGGCGGGCCCGGATCGACGTAGACCCCGGGACGATCCGGGCTCATGTCCTCCGGACGCAACGCAAACGGCGTGACGAAGCCCCAGTGAGGCGTCACGAAGGGCGGCGTGCCGCCGGGGATGACGTTCCCGTTCTGATCGACGAAGGTCTCGAGCGTCAGCGGCTGCCAGCGGTTCGGATCGAGCATGGTGGGATTGCCGGGCATCGCCACCACGAGCGGCGGATTCACCGGCGCATAGAACCCGTCCGGGATCGCGAAGCCGTCGATCTCGTTGGAGCCATCCTTGAGCCCGAAGGCGATGATCATCGCCGCGATCCGATTCCCCACCGCCGCCGGGGAGCTCCCCACCTGCGAGGTAAAGGTCGGGTCGTAGCCGAGCTCGACCATGAGCTGCGTCAGCGCTGGAATCGTCTCGAAGGCGTTCGGCGAGGAAAGGAACCGATGCCGCAGCACGCGGAAGCACGCGAAGCTGATCGCCTGCTCCCGCGCCGCCTGCACGTCCTTCGCCGAGTGCTTCTCCCCGAAGAGCCAGCCGCTCGCCTCGGGGTCGTACGCCGCCCACGCGTCCCAGCTCGCGACGGAGACGTGGAAGAGGTTCCGGGCGTGGACGCTCGGGCGGGCGAAGCTTCGGCGGATCGCCTGAAGCAACGCCTCGTTCCACCGACGAGCCACGCTCTGAGGCGCCGGCTGCGCGACCGCCACCGAGGAGCACACGGTCGCGAGCAGCAGGGCGGACGCCACCAGCAGCCTTCCTCGACGCGGTGCACGATTGCGGACGAGCGACCCCTGCATCGTGATGCCTCCGTGGGATGAATCGACTGCCCGAGCTCGATCCGGCGGACTCGATCCGACAGGCTCGATCCTTCGGACACCCTGACGCCACGCCGTGGAGACCGTACCTCCGGGCGGAAGATGGTCAATCTCCGCGGTCGAGGTTCATCCAGTTTCCGCCGCCTCGAGGATCGCACCGCGGATCCTCGGAGGTCCTCCGGTCCCCGCATGGACCACAAGCAACAGGGGCGGTCGCCACGGCGACCGCCCCTGTGAAGATCTCGAACGATGCGTGCGTCCCGATCAGTTCCGGCGACGACGGCCCGCGAGACCCGCGAGCCCGAGGAGGGCGAGTGCGCCCGGCGCGGGCACCACGGTGCCATTCATGATGAACGGAAGGGCGTAGCCCAGACCATTCGTCCCATCGACCGCGTTCGCCCACACGCCGGTCGCGACGTTGAACTGGCGGGCGTTGCCGATGATCGGCGCCACCGGATCGCTCACGAGCGGGCACCAAGGACCCGAGGCGAGGGTGCCGGTCGTCGCGAACTCGACCCAGTACGCCCCGTTGCCGAGGTTGATGTTGAGTCCATCGGCGAGGAGGTTCATGATCGGTCGCTGCGTGTTGGTCAGCGTGGTCGACGTGACCCGGTAGATGTTCGAGAACGCGCTCGAGGTGAGCAGGTTGGTGGTCATGTCGCCCCAGACCACGCTGCCGCCCTCGCCAGGCGTGCCGTTCCAGATCTGGGCGAAGAGACCGGTGAAGGTCGAGGTCGTCGTGGAATTGGTCTGGTACCCGAAGAACTGCATGCTCGTGATGTTCCAGCCGCCACCGGTGACGGTGAAGTCCTCGGCGAACCGGAACGTCGCGTTGTTGAAACCGCCTCCGAAGGTGCCCTGACCCGGCGAGATGGCGCTCGCATTCGCGCCGCCCGCGCCGGCACCTGGATTCGTCACCAGCGGACCGTTGTCCCACAACTGCGCAGACGCCGAAGTCGCCACGCACGCCACCACCATGCCAAACGTCAAGCCACGCATCGTTCGTCTCCTCTATGTTCGATCCGGGAAGGTCGGGTTGGTCGCGGAGCGGATCGAGCGCCGCGGACCGATCGTGCCTCAAGGCACTCCTGCCGAAGGAGTCGTGGAGCACGTTTCTCCCGACCCCCCCGGAAGAGTGGCACGCAGCCCCTGTTCCGCAACGAACAGATCCCGAGATTTGGCAAGTTCGCCGAGGGATCGCGGGGTCTCCGAGCATCCCCGGCCTTCCCGGACGATCGACCGCGGGTCCAAGGGTGCTCCCGGCTTCACGCAATCCCCCCCAAGTTCACAGGGGCGATCGCCGAAGCGACCGCCCCTGTGTCCAGTGCGCCGGGATCCGTGCTCCCGCGATCAGCCGCGGCGGCGCCGCGAGCCGGCGAGCCCGGCGAGACCGAGCAGGGCGACCGCGCCAGGAGCGGGCACCAGCGTGCCCTCGACGTCGAGGTAGAAGTAGGAGGGGGTCGGGGAGGAGAACGCCCAGTTGTCGACGATCGGCACCGTCGGGTCGTAGGCGGCGAAGTAGTTGAACGCCGCGCCCACCGCCGGCGCGTTGGTGATGCGCCAGCCGTTCAGGTTGCTCGTCGCGTTCGCGCCCTCGAAGCGGAGACCGACGAAGAAGCCGGAGAAGCCGGGGTTGCCGGAGCCGACGAGGTCGGTCATCGCCACCGTCGCGCCGCCCGCCGACACCGAGACGAGCGTCGTGGCGCTCGCCGCCGCGGCGGCGACCGAGACCAGACCGAGGTCCTGCACCGACGCGCCGATCAGGTCGCCGTTCGTGTCCATCTGACCGAGGTAGACGCGGAGGTCGACTGCGGGCGCCCCGCCGATCTGTCGGATGCCGAAGGTGAGCGCGTCGATCGTCGCGCTCGTGTAGGAGCCCGCGAACACGCAGTTCGTGAAGGCGATGGTGTTCGCCGAGGTGTAGCCGCCCGGCAGCGGCGCACTCGCCTGCGGGTTGTAGCGCGATCCGGTCTCGGTGCCGTGCTGGAAGATCAGCGAGCCGGAGAGCGGCGTCGCGCCAGCACCATGCAGCTCGTGGGAGACCTTCCCGATCGGATCGGTCGCGAGCGAGTCCGCCGCCGCGAGCGGGGCGATCGCCAGCATCGTCATCACGCCAAGGACCTTCTTCATCTCTCGTGCTCCATCGGTGACCAGGGGAACGACCGCCTCGGGACGCCAAGGAGGTCGGGGAGGTCGACCGCCCCGAGGCGGAGCGATCGCCATCCGCGACGCCGCGGACGGATCATGAGACTCCGATTCACCGTCGTCGCCGCAACCGCCGGAGACGATCTCAGGAGGAGTTCGCTCCGCTGGTCGATCGCGCGTCCGGCATCGCCGTCACGACTCCACCCGCGGCGACGCGTCCCCCTCGCCCGAATCGCGATCAGGAACGCCGCTCGCGCGACCGAGAACGAGACCGCCTCCCGCCTCGCGGGATCCCGGTCGAACGGGCATGATGCCCGCGGATCCGCTCGATGCCCGACCCCGCCGCCTCTCCGCCGCCCTTCTCGACGCCAAGACCACGTCCGCCCCGGGCGTGGTCCTGGCGGGAGTTCTGGACCCGCCGACTCGCGGACCTCGTCCTCCGCGCGCCGTGGACGATCCTCGCGATCTCCGCGGCGCTCGCGATCGGCGGGGCGGTGCTCGCGTGGCGCGGACTCGGACTCGACGCGGACACCAACAGCCTCATCGCGCCCGACCGCCCATTCATGAAGCTCTACCGGGCGTTCCTCGAGGAGTTCGGCGACCTCGAGTACCTCTACGTCGTCGTCGACTCGCGTCCTTCCGGCGGCGAGGATCCCGACGACCGCGGACGACGCGCCGCGGAGTCGGCGGTCGACGAGTTGATCGAGGGACTGCGATCGATCCCCTCGCTTCCGGCGGTCCACGGCCGCATCGAGCCATCCGAGCAGCTCCGCCTCGCGACGCGGGCGATGGAGATCGATCGCCTCGAGGCGCTCGCGACCGCCTCCGGCGGCGTGGGCGACCTCGCCTCGGGCGATGCGACCACGGCGATCCGCGGCGCGTCGGAGCGCCTCGCGACGCTCCTCTCGCGAGGACTCGCCCTCGACGATCGTGCGCGGCGGACGCTCGCCGCCGAGGCGATCCTCGTCCTCGACGTCGTCGCGTCGGCGGAGGGAACGGGCGGCGCCGAGCCATCGCTCGCCGAGCCGCCCGACCCGCAGTACCTCCGTTCCGACACCGGACGCATGTACTTCGTCGCGGTGATGCCCGCGAAGGACTTCGGACGGCTCGAGGCGATCGCGGAGCCTCTCGCGGCGATCCGGAAGGTCGTCGCCGAGGTCGCGGCGCGGCACCCGGAGGTCGAGATCGGGCTCACCGGCAAGCCGGTCCTGCAGGCGGACGAGCTGTCCACGACGAACGAGGACATGCGCCTCGCGACCGGGATCTCGTTCTCGATCGTCGCGGGACTCTTCGTGGTGGTCTTCCGCGGTCTCCGCCGACCGCTGCTCGCGATCATCGCGTTCGCGATGGCGTTCGCCTGGACCTGCGGCGTCGCGGCGCTCCTCGTCGGTCACCTCAACCTGCTGAGCATCGTCTTCACCCTCGTCCTCGTCGGCGTCGGGCTCGACTATGGCGTCCACGTCGTCGCCCGCTTCATGGAGGCGCGCCGGCGACGGCTCGCCTCCGGAGCGATCCGCGACGTCATGCGCACGGCGGTGCCCGGCAACGTGACCGGATCGCTCACGAGCGCCGCGGCGTTCCTCCTCGCGCTCACCACCACCTTCGAGGGGCTGCGCGAGCTCGGGGTCATCGCGGGATCCGGGCTCCTGCTCTGCGCGCTGGCGATGTGCGTGGTGCTGCCGGCGCTCCTCTGGCTCACCGAGCGGCGGGGTCGCCGCTCGGCACGAGAGCCCCTGCCGCCGCCCTCCGCGGTCGTCGAGACGGTCGCGCGGCGCCGCCCGCCGGCGCGAGCGCCGGACGTCCTCCTCCTCGCGGCGGTCGGGCTCGTCACCCTCGCGGGCATCGTCCTCGCCGCTCGCTCGCTCCGCTTCGAGACGAACCTTCTCGAGCTGCAGGCGGAGGGTCTCCCGAGCGTCGAGTGGGAGCATCGCGTCTTCGACGATTCGGTCTCCGCGAGCTGGTTCGGGGCGATCGTCGTGCCCGACCTCGCCGGGGCTGCCCGCGTCGTCGACGCCGCGAAGGACCATCCCGAGATCGGTCGAACCGCAAGCATCCTCGACCTGATCCGACCCGAGGACGACCGCCGCATCGCCGCCCGCGCGAGGATCCGGTCGGCGATCGAGCAGGCGCCGGCAGCCTCGGTCGCCTCCGACCGGTGGACTCCCGCGGAGCTCTCGACCGCCGCGGACCGCCTCGCGCTCCTCGCCCGCGCCGCCGCCTCGCAGGCGCCGGAGGAGTCGCGGCGGCTCCTCGCGACGAGCGAGCGGCTGCGACGCCTGATCGACCGCCTCGAAAAGACTGGCGCCGATGCCGACGCCGACGACGCCCACGACGCCCACGACGCCCGCGCCGCGATCGACGTGGCGATCGAGTCCGCCTCCTCGAACCTGCGCCTGATGGCGGAGGGCGACGGCGCTCGACTTCGGGAGGCGCTGCCCGCGGCGCTTCGCGATCAGATGATGGCGCCCTCCGGTCGATTCCTCGTGCGGCTCATGCCGAACGGGGATGCCTGGAGCCTCGAGCCCCTCGAGCGGTTCGTCGAGGCGATCCGCTCGATCGACCCGCAGGCGACCGGCGTCCCGATGACCCAGCTCGAGTCGATCCGCGACATGACGCGGGCGTTCATGCAGATGGCGATCCTCGCCTTCCTCGCGGTCGCGATCCTCGTCTGGCTCGACTTCCGCAGCGTGCTCGCCACGCTCGTGTGCCTCTGCACGCTGGTGGTGGGGCTCGGCTGGACCCTCGGCGCGATGGCGGCGAGCGGCACCTCGCTCAACCTCGCGAACTTCTTCGCGGTGCCGATCCTGATGGGACTCGGCATCGACTCGTCGGTGCACCTCGTGCACCGCGCTCGGGAGCAGCGGGGCGGGCGGATCCGCTACGGCGCGACTGCGAAGGCGGTGGTGCTGACCGCGGCGACCACCGCGATCGGCTTCGGGGCGCTCGTCTTCGCGAGCCACCGTGGACTGCAGACGCTCGGCATGGTGATGCTCGTGGGCAGCATCGCCTGCCTCGGCGCCGCGATGCTCGTGGTGCCGAGCCTGCTCCGCCTCGCGGGGTGGGAGCGACGGCGTGCCGCTCCCGGCGAGGGTCGCGCGCCATGACGAGGTCCTGGGCGGGTCCGCGTCCGACCCCGATGCAGCGCCACCTGCTCGACGCCTGCCTTGATCCGGACGAGCACCGTGCCGCGGCGGCATGGTTGGCGTGGCGGTCCCGCTGCGACTTCGACGAGGAGGATCCCGCGAGCCATGAGCTCGCCTCGCTCGCGGTCGCCCGCCTCGGCACCGCCTTGGCAGGCGAGGCGACCTCCGCCCGCAGCCTCGGGTGGCATCGACGGGCGTGGTATCTCTCCGAGCTCGCCGCAGGCGCCGCCGAGAGGATCGCGAGCTCCTGCGAGCAGCGTGGTCTCCACGCGATCGCGCTCGGCGATCTCGCCGCCTCGCTTCATGGGATCACCTTCGCGGGGCGCCGGCTGCCGATCCGCTCGATCGAGGTGCTCGTCCCGGGCGTCGATCGATCGACCCGATCGATCCTGCTCGAGGTCGCTGGCTCGGATGCCGTGGGCGAGGCGATCCGGGCCCGTCGCCTCTCCTGCGTCATCCTCGACGCGTCGCAGGATCGCTTCGCCGCACCCCTGAACTCCGCGCCCCGCGGTGGGAGCGGACTCGCCCTGCCCTCGCTCGGAAGCATGCTCGCGCGGCTCGCCGCGAGGAACTGGTGCTGGAGTCCGCCCGATCGGCTCCGCTGGATGATCGAGGCGGCGGCGATCCTCGACGCGCCTCCGGCGACGCCGCGACTGGCGGAGGAGCTTCGCGACTCGCTCCACGCGTCGGAGTCCGGTGCCGCAGCGGCGCCCGCGCTTCGGGCGCTCCGGTCGATCCTGCCGAGCGGGACGAGTCCCGATCGCCTCGATCGCCTCGACCTCGCGATCGACGCGGCCGCGGGCGCGCTGGGGGGACCGCGGGCGAGGCTTCGCGCCTGGGTCCGACGGCACCCGCCAGACTCGCTCCTCGCGCGAGCACATCGGACGCTTGGTCGCTGGCGGCGGTGGCGTGGTTCGGCGGGCTGATCCGCCACCCCCCCCTTTCCGACCTCGGGACTCGGTCTCAAGGACCTCCGCGGCGGAGAGGATGAATCGAGCGCCGCCGCCGAGCCGATCACCCACCGGGGAATCCCCCGGTCTCCTGCCTCCGCTTCTTCTCCTGCCTCCGCCTCTACTCCTGCCTCCCATGCCGCAGCGACGCGTCGATGAGCTGCTTCGACTGTTTCTCGCCGAACTCGTCGGCGGCGGTCAGGCCGATCCTCCGGCGCTGCGGCGCGGTCTCGCCTCGCTCGACTCCGGCTCGCTCGACGGGCTTCGGTTCTCCGCCGATGCGAACCGCGTGCTGCCGGCGCTGGGCTTCGTGCTCGACCAGGGTCCGGACTCCGACCTCGTCCCGGATCGGCTCCGCACGCCCGCGGTGAACGCCTGGCGGGCGAACCGCCTCCGCAACCGCGCCATCGTGCTGCTCGCCGGTCGCGTGCAGAAGGTCCTCGAGTCGATCGGCGAGCGACCGATCCTCTACAAGGGAGTCCACTACCTCGACTGGCTCTGGCCCGACGTGGGCTCGCGGCGGCTCCAGGATCTTGATCTCGTGATGCCAGGCGCCGACGTCCCTCGCGCCATCGCGGCGCTGCGTCAACTCAGCTTCGAGCCGGTCGAGGAGCCGGCGAGCGATGCGATCCACCTCCGCCACCCGATGGGACTCGAGGTCGACCTGCATCATCGGTTCCAGATCTTCGAGGACCTGGACCCTTCCTCCGCCACGGTCGCCTACTCGCCTCGCCTCGACCCGACCCACCGATGGCGGGTCTTCGAGCCGGATCGGGAACTCGCGACGCTCATCCACCACCACTGCAGCGAGCACATGGAAGCCGAGGGCGCGAGGCTCTGCTGGATCGCCGACCTCGCGCTCCGCCTCCGTGCCGCCGACGCGCAGGACCCCCGCCGGGTCCTTCCGCTCGTCGGCGACGAGCGGCGCCTCGCTCGCGCGGGATGGCTCATCGCGCTGATCGAGGAGTCGCTGGGCGTGCCGCTTCCCCGCTGGCGGGAGGCGCTTCCTCCCCCGCGGGACCGCGCGGACTGGGCGACCGCCATGGCGTCGAACCGCATGCTGCCCTTCGGGCTGCCGGGAGCGCGAGGATGGGCGAAGCTCCTGCTCGCGGGAAGCGGGATTCGACGCGCCCGATGGGGACCGCGACCTTCCCTCACAGACCTCCGACGCCTGCCGGCGGTGATGCGATCCCTCGGGTCGCCCTCCCGATAGCCCCAGAGTCGAACCACGACGTCGGCGGTCTTGGACGAACCGACGCGCGACGCGGCGATGGGTCGAAGCGATCGCGGCAGGCGCTGCGTCCTCGGCGATCGGAAGGAACGCATCGTCCGAGAACGAGGAACCGCGAGCCTCGCGGCTCCACTCATGAACCTCGAACGGACGGACGATCGTCATCAATCATCGGGCTGATCCGGCAGGGCGACCGTTTCGACACGACCACCATGACCCCGCCGCCACCCACCCCGACATCCGGCGTCCCGATCGATCGACGCCGCGTCGCGGTGGTGATCCCGGTCTACGACCACGAGCGCTACGTCGAGGAGGCGATCGCAAGCGTGCTCGCGCAGACGCGACCGCCGGATCGACTGGTGGTCATCGACGACGGCTCGCGCGACGGCTCGGTCGCGGCGGCGGAGCGGGCGATCGCATCGGCCGGCTCGATCGCCGTCGAGTTCCGCGTCCAGACCAACCGCGGCACCGCGCGGACCCTCAACGAGACGATCGCGAAGCTCGACGAAGAGGTCGTCGGCATCCTCAACTCCGACGACGCCTGGCGGCCAACCCGCCTCGAGCGCCTGCTGCCGGAGCTCGACGCTCGTCATCCAAGCATCGTCTTCAGCGGCGTCGAGTGCTTCGGCGACGCCGAGCAGCCGGACCTCGCGATGTTCCCGCGATGGATGGAGATGTCGTTCGCCCTCGGGCGGTGCTTCCCGACGGTTGGCTTCAGCCTGCTCATCTCGAACATCGCGATGAGCACCGGCAACTTCCTGTTCACCCGGGACCTCCACCAGATCGCGGGCGGCTTCGACGAGTCGATGCCGATCTGCCACGACTGGCAGTTCCTGCTCGACGCGCTTCGCGTCACCGAGCCGAGGTTCGTTCCCGACCCGCTCTATCGCTACCGCATCCACGGAACCAACACCTATCGGCGGCACGCGGATCCATCCGGCCGCGAGATGCGCCTCCTGCATCACGCCTACTTCTCCTGGGCGACGGCGCCGACCGGCAATCCCCTCGCGCCGACGCCGCGGAACTTCCCGCGGTGGATGCCCTTCTTCGTTCCGGCGTGGCTCCGGTCCCTGCCCGCCGGCTGCCAGATGGTCCCGAAGCACCTGCTGCAGCTCGCCGCGGCATCGCGGGACGGCGACCATGCCCTCCCGATCGAGATCGAGCGAGAGTCGATCGCCGCATCGCTCGAGAGGCTCCGCCGCCAGCCGGACGCCTCGGACTCCCTGCCCCTCGATGCGGCTCGCGCGGCGGCGAGCCGACGGTGGTCGGCGACTCGCGACCGCGTGGCGACGCCGCCGCGTCCCGTGCCCGCCTCCGCGGGTTGGGCAGCGCGGTTCGGATGGGCTGGCGCCTCGACGACGGTCACCGCGCACTCCGTCGAGGTGCTCACGGACCTCGCCGACCTCACCGGTCTCGTCCCGGAGCCCCTCATCCTCGCCAACGGTCGCGCGGAACTCAACGCACTGCATGATCGGGAGGTGTTCGTGCAGGAGCAGTACCGCGTCTTTGCATGCCGGGAGGACCGCCTGATCTGGATGGCGTTGACCCTCGGCGAGTTCCTGGCCCGACACGCCGCCTGCCCCCTGCTCCACGCCGCGTCGATCGAGTTCGACGGTCGAGTCGCGCTGCTCTGCGGCCCGCCATTCGCCGGCAAGTCGACGACCACCCTTGGCGCGATCGCGCGAGGACTGCGCGTCCTCGGCGACGATCAAGTGCGGGTGGCGGAGGGCACGCCGCTCGTGCAGCCGCTGCCGCGTCCGGTAAAGCTGCGGGTGCCGCTCGATGCGCCGCTTCCCGAAGGCGTCCGGGAGGTCGATCGCCCCGTGCGCGGCATGCTTGAGGACGAGGAGACGCTCATGTTGCGCCGACTTGGAACCGTCTCGCCGGAGGCCTGGCTGCCGGTGGCGGCGATCTTTCATCTGACGCGGAGCGACGGCGCGGGCTGCACGCAAGCCCGGATCGACGCCTCCGCGGCTCGCTCCCTGCTCGCGTCGCAGCTGCGCGGCCCCGCTGCCGAAGACCCGCGGGCGCTCGACACCAGCCACGCCGGACTGCTCGAGGTCCCACACTTCAGCCTCGCGGTCGGCGCTGATCGCACCGACGAGGCACTTGATCTGATCGAACGAACGATGCGAACCCTCGCCGGCGACGACCGGCATGCCTCCTGCTGGAAGCCGCTTCGATGACCAATCACCTGAAATCCAACGTCGCCCGATTCCCCAGCGAGACCATCGAAGGCGAGACGATCCTCATCGACTCCGAGAAGGGCGTCGTCCTACTCCTCGTCGGATCCGCTCCGTGGATCTGGACGCGGTTCGACCAGGGCGCAGACCGCGACGCCGTGATCGCCGAACTCGCCGCGGCCTACGGCGCCTCCGCCGCGTCCGAATGCTCGACGTTCATCGAGTCCATGATCGCGGCCGAACTGCTCGGCCCGGCGGCCGAGGCGAAGTCGGACCCCTATCCCTTGCCGGAGTCGTACACGCCCCCGTCGATGGAGACCTTCGAGGACATCTCCGAGATCATCATGATGGACCCGATCCACGAGGTGGATCCGAACGCGGGCTGGCCGAACCGGGACACCCGCGATCACTGAACTGCGCCGCGACCGCGGAGCACCGACGCCTTCAGGATCCGTGATGGACACCTTCGACACGCCGGTCGCGATCGTCCTGTTCAACCGCCCGCGGCGGGTGGCCGAACTGATCGAGCGACTCCGCTCCTCGAAGCCGCGCCGGATCTTCGCGATCGCCGACGGCCCTCGCGCCGACCGCGAGGGCGAACGCGAACGCTGCGAGGCGGCCCGCGCTGCGCTCGACGCCATCGACTGGTCCTGCGAGATCGTCCGTGAGTTCGCCGCCTCGAACCTCGGTTGCGACGATCGGCTCGAACAGGGACTCGACTGGCTGTTCGATCGCGTCGATCGCGCGATCGTGCTGGAAGACGACATTCGTCCCTCGCCCCGCTTCCTGCCATGGGCGATCTCGATGCTCGATCGATATGGGGACGATCCGGATTTCTCGATCGCGAGCGGGCACAACGCGCTCGGGGCCTGGGGCGATCAGGACGCCGATCACCTGCGGGCCCGACGTGGCAGCATCTGGGGCTGGGCGACCACCGCCCGATCATGGCGGCGAAGCCGGGCGATCGATCTCTCGACGCTCGACGCCGGAGTCGACGCCTGTCTCGGCCTCGCGGATCTCGATCCGCTGCTCGCCGAGCATTGCCGGCTGATCGTCGCCGAGGCGCGCCGCGTGCGACGTCTCGCGTGGGACACCTCCTTCTCGGTGCGGACGATCCTCGACGGGCGGATCGCCGCGGTCTCCTCGGTCAATCTCGTCGAGAACACCGGCATCGGAGCCGACGCCACCCGAACCACGTTCGCCGGCGACTTCGTCGCGACACTGCCAGCGAGCGATCGCACACCGGTTCGGGACGGAACGCCCGGCGGTCTCGATCCCCTCTACGACCGCCGCTCGCTGATGGCGGAGCTTCTCGGTCGATGCAGGCAACCGAAGATGGCGGGCCATCTGGCTCGGCTTCTACAGTCCAATCCCGCCGCCCCGATCGATGCGGCGACCCGACTGCACCTCGCGCCGTTCTCACATCCAGAGGAGTCGATCGCGATCCTCGATCACCTCGCTGAGCACGGCGCCTCGTCGAGGTCCCTTGAGGAGATCCGATCGAAGCTCCGCGGCATGTCAAGTGCCGTGGGCAGCGCCGTGCACGGGAGCGACCGATGACCGTGCCCGTCACCGCCATCGTGCCGGTGCGGAACGGGGCTTCGCATCTGGCGAAGGCCCTCGCCTCGATCGCCGAAGCGACGGTCGCGGAGACGATCGTCATCGACGGAGGATCGAACGACGGCTCGATCGAGATCGCCCGTGGCTCGCGTGGCGTGCGGCTGCTGCATCAACGCTCGCGAGGTCTCGCGGCGGCTCGCAACGAGGCGATCGCGGCCGCCACGCAACCGTTCATCGCCTTCTGCGACGCCGACGACCGCTGGGAATCCGCAGGTCTCGCGTCGCTGCACGACGCGCTCGCCGCCGCACCGGATCGCCTCGCGGCGATCGGGCTGGTCATGCCGGTCGCGCTCCACGGCGACGTGGCCACCGACGCCCAACGAGATCGGATCGGGACGCCGCTTCCCGGATTCACGCCGGGCGCCATGCTGGCCCGACGCGACGCCTTCGAAGCGATCGGCGGCTTCGACGAGTCGCTCGAGATCGGGGCCGACAGCGACTGGTTCGTTCGCCTCGTGCAGTCGGGCCTTGGGCCCGTCCGCGTCGATCGACTCGTGCTCCGCAAGGGCATGCGGTCGACGAGCCTGTCCGCCGACGTCGAGCGCTACCGATGCGAGTGGCTCCGCATCGCCGCGGGCTACCTGCGTCGCCGCCGCGAGAGCACGCCGTGAGGCTGCTTCACGTCATTCCCCGGTTCATCGGTGGTGGTCCCGAACGGGATCTTCTGGCGATGATCGCCGCGTGGCGTGCGGTCGGACTCGCGAGCGAGCACGAGGTCCTCGTGCTCGATCGTCCGATCTCCGCCCCGTTGCTGCTTCGTGCGAAGCGGCTTGGAGCACACGTCCACGGACGTTGCGATGCGGCGACGCTCGATCATGCGATCGAACAGGCCGACGTCGTCTCGATCGACTACTGGAACCATCCCCTCCTGCTCGACGCGATGCGCCGTTCCTGGCCGGCCGCCCGCATCCTCGTCCGGACGGCGGTTCGGGGCACCACGCGACCGCATGTCGCCACCGCCGAGCTCGGCGACTTCGCCGATCGCCTGCTGGCGTCGAGCCCGCGGACCCTGGCTTCTCCTGCTGCGGAGGCGATCCGCCATCGCGGCGGCATCGCCGAGTGGTCGCCGGCCCTTGCGGACATGTCCCGCCTCGACCACTTCCGGCCCACACCGCACGACGGCTTCCGCATCGGGCACGTGGGCCTCGTAGGACCAGCCAAGCTCCATCCACGCTTCGCGAAACTATGCGCGGCGGTGCATCGTCCGAACGTGGGCTTCGACGTCTTCGGACCGGGTCACCTCGACGAGCTGCGGCAACGATTCCATGAACTCGGTCTCGCGGAGCGCGCGATCGTCCACGGGCCCACCGAGGATCTCGCCTCGGCCTTCGCCGGACTCGACGCGATCGGGCATCCGCTCGCCCCGGAGGGGTATTCCACCAGCGAGAAGTCGGTGCAGGAGGCGATGTGGGTGGGACTGCCGGTCGTCGTCCTCGCGGGAACCGGCGCCGACGACCTCATCACGCACGACGTCACCGGACTCGTCGCGGCGGACGAGCACGAGTACCCGCGCCAGCTCGAGCGACTCGTGGACGATGGGTCGCTGCGGCGTCGTCTTGGCGAGAACGCCAGGTCCCACGCCCGCGAACACTTCGATCCCGATCGCAACGCCCGTCGCTTCCGCGCGATCTTCGAGTCGATGCTCGACCACCCCAAGCGCGAGCGGGAACCGCTTCCGGGCGCCGGCGAGCCGGCGGCGAGGCGCTTCGTGCAGTCGATGGGCCACCTCGCCGGTCCCTTCGCGATCTCGCTCGCCGGCGCTTCGGTGCACGGCGGTCCGGCGGTCGCCGCCGCCGAGTCCGAGATCGCCGCCTCGCCGGGCGTCGTCGCCGACGCGGAAGGCGGCGTGATCCACCACCGCAACACCTTCTCCGACGATCCGCACCTTCGGATGTGGAGCAGCCTGATCGCCGAGCACCGTGGCGATCATGCCCTCGCCGCGGGCGAGCGTGCCTTCGCCGTCGAGCGCGGCGTGCATCCGGTGTTCCGGCCCGCTCGGGCACCGGTGGACGGCTCCTGAGCGTTCCGGCGACCGCCCATGCCGCGCATCCTCCCCCACGAGCTTCCTCCATGAACGACGCCCGACGCTATCACGGACTGCACGGTCTCGACCTGAAGATGCGGCGGCATCTCGACTTCGACCGAGGGTACTTCGTCGAGGTCGGCGCCAACGACGGGGTGTCCCAATCCAACACGCTTCACTACGAGCGGCACCGCGGCTGGCGAGGCGTGCTCGTCGAGCCCTCGCATGCAAACTACTTCAAGTGCCGCGCGAACCGCTCGCCCGAGACTCGGGTCTTCTGCGCGGCGTGCGTCCCGTTCGGATACACGGAGCGCTTCGTGCCGATGCTCTACGCGAACCTGATGTCGGTCTCGGAGCTCGATGGATCGGATCTCCCTGATCCACACGAGCATGTCGAGAGCGGGCGGAAGTACCTCGCGCCTCAGGAGGACGTGATCGCCTACGGCGCGATCCCTCGGACACTGAACGAGATCCTGCTCGAGGCCGACGCACCCGAGCTTGTCGACTTCTTTTCGCTCGACGTCGAAGGTTCGGAGCTCGCGGTGCTGCAGGGCATCGACCACGCAAGGTTCCGCTTCCGGCATCTCCTCGTCGAGTGCCGCGGTCTGCCTCGGATGGACGCCTTCCTCGCGTCGCACGGCTACCGGCATCTCGAGCAGCTCTCCGAACACGACCATCTCTTCGTGGACGCACGACGCTCGCCGACGTCGCCATGACCGTCGGCTCGACGGACTGCCGCGCCGCGATCCCTCGGTTCCGACTCGACCGAACCTACTCGATCCCCTCGTGCACCTCGATCTCCTCCTCCTCGTCGCCGCGGAGGACGGTGATGCGGACGCCCTCGGGAATCGCCGCGAGGAAGAGCCGCCCGTAGGGCTTGGTCACGATCCGCGGATCGAGCACCGCGACCTGCCCGCGATCCTCGCGCGAGCGGATCAGGCGGCCGATCCCCTGCTTGAAGCGAAGCACCGCCCTCGGCAGCTGGTCGTCGCGGAAGGGGTTGCCGCCCTGCTGCCGGATGCGCTCGAGCCGCGCCTCCACCAAGGGGCGATCCGGCACGTCGAAGGGAAGCCTCGCGATGATCACGTTGCGGAGCGCCCGCCCCCGCACGTCCACGCCCTCCCAGAAGCTCGACGTCCCGAGCAGCACCGCCCGCTCGGACGCGCGGAACTGCCGCAGGAGCGCCGTTCGGCTCGTGCCGGGGCGCTGGGCGAGCATCGCGAGCCCGCGCAGCTCGAGCTCCGGGGCGATCGCCTCCGCGACCGCCTCGAGCGAGGCGAAGCTCGTGAAGAGGACGAAGGCGCCGCCGTCGGTGCGGTCGATCTCGCGGAGGATCGCGGGCACGAGCTGGCGCAGGTGATCGGGATGCTCCGGAGGCGGCAGCCCGGCATCGATGATCACCCGCATCTGCCTCGCGTGATCGAACGCGGAGCCGAGGACGAGGGTGCGGGCGCCCTCGCAGCCGAGCCGCGACGCGACGAGCCCGAAGTCGGATCCGCCGACGGCGAGCGTCGCGGAGGTCATCACCACCGACGCCTCCTGCCCGAAGAGGTGCTCCCGCAGGGTCGGCGCGACCTCGACCACCGCCGCGGCGAGGGTGACCATCCCCCGCGACCGCGCGTCGCGACCGCGCGAGCGTCCGACCTCGATCCAGTAGACGCAGCCGATCAGCGACTGCCCGAGGAGCGCCGCGACCTCGTCGGCGAGCTCCTGCGTCCGCGCCGCGTAGGCGTTCAGCTCGAGCTTCTCGGCGTCCTCGGGGATCCGCTCGCGCATCAGGCGGAGGTGCCCCGCGAGCGAGGCGAGCGCGGGAGAGAGGCGGTCCTCGACGTCGGGAGGCTGGCGGAGCCGTCCGTTGCCGCCTCCTGACGACTGATGGAGCCTCCACAGCGCGTCGAAGAGCGCCTCGGACTCCCGCTGCACCGCGAGCAGCCGCGTCACCGCGAGGTCCACCAGCTCCGCCCCTTCCGCCCACCGCAGCCCGGCGAGGTAGCCGCGACCGCTCCGTTCGTCGAGCAGCGTCCGCAGCAGGTGCCGAACCCTGCCCTCGCTGACCCGGCGACCGAAGTGCTCCGCGGCGATCTCCTCGAGGTGGTGCGCCTCGTCGAGGATCACGTGCTTGTAGGGCGGCAGGAAGCCGAGTCCCCTCGAGCGCAGGGCGAGGTCGGAGAAGAAGAGCGCGTGGTTGCACACGAGGATGTCGGCGTTCTCCATCCTCCGCCGCGCCGCCTGGTAGAAGCACTTGTCGAACTGCTCGCAGCGGCGACCCATGCAGTTGTGGACGTCCGACTGCACCAGCTCCCACACCCCCGGCGGCGGCAGCTGCGGCAGCGTGGCGAGCGAGCCATCGCGGGTCTCGTACGCCCAGTCCTCGATGCGATGAAGCGCATGCCGCTCCTCCTCGTCGACGAGGAGCCGGTCCTGACGCCGCGAGGCGAGCATGAGGCGGCGCAGGCTGACGTAGTTGCCTCGACCCTTGACGAGGACCGCCGTGAACTCCTCGGGGATCACCGCGTTGAGGAGCGGCAGGTCCTTCTCGAGGAGCTGCTCCTGCAGGGAGATCGTGTGGGTGCAGACGATGACCCGCTCGCGCCGCTCGACGACCCGCCGGATCGCCGGAAGGAGGTACGCGAAGCTCTTTCCGACCCCGGTGCCGGCCTCGACGAGGAGATGCTCCCCCCGCTCCATGGCGCCCTCGACCGCCGTCGCCATCTCGACCTGCTCGCGACGTACCTCGAAGCCGGCGAGCCGCCGCGCGATCGGTCCGGCGTCGGCGAGGAGGCTGGCGCAGTCGATCGACATGCGCGGACTGTATCGCATCGATCGCCCGACTCCGATGCCGCCCGCACCTCTCCCGCGAGTCGCCACGCGACGAGCGGGAGAGCTGCCGCGCGCCCCACCTCTCCCGCGAGTCGCCATGCGACGAGTGGGAGAGCTGCCGCGCGCCCCACCTCTCCCGCGAGTCGCCACGCGACGAGTGGGAGAGGTCGCGTCGCGAACGCAGTTCGCGACGCGGGTGAGGGTGGTGCGACTCGAGACGAGCGTCGAACGGCGCTCCTGTCGCGACGACGCCGGTCACCGCACGTCGTGCTTCGTACCACCCCCACCGGGCTTGTCGCGTCGCGACAAGCCCGACTCCCCCGCGTCGCTCCGCTCGCGGGAGAGTTCCGAAGCGGATCGCCCGACCAGTATCATCCTCCCCCTCGCGCTCCAGAACGCTGCGCGAGCCACGCCTCCGGAACGACCCGCATGAAGGTCCACGAGTATCAAGCCCGCCAGCTCCTCCGCGACGCGGGCATTCCCGTCCCCCCCGGCGCGATGGTCGAGTCGCCCGCCGCCGCGGCGAAGGAGGCGAGGTCGATCTTCGCCGCCGGCGCCTCGCGGGTCGTGGTCAAGGCGCAGGTCCACGCGGGCGGTCGAGGCAAGGCGGGCTTCGTGAAGCTCGTCTCCGACGAGAAGAGCGCGACCGACTCGGCGACCTTCATGCTCTCGAACCGGATGCGGAGCCCGCAGACCCCGCCGGAGGGACTCGAGGTCAAGCGGCTCCTCGTGGCGGAGGCAGTCGACATCGCCAAGGAGTACTACCTCGCGATCCTCGTCGATCGGGCGCGGCGGACGAACACCCTCATCGCCTCGGCGGAGGGCGGCGTCGAGATCGAGAAGACCGCCGAGGAGCGCCCGGACGCGATCCTCACCATGCCGACCGATCCGCTCCTCGGCCTGCAGCCATGGCAGGCGAGGCAGGTCGCGTTCAAGCTCGGCTTCGCCGGCAAGGCGGTGGGGCAGGCGGTGGACCTCATGCTCCGCCTCGACCGGCTCTTCCGCGCGAGCGACGCGAGCCTCGCGGAGATCAACCCCCTCGTCCTGACGCCTCCGACGAAGGACTTTCCCGACGGTCGGGTCATGGCGGTCGACGCCAAGTTCTCCTTCGACGACAACGCGATGTTCCGGCAGAAGGCGATCGCGTCGCTCTTCGATCCCGCCGAGGAGAACCCGCTCGAGCTGAAGGCCCGCGAGTTCGGGCTCAGCTACATCGCCCTCGACGGCAGCATCGGCTGCCTCGTGAACGGCGCGGGGCTCGCCATGGCGACGATGGACATCATCAAGCTGCACGGCGCGGAGCCCGCGAACTTCCTCGACGTCGGCGGCAGCGCGAGCGAGCAGGCGGTGACCGAGGCGTTCCGGATCATCCTCGCCGACCCCAAGGTGAAGGGCGTCCTCGTCAACATCTTCGGCGGCATCATGCAGTGCGACGTGATCGCCCGCGCGATCGTCTCCGCGGCGAAGACCGTCGGCTTCAAGGTGCCGCTGACCGTGCGGCTCGAGGGCACCAACGTCGCCGCGGCGCGGCGGATCCTCGAGGAGGCGCAGCGCGACCTCCCCACCATGCAGCCCGCGACCGACCTCGCGGACGCCGCGAGGCGGATCTGCGCGGCGATCGCCCGCTAGGCGCCTCCGAGGTCTCTGCCAGCATGCTCGTCCTCTTCGACATCGACGGCACGATGCTCCTGACCCACGGCGCCGGACTTCGCGCGATGGCGAAGGCGATGGCGGACGTGCATGGTCCGGGGCCGTACGACTTCGAGGGCGTCTCGACCTCGGGACGCCTCGACACCCACATCTGGCGGGACCTCAGCGAGAAGCACGGGAAGGCGACCGACGAGCGGATCCACGAGCGGTTCCGCGGTCGCTACCACCATCACCTGACGAGGGGCTTCGAGACGGAGGCGGTCTCCGAGGCGCTGCCGGGCGCGCCGGAGCTCGTCCTTCGCCTCCGCCGCGAGCCCGGCGTGACGCTCGGACTCCTCACCGGCAACTATCCGGAGACCGGGCGGCTCAAGGTTCGTGCCGCCGGCTTCGATCCGGATCACTTCGTGCTCGGGGCGTTCGCCTCCGACGGCATCGACCGACGATCGCTTCCTCCCGTCGCCATGCGGCGGTTCGAGGAGCACCACGGTCGCGCGGTGCCGCCCGAGCAGGTCGTGATCATCGGCGACACCCCCCTCGACGTGGATTGTGCGTTGATCAACGGATGCCGCTGCCTCGCGGTCACGACCGGCAAGCATCCCGCGGAGGAGCTCGTGGGAGCGCATCGAGTCGTCGCGGATCTTCGCGCGACCGACGACCTCGCGGCGTGGATCGTCGCGCACCGTCGATCGCCGGCGTAGACCGCGACGGCATCGCAGGTTGCGCCGACGATCGCGTCGCCGCGACGCGCCGAGGTCGTCGTCGCCGCATCGGACGATCTCCACCGATGGTGTGGATAATCTGCCCTTCCGCTGGTCCGCGGTCGATCTGGCACTAGGTTTCCACCCGGGAAGGAGCCGATCGAATGCGCGACTTCAGCGAGTGCTGCAGCGACTTCTACGTCAACCAGAAGCTCGCGCTGAAGATGGACCTCCCGGAGAGCCGGGAGACCCTGCTCGACCTCTTCGACCGGATCCGCCGCGAGGCACCCGACCTCGACCGGCTGCGTCGGTACGAAGGCGAGCTGGCGCTCGAGAGCCCCGACACCGAGCGAAGGTATCGCTGGGTCGCGATGCGGCAGACCTCGATCCGAAGCGGCGAGGTCAACCCGGAGGAGCTCGAGAGCGCCTACCGGCTGCACCGGCTGATCCTCGAGATCGCCCCCTACTACCTCTCGATCAGTCCGCTCGACGTCGACTACCTCGAGCTCGTCTTCGGCTTCGACCTCGAGGCGGAGACGAACCGCGACGAGGTGGTCTTCGACGCGCTCCTCGCGGACAGCCCCCTCGCGAGCCTGGTGGATGCCCAGCAGGATCGCTTCCTCGACTGCCAGCCGATCGTCGGGATCGCCCTGAGCGAGTCCTGCGACCTCCAGGCGTTCTTCGAGGTCCGAAGCCGCGGGTCCGCGGCGGAGGCGGCGAGCGGGGAGTTCGCGCCGGAGCCGATCAGCGTCTACCTCACCATCCGCCGCCACGGGCCGATCACCGACCTCGCCCAGTTCCCGGAGATCTTCGCCGGACTCTGCGGGCATGCCGAGCGCCTCGCGGAGGAGCGGGTGATCCCCAACCTCGTCATGCCGATCCGCCACGCGATCCTGTCGCGGCCCTGACGGCGCGAGGTCGCGGAGAGGATCGAACCTCGCGCCGACCAACCCGAGTCCCCGAAGGAGAACGAACCATGCACCGCGCTCCCGACCGCGCCGCTGCGGCGATCCTGCTTGCGACCTCGACGATCCTCGCCCCTGCCGCCGCCGATGACCGCGCCGGCGATGGCTGCGTCCCGGGATGGGACCTCTCGATCGGCGTGCCGGGCGCCGACAGCGGGATCGTCGGCAGCCTGCTCCTCCACGACGACGGCGGAGGACAGGCGCTCTATCTCGGCGGGAGCTTCACCTCGGTCGGCGGCGTCGCCGCGAGCCGGATCGCCCGGTTCGACGGCACCACGCTGACGCCGCTTGGGAGCGGTCTCTCGAACGCCGAGTGCTACGCCCTCGGCAGCTTCGCCGGCGACCTCTACGCCGCCGGCTACTTCGACCTCGCGGGCGGCGTGCCCGGCACCGCGAAGCTCGCCCGCTGGCGGAACGGCGCGTGGGAGTCGATCGGCGCCCAGCTCGAGCTCTTCTCGAACCAGCTGTGGGACCTCACCACCTTCGATGATGGCTCCGGCGACGCCCTCTACATCACCGGGAACTTCCAGAACATCGGCGGCAGCGGCGCGAACTACGTCGCCAAGTACGACGGCACCACCTTCTCGCCGCTCGGGGGCTCGATCGGCGGCAACGTGCCGCTGATCCTCTTCACGAGTGCCGCCTTCGACGACGGCACCGGACCCGCCCTCTACGTCGGCGGTCGATTCACCGAGGTGGGCGGCGTCCCGGCGAGCCGCATCGCGAAGTGGAACGGGAAGCAATGGTCCGCCCTCGGCAGCGGCATCGCGGGCACCGGCTCGACGGTCTCGATCATGACCATGGCGATCTTCGACGACGGGTCGGGACCGGCGCTCTACGTCGGCGGGCAGTCGTTCACCTCGGCGGGAGGTCAGCCCGCCAACCGGGTCGCGCGGTGGAACGGCACGCAGTGGTCGAACGTGGGCGAGGGGTTCGCGAACGGGATCGTCTGGAAGCTCGCGGTCTACGACGATGGCTCCGGCGAGGCGCTCTACGCCTTCGGCACCTTCACGGCATCCGGCTCGACGCCCCTCGAGCGGATGGCGAAGTGGAACGGCACCTCCTGGGAACCCTTCGGCGGCGGGGCGAGCGGCACGGTGCTCGACGCGATCGTCATCCCGAGCGACGCCGGGCAGGACCTCCTGATCGGGGGTCAGTTCACCTCGATCGGCGGACAGCCCGCCAACCGATTGGCGCTCTGGGAGGGATGCGGCGGTCCCGGCGTCCCGGGCGACCTGAACGGCGACGGCGTCGTGAATGGGGCGGATCTCTCGATCCTGCTCGCCGCCTGGGGCAGCAACGACCCCCTGCCGGACCTCAACGGGGACGGCGTGGTCAACGGCGCCGACCTCGCGATGCTCCTCTCCGACTGGACCTGACGGGGGACGCGGGCGGCGATCTCGCAAGGGGCGGACGCGTGATCCCGGAGTCGCCCTCATCGTTTTTCAAAGAATCTGCTTGCCGAGATCGTGATGTGAGGTCATGTTCCGGTTACCGGATCGGGAGTCTGCCCCACGCAGACCTCCTGGGAGGGTTCCCCCGAGGAGGGGGAGGCGTGAAGGAGCGGAGTCACACGAAAAGGGAGTCGCGTCGAGCCCGTCGCGTGGACGGAGCCGGCGAGACAGAACAACTCGCAGAGAGGAAGGAACTGGACATGAAGAGCGCTCTTCGAAATCGTCTCGCGCGGCACCTCGCCGTCGCGGCCGTCGCCAGCGTCGCGGGCCATGCCTCGGCCGCGATCGTCTACAGCGGCGTGGTGAACCTGAACATTCCCTCGACGACCAACGGTCTCTACCTGAACGTCGTCACCGGCGCGTTCAACACGACCGGCGGCACCGGCTCCACCGTCCCCGGCTGGGACGTGAATCCCTGGTCGTCCACGACCCTGAACTTCTTCAACCCGGCGGCGCCGACCGGCGGCGTCTACATGCGGCTCACGAGCGGGGGTGCCCCGACCACCGGCGTCAGCAACCTTGCCGGCGGCACGATCATCGGAAGCGCCTCGACCTGGTCCGCCGGCGCCGCGCAGACGACCGGTCCCGGCGCGTTCGTGTTCAACAGCAGCAACAACGTCGTCGGCTTCCGCTTCAACAACGAGGCGGCGGGCACGCTGCACTACGGGTGGATGCGGATCTCGCTCGCCGGCACGCTGCAGGGTCAGCCCCGCACGCTGGTCGAGTACGCCTTCGAGAGCCTTGCGGGCACGTCGATCGCCGCGGGCGCCATCCCGGCGCCGGGCGCCATCGCCCTGCTCGGTCTCGCGGGTCTCGCCGGCTCGCGTCGCCGTCGCGCCTGATCGCACGACGGTCCTCGACGGATCCTGAAGGGATCTCTGCACGGGCGGTCCAGCACGGACCGCCCGTGCTCTCTTTTGGTGCTCCGTCATCGCCGCCGTACATTCCGCCGCGATGCCTCCCGCGGACCCCGGTCAGCGTCGTGCTCGTCGGCTCCTGATCGTCGGATGGGACGCCGCCGACTGGATGATGATCGATCGCCTGTGGAGTTCAGGGGCGATGCCCCGGCTCCGCCGCCTCGTGGACGCCGGACTCCGATCGGACCTCGCCTCGGCGCTCCCCCGGCTCTCGCCGCTGCTCTGGTCGACGATCGCGACCGGCGTCACCCCCGACCGCCACGGGATCCTGAACTTCGTCGAGCCCAATCCGGATCCCGCGGCGACCACGCCGCTTCGGCTCGCCTCGAGCACCTCCCGCCGGGTCAAGGCGCTGTGGAACGTGCTGACCCAGGCTGGTCTCCGGACCCACGTGGTCTCCTGGTACGCCTCGCACCCGGCGGAACCCATCCGCGGCATCTGCGTCAGCAACATGCTGCAGGAGGGCGAGCCGACCACGGGCGGCGGACCATGGCCGACGACGCCCGGACTCGTCCATCCCCGCGAGGAGGAGGCGGCGATCGCGGCGGCACGCGTCGGCACGTGGTCCCTCGGCGCGAAGGACCTTCAGGCGTTCATCCCCCGACTCCGCGACCTCGCGCGGAACGACCCGCGGCCGCGGTCCCTCGCCAAGCAGCTCGCCCGGACCGCGTCGGTGCATGCCGCGGCGCGATCCCTGCTCTCGCGGCATCGCGAGTGGGACTGCGCGATGGTCTTCTACGAGGGGATCGACACCATCGGGCACCTCTTCATGGAGTACCTGCCGCCGCGGCATGGCGAGGCGTCGGAGCAGGACGTGCGGCTCTTCGGCGAGGTGATGCCGGCGACCTACCGCCTGCATGACCGGATGCTCGGCGAGCTCCTCGACCTCGCCGGGAGCGAGACGACGGTGCTCCTCCTCAGCGATCACGGCTTCCACAGCGACCATCGCCGACCGGTGATCACCGCCGAGCTCGCCGCCGATCGCGCGGCGCTCGAGGCAAGCTGGCACCGCGAGACCGGGATCCTGGTCCTCTCGGGACCGGGCATCGCCCGCGGCGCGAGCGTCCACTCGCCGCGGCTCGTCGACGTCGCCCCGACGGCGATGGCGCTCCTCGGCGTCCCGGTCGCGAAGGACCTCGACGGTCGAGCGCTCGGCGAGGCGTTCGATCCGCCCTGCCCTGCGGAGGCGATTCCCTCGATCGCGAGCTGGGAGACCGAGCCCGGCGATGCAGGGCAGCACCCCGCGGACCTGCGGCTCGATCCCTTCGAGGCGCACGATGCGCTGCGGCAGCTCGTCGACCTCGGCTACATGGCGGATCCGAGCGGGAGCGCCGAGGCGCAGCTCGACCTCGTCCGTCGCGAGACGGAGTTCAACCGCGCGATCGTGTTCTCGACGACCGGGCGGTCCGCGGCGGCGGCGGAGGTGCTCGCGGGACTCGTCCGCGACAAGCCAGAGGAGCGCCGCTACGTCGAGTCGCTCTCGAAGGCGCTCCTCGCCTGCGGTCGGGCGTCCGAGGCGGCGGCGGCGCTTCGCGCCCTCATCGAGCGAAGTCCCGATCCGCTCGAGCCGCGGCTCGCGCTCGCGGGAGCGCTCCTCAACGCCGGCGACGAGGAGGGCGCGACCAAGGAGTTCCTCCGCCTGCGCCAGCCAGCGACCGAGCGGGACGACCTCGCGCTTGGGATGGGCGAGCTCGCGACGGCGCTCGGGCGGCTCGACGAGGCGCAGCGGTTCCTCCAGCAGGCGAAGTCGCACGATCCCTCGGTGGGAGCGCACCTCGCCCTCGCTCGCCTCGCGCTGGCGCGGAGCCGCTTCGAGCCGGCGGGCGAGCACGCCCTCGACGCCCTCGAGATCGACCGGATCCATGCGGAGGCGAACCTCCTGCTCGGCGTCTCGCTCGCCTGGATCGGGGACCTCGTCCACGCCCGGACCTCGCTGGAGCTGGCGCTCGCCCGCGAGCCGGGACTCATCGAGGCGCAGCGGTTCCTCGCCGCCATCGACCGCCGGCAAGGTCGATCCGAGGAGGCGGAGCGTCGGGAGGCGGAGGTCAGGCGCCGCCTGCAGTCGGCGGGCGGCACCGCTCCACCGCCGATGCTCCGCGGCGCGGAGGAATGGGACCGCACCGGCGGCGGGAGCGGGCTCTCCCTCGCCCCCTCCTGATCATGGTCGCCGAGCCTGAGAAGCAACGACGCCCCGCGCGGGGCGGGGCGTCGGGTGTTCAACGGCTCGAGGGTCGCGGGTCGCTCACGCCTTCGTGGCGGAGAGGTACGCGGCGACGCTCTGGATGTCCGGAATGATCTGAGGGGTGACGCGGAGGGTGAAGGTCTCCCCCTTCGCGACCCGCACGAGCTTCGAGACCTTCGCCCGGCTGGTCCAGAGGCGACCACCGCGCCGCTTCACGATGTTGTCCTCCCGCTCGCGCCGCACGGCGAGGCGGGAGAGACCCCGCTGGATCGTCGGCTGCATCCGCATGAGCCGCAGGAGGGTCTTCTTCGCTCCCTCCGCCTTGGGCTCGCGGGTGACGGTGAAGGTGAACTTCGTGGACGGCTCGATCGACAGGCTCATGGCTCGCTCCGCCGGTCTCGGCCGGCACTTCGGACGACGCCCCCTCCGACCCGCTGGTCGGCTCCGGGGAAAGTCGAAGAGTGTACCACTTGGTCCCGACGGTTCCAGCGCTCCGATCCAAGACCCCGCCCCGAACGCCCGTCAGGGCTCCGGCACCGATGACGACCCGCCGGTCGCGCCCAGCGTGAGATGGAGCCCGTGGGTCCCGCGGTCCCCGAGACCCTGGGCGAGGGCGACCTCGTAGAGCCGCCGGGCGAGGGCGAGTGCCGGAAGGTCGAGCCCGAGGCGATTCGCCTCCTCGAGGGCGATCCGCAGGTCCTTCAGGAAGTGATCGATGCGGAAGCCCGGCGCGAAGTCGCCGCGGAGGATGCGGGGCGCGAGGTTCTGCAAGGACCAGCTTCCTGCGGCACCGACCGAGACGCTCTCGAGGACCGTCGCGGCATCGAGTCCCGCCCGCTCGGCGTACCGGAGTCCCTCGCAGAGACCCATCATGGTGCCCGCGATCAGGATCTGGTTGACCATCTTCGCGTGCTGCCCGCGCCCCGCCGGACCCTGAAGCACGATCGTCCGACCCATGCGGGCAAGCACCGGCTTCACCGCGTCGAAGTCGATCCGCTCGCCGCCGACCATGATCGAGAGCGTCGCCTGCCGCGCCCCCACGTCGCCGCCGGAGACCGGCGCGTCGAGGCTGCCGACGCCGCGGGCTCGGGCGACCTCCGCGAGGCGGACCGCGAGCGCCGGACTCGAGGTCGTCATGTCGATGATCCGTCGCGGCGGTCGCTGTGCGGCAAGCGTCCCCCGCGGGCCGAGGTGCACCGCCTCGACGTCCTCGGGGAGTCCCACGATCGAGATGGCGAGATCCGCGCCCTCCGCCGCGTCCGCGGGCGTCGAGCACCAGCGGGCGCCGCGGTCGAGGAGCGCCTGCGCCCTCGACCTCGTCCGGGTGGACACCCGAAGACGATGCCCCGCGGCGAGCAGGTGGGATGCCATCGACGCGCCCATCACGCCGGTCCCGATCCAGGCGATCTCGAGCGGCTGATCCGGACCTGCGGGGGACGTTCCTTCCTGCGTCATGCATGCTCCTCGGCTTGCGGCGGCGGCTCGCCTGCCGCCGAGGAGCGTAGCGATCGACGCGGGTATCCTCGCCGCCCCGCGACGCACCGCTCCCGGAGAAGAACCCAATGGGTCACGCCCACCACGAGGTCCTCGACCGCATCTTCACCCATCCGATGGACATGAACCTCCACTGGCGGGAGATCACCTCGATGTTCCAGAAGCTCGGCGGCGAGGTCGACGAGACGAATCACGGGCGGCTGAAGGTCAAGCTCGGCGGTCACGAGATGACCTTCCACATCCCCCATCACTCGCACTCGCTGAACAGCCGCGACGAGCTGTCGGCGATCCGCCGGTTCCTCGAGTCGGCGGGCTTCAAGCCGAAGGCGTGAGCGGGCTCGCACACGCGCCGCGCCGGACCGTCCTCGCGATGGTCGTCCTCGCGATGGTCGTCCTCGCGACGCGCGCCTCCGCGGCGCCGCCCGACCCGACGGCGGCGGACGCCGGCGGCACGATCACCGTGCTTGCCTTCAACATCCGCTACGACGAGCCGAGGGATGGCGCCGACCGCTGGAGCGCACGGCGGGATCTGGTCCTCGAGGTCCTTCGCCGCGAGGAGCCGGACTTCATCGCCCTGCAGGAGGTCCTCCCGTCGCAGCAGGCGTGGATCCTCGCGGCGCTCGCCGAGCGTGGTCCTGCCTATGGCGTCATCGCCCGCTCGCGCGAAACAGACCCCGCGGAGGGCGAGGCGAATCCCCTGCTCCATCGCGAGGACCGCTGGCGGCGCCTCGAGGGCGGGGTGTTCTGGCTCTCCGAGACCCCCGAGGTCCCGGGCAGCCGGAGCTGGAGCTCGGCGTGCCCCCGCATCGCGACCTGGGGTCGCTTCGCGTCGCGGTCGGAGGAGTCGAGGCGGATCCTCGTCGTCAACACCCATCTCGATCACGCGTCCGCCGACGCCCGCGCGGGCGCCGCGGCGCGGCTCGCCGGGTTCATCCGGTCCGCCCGAAGCGATCGCCCCGGAGAGCCGGTCATCCTCCTCGGCGACTTCAACATGACCCCGGACGATCCCGCGATGCAGCCGCTTCTCGATTCGGTCGGCGGCGCCGGTCTCCGAGACGTCGCCCCGGAGGATCCGCGCGGCGGCGGCACCTTCCACGGATTCCGGGGACGCCCGGATGGTCGACGGATCGACCTCCTCCTCGCGTCGCGCGAGTTCGCCGCCGCCTCGGCGGAGATCGACCGCACCTCCCGCGAGGGTCGCTTCCCCTCCGATCACTTCCCCCTCCGCGCCACGCTCCGGCTCGCCGCCCCGTCGCGGGAGGATCGCCCGTGACCACCACGACTCCCACGATCCGCCTGCGCCGCGTGACGAAGCGCTTCGGCGGCGTCGCGGCGGTCGAGGCGCTCGACCTCGAGGTGCCGCGCGGCGAGCTCTGCGGCGTGCTCGGACCCAACGGCGCCGGCAAGAGCACCACGATCCGGATGATCATGTCGATCATCCATCCGGACTCCGGGGAGCTCGAGGTGCTCGGCGCGTCGGCGCTCGAGGCGAAGGATCGGATCGGCTACCTCCCCGAGGAGCGCGGGCTCTACCGGAAGATGAGGGTCGGCGACTTCCTCTTCTACATCGCGCGACTCAAGGGACTTCGCCGCCGCGAGGCGAGGCGCCGCCCGGAAGCCTGGCTCGATCGCCTCGAGCTGCCGGGCGTGCTGCGGCGCCGCTGCGAGGAGCTCTCGAAGGGCATGCAGCAGAAGGTGCAGTTCGCGGCGGCGGTGCTGCACGAGCCGGAGCTCCTGATCCTCGACGAGCCCTTCTCGGGGCTTGATCCGGTCAACGTCCGCACCTTGAGCCGCGCCTTCCGAGAGATCCATGCGGCCGGCACGACCATCCTCTACTCGACCCACCTGATGAGCCAGGCGGAGGCGCTCTGCGACCGCGTGGTGATCGTCGACCGCGGCCGCAAGATCCTCGACGAGTCGATGACCTCGATCCGCGCCCGCTTCGATCCGCGCACGCTCGTGGCGACGCCCTTCGACGCGGCGGATCTCGCCCGCGCCGCGGGCGAGCTCGGGGCGATCCCCGGCGTCGAGTCGACCTCGACGCAGGGTGGCGAGGTGTCGATGCACCTCGCCCCGGACGCCTCGCCGGAGCGCACGCTCGCGGCGGCGGCGGCGGCGATTCCCCTCCGGGCGGTGCGCCTGCGGCAGGTCTCGCTCGACGACGTCTTCGTGGATCTCGTCGGTCGCCGACCGGATCCGGAGTCCTCGGAGGCGGCGTCATGAGCGGGATCTCCCCTCGCGGTCTCTCCCGCGTCGCGAGCGTGGCGTGGCGGGAGTTCCGCCAGACCGTGATGACCAAGGCGTTCCTGCTCTCGGTCGTGGCGGTGCCGATCCTCGGCGGGCTCGCGCTGGTGGTGATCCCGCTCGTCCTCCCGGAGGGTCCGCCTCCCCTGCGCGGCGAGGTGGTGGTGATCGATCCGGGCGGCGAGGTCGGCGGACGGGTGCGGTCCCGGCTCGAGGACGCGATGGGCGCGAGCCCGCCGGCGACCGGCGGGGCGACCGCGCCGAACCTCCTCGAGGAGCTCGTCGACGACGCAGAGCGGCAGGTCCTCGCCGGCTCGACGCTGACGGTGCGGACCGAGACCGACCCCGCCGCGACCGACGCCGCGAAGCAGGCGCTCCGCGAGCGGCGCGCCGTGGCGGTGATCGAGGTCGCCCGGGCGTCGGGCGACTCGCCCGCAAGCGCCGAGATCTCGTCCTTCGTCATCACCGTGCCCTCCGAGATGCCCGCGCGACAGGTCGTCCTCCTGCAGCGCATCGCCTCCGACGCGATCGTCGAGGCGGAGGTCGATCGCGCCGGCGAGGACCTTTACCGCCTGCGCGACCTCCTCGATCCGCCGCCCTCCCGCACCATGCGCCTCGCCGAGGGCGGTCAGGAGAATCCCGAGCGGATCGAGGCGAAGGTCCTGATCCCGATGGGCTTCATGATGCTGCTCTGGATCAGCGTCATCACGAGCGCGAACTACCTCCTGATGTCCACCATCGAGGAGAAGTCGAACCGCGTCATGGAGGTCCTGCTCAGCGCGATCTCCCCGATGCAGCTGATGGCGGGAAAGATCCTCGGCTACGCGATGGTCGGCGCGGTCCTGGTGCTCGCGTACGGCGGTCTCGCCTTCGCGGGACTTGTGGCGCTCGCGCTCCTCGACCTCGTGCCGCTCGGGGACCTCGCGCTCTTCGCGGTCTACTTCGTGATGGCATACTTCATGATCGCGGCGATGCTCGCGGCGGTCGGGAGCGCGGTGACGGAGCTCCGCGACGCCCAGTCGCTGATGGGACCGGTGATGCTGGTGATGGTGGTGCCGCTGGTCCTGTGGCTTCCGATCAGCGAGGATCCCAACGGCGTGCTCGCCGTCGTCGCGAGCTTCGTGCCCCCGCTCACGCCCTTCGTGATGATCCTCCGCACCACCGGGTCCGCGGAGCAGGTCGCGCTCTGGCAGATCGCCCTGAGCATCCTCTGGGGGGCGGCGGCGACCGTGGGCATGGTCTGGATCGCCGCCCGAATCTTCCGGGTGGGCGTCCTCATGCAGGGCAAGCCCCCGTCGCCGATCGAGCTCCTCCGCTGGATCCGGCGGACGTAGCGCGGGGATGATCTGCCCGTGAACTCCTGGTCCTCCTGGCTGCCCTGGAACTGGTCTCCGTCGAACTGGCTCGTCGGCGGCTCGCTCGGCTCCGGCGGACTGCTCCTCGCGCTCCTCGGCGCGATCGGCGGCGCCGTCGCGATCGGGTGGGGTCTGTGGGGGGACCGCGGGCGAGGGCGGCGCTGCCCGCGCTGCTGGCATGACCTGTCCGGAACGAGCGGTTTCACCTGCGGCGAGTGCGGTCACGCGGCGCGCGACGAGTCCGCGCTCCACCGCCATCGCCGCCGCTGGAGCGTGGTCGTGCTTGGGCTCGCGATGATGCTCGGGGCGACCGCGATCGCCGGCGGTCTCGGTTCGACCCGCGACCTGTGGTCCCTCGTTCCCTCGCGGGTGCTCGTCGCGGCGCTGCCCTGGACGAGCGGTCCCGCCGGCGCCGACTCGGTGAACTCGGAGCTCCGCCGCCGCCTCGCGCGTGGAGCCATCCTCGGCGAGGGGACCCTCGCGGCGCTCGTGGAGCGGATCGCCCTCGGCGACGAGACGGCGCGTCCGCCGAGCGCCGAGTGGGAGGTCAAGTACGGCTCGTTCATCACGCCATCGCTGCTCGGGGCGATCGCCGGACGCGAGGAGCTGCGTCGTCTCCTCCGCGGCCTGCCCGCGAGGATCGAGCTCTCGATCGCCTCGCCCTGGCCTCGCGACCTCCCCGCCTACGGCATGGTCGATCTCCGCCATTGGTGGCCGGATCCAGCGCAGCTGCGGCTCGTCATCGACGCGCCGGAGCTGCCCGCGCTCGGGGAGTCGGTGGTCGGCTTCGACACCCGCGGCTTCGCCTGGCGGCAGGGATGGCCGCGTCATCCCGTCGAGTTCGCGGCGGCGGCGCCCGCGGACCAGCCGATCCGCTGGCGCATCCGCTTCGATCGGAGGGTCCCCGCGTCGATCGACGAGGCATCGGGCGAGGTGCTCGGCTGGAGCGGCTGGACCCCGGCGCCCGAGCTCTCGCTCGAGGCGGAGTCGATGGTCGCCGCGGCGCCGCCGGTCGCCGAGCGGCTTGCGCCCCTCGACGACGAGGTCGTCCGGACCGCCATCGCCGAGGCGTTCTCCTCGGGGCTGATCGTCCGCGACGGCGGTCCGCGTCCCTACGCGCTCCGCTTCGACGCCTCGCGCACGGAGATCCCCGAGCTCGAGGACGTCGCGCTCGGGCTCGCGATCGAGGTGCTCGAGCGTGGCGAGGTGCGGCGTCGCACCTGGATCTGGTGGACCGCCGGCGCGGGCGTGGGTCGGGTCGAGTGGCGGGTCTCGTGGGAGGACCACGAGGCGCTCGCGCGGGCGACCGACCACGAGCCGGAGGAGGGACGCTGGACGCTCCGGATCCGCGGCGATCCGCTGCTCGCGATGCGGGCGGTCGAGTCGGTGCGCCTCGCCGGCGGCGACGCCGACGCGATCGACCGCTGCTTCGCCGGCGAGATCGAGATTCCCCTGCGCATCGTCCGCCTCGAGGGAACCTTCCCGCCGCGACGCTGGTTCGATCCGACCCGTTCGGAGCCGCCGCCCGCACCGGGGCCGACGGCGCCGTGAGGGATCCCGCCCGCTACATTGGATGGTCCGCCGCGCGGAGCCTGCTGAGCGCATGAACCACGAGAACCTCTGGGCGCCCTGGCGCATGGCGTACCTGCGTGAGCTGTCGGCCCGCCAGGATCGCGCCGGCGGCTCGCCGCAGCCTCGCCCGACGAACTTCCTGCTCGACGCCTTCCTCCACCCCGAGCTCGATGCCGCGAACCACGTGGTGCTGCGGAGCGAGGAGGGTCTCGTCCTCCTCAACCGCTATCCCTACGCGAACGGGCATCTCATGATCTGCCTCGGCGATCCGCGCCCCACCCTTCGCGACTACGACCCGCCAGAGCGGGCGGCGTTCTGGCGCCTCGTCGAGGTCGCCTGTGACCTCGTCAAGGATGCCCTCGACCCCCAAGGTCTCAACGTCGGGATCAACGAGGGTGCCGCCGCCGGTGCCGGTCTCCCCGAGCACGTGCACGCCCACGTCGTCCCCCGCTGGATGGGCGACACCAACTTTATGGCGACGATCGGTGCCACCCGGGTCATTCCGGATGCCCTCGACGCGATGGCGGCGACCTACCGGGCGACCCTCGAGCGGTGGCGGGCGACCGGTCGGCGGTGGTGAGCGCCTCGTGGAGGCAGGTCGATCTCGACCCGCCTCACGGCGATGCTCGGTCCCCGACCCCATCGGGTCCATTCCGGCGGGAGGTGTTCGAACCCCAGTGCAACGTGGGCTCGAGATCCGTCGTTCCCGGCCTTCCACTCCACCCAAGGGCGTGAGGCTTGACCATCGACGCGGAGACACGATCCCTGGGGTTCAACAAGGTTCGAGCACGCGCGTGCCGGAACGCTCCCGAGGGGGTCGGAGACCGAACGGGCGGAGTGTAGTCCTGACCTCGGGCGAAGGGCGATGGCGACCCCGACCGGAGGAAGGCACCGGTCAGGTATTCATTGACGCGAGGGGCAGGCTCCGCTATTCCTAGACCACTTGGCAGACGGGCAGGATGCCCGGCGCCGGTCCCCGGAGTCCGTGCATGTCGAACGCCTTCAGGAACTCGCTCGTCCGCGGCGGATCCCTCCTCGCGGTCTCCGTCCTCGCGGGCGTCGCGGGGTGCAGCAGTCCCAACGACGTCAGCTTCAACTCGGTGAAGAGCGACCTCACGCCGGAGCTCCAGGGCATGGCGGAGCGCCCCGTCGACGTCGACCGCAACATGGCGGTGGTCGGCAACCAGAACCTTCGGATGTTCTGGGGCGACCTCGGACGCCTCTTCTTCTTCGACGAGCCCTCGCCCCTCTCGCCATGGACCGCGATCAACACCGGCGGTCAGCCTCAGTAACGCTCGTCTTGACGACCTCGATGCAGCCCGCCCTCGGCGATCGCCGGGGGCGGCGTCTTTGGCGGGGATCTCTTCTTTGCTCGGATGCTCCGCGTCGGATCGATGGACGAAACCGGCGCCGGATCACGGGCGATACCCGACCAGCAGCCCGCCCTCGCGACGCCTCCTGCTCCGCCCGGCGACTCGGATGAACCGCTCGTGACCTCGATCGGTCCGCTCGAGCCGCCTTCCTCCCGACGTCCCCGCTGGCGGGCGCCTTCCGTCGGCGCGTTCGTCTCGAGCTTTCATCCCCGTGCGGTGCCCCCGATGCTGCGGGCGAACTACGCCCGCGAGCTCGTGAGCTGGGCGTTCCTGCCGGTGATGCTCGGGGTCATCGAGGGCGGCACGGTGAGCATCGTCGTCAAGAAGCACTTCGCCGACGCGCCCGGCGTGCTGCCCGCCGAGCTCAACCTCGCCGTCGCGGCGGTGACCGCCGCTCCCTCGATGGCGAACATCACGAGCTTCCTCTGGGCGGGACTCGCCCATGGTCGGGCGAAGGTGCCCTTCATCGGGGCGCTTCAGGTCGCGACCGCGGTGATGGTCCTGCTGCTTGCGTTCGCGCCGCGCGACGTGCTGGGGCTCGCCATGTTCACGAGCCTCGTGATCCTCGCCCGGGTCTTCTGGACCGGCGTGATCACGATCCGCACCGGGGTCTGGCGGGCGAACTATCCCCACGCCGACCGCGCGAGGATCGCCGGAAACATGGCGACGGTGCAGTCGATCATCCTTGCCGCGACGGGCTTCGTGGTCGGGCGGGCGCTCGACTTCTCCTCGACCTCCTTCGTGGTGATCTTCCCGGTCGCCGCGGCGGTCGGGCTCGTGGGCAACGCCGTCTATCGACGGGTGCGGCTGCGCGGGCAGCGCCGACTCGCCCGCGCCGAGCGCGACGGGCGCCGGCAGGATCGACCATCGATCAATCCGATGTCGGTGATCCGCGTCCTCCGCGAGGACCACGCCTACCGCCGCTTCATGACCTGGATGTTCGTGTTCGGGCTCGGCAACCTGATGATCTCGGCGCCGCTCGCGATCATCCTCGAGGACCGCCTCGGCGTGAGCTACCTCGAGGGCATCCTCGTGACCACGGTGGTGCCGCTCGTGGTGATGCCGCTGGTGATCCCGATGTGGGCGCGGCTGCTCGGTCGCCGGCACGTCGTCGAGTTCCGGGCGATCCACGGCTGGAGCTTCGTGCTCGCCTCCGCGCTCTTCTTCGTCGCGGCGACCTTCGAGAGCTTCTGGCTGTTCCTCCTTGCCTCGCTCCTCCTCGGGATCGGCTTCGCCGGCGGCGTCCTCGCCTGGAACCTCGGTCACCACGACTTCGCCCCGGCGCACCGCGACGGGCAGTACATGGGCGTCCACGTGACGCTCACGGGGATCCGCGGGATCCTCGCCCCGTTCCTCGCGGTCGGGCTCTACCAGTGGCTCGACCGCCACGGGCTCGCCCCCGGGATCTTCGTGATCTGCTTCGCGACGAACCTGGTCGGGCTGCTCGGCTTCGTCGAGATGTCCGCCGAGCGTCGCCGCGCCGCCGCATCGAGCCCGCTCGTCGGGGCGAAGGCGGCGTCATGAGTCAGGTCGCGACGCTTCGGCTCTTCTACGACGGGGATTGCCCCTTCTGCGTGCGGGAGGTCCGCTGGCTCGCGGGTCGCGACCGCCGCGGGGCGCTCGAGGTGGTGGACATCGCCGCGCCGGAGTTCGATCCCTCGCCCTATGGACGCACCCGCGAGGAGTTCATGGCGAGGATCCACGCCTGCCGCGGCGACGGCACGCTCTTCAGCGGGATGCAGGTGTTCCGGGAGGCGTACGCGGCGGTCGGTCTCGGCTGGCTGCTCGCCCCGACCGGCTGGTGGCCGCTCCGACCGCTCTTCGACCTCGCCTACGCCGCCTTTGCGCGGAACCGCGTCCGGCTCGGGCGGCTCTTCGGTCGCGCTTGCGAGGACGGACGCTGCGACGTGGCGCCGCCCGCCCGCCGCTGACCCCGAGGTCAGGTCCGCGGTCCGAACTGGATCCAGAGGAACCACGCGGCGAACGCCGCCTGCAGCAGGATCGCGATCCAGCTCCACGCGAGCATCGCCCGGCTTGGTCGCAGGGCGACGGGAACCTCCGCGCCCTGCACGGCGCGATGGTTGAACCACGAGAGCACCGGCGCGGTGAGGAAGGAGAGGGTGGTCGCGAGGTCCACCAGCGCCTTGAAGCTCGACATCGCGAGGACGAGGATCGCGATGGCGCCGAAGGTGAGCACCACGCAGGCGACCGCGTAGACCGCCCGCCGTCCCTCGCCATGGCTCGTCGGCACCGAGGTCAGCGACGCCGGTCCCCGGAACTGCTCCACGAGCCCGCTGATCACCCTCGGGAATCCGTCCATCACCGTCACCACCGTCGAGAACATCACCAGGAGCGCCGCGACGCCGATGATCGGTCGGCTCCAGGCGCCGAGGTTCTCCGTGTAGAGGTCGATCACCTGGCTCGCGAAGCCGGCGGCGCTGTCCGCGAAGGTCACGCCGCGACCGAACATGAGCTCGGTCCCGAGGAGCACGAAGGCGAAGGCGAGGAACACCGTCACCACGTAGCCGACGTCGAAGTCGCGAAGGACGTTCCGGAGGTCCGGGGAGGTCCGCACCTGACGCGCTCGCGCCAGCGTCCAGAGGGAGCTCCACACCGAGACGTCGATCGCCGAGGGCATCCATCCGATGAGCGCGACGGTGAAGAGGACCCCCGGCGCGACGAACGCCTCCGTCGGCGGCAGCACCGCCGCCTGCGACCAGTCGATCCCCCCGATCGCGAGGATCGTCGCGGCGAGGGTGAGCACCGAGAGCACCGGCAGCACGACCTTCATCAGTCGGTCGAGCCAGACGTAGCCCCCGGTCGCGAGCAGCGCCGCGGAGCAGATGAGGATCACCGCCGAGACGAGCGCGGGACCATGGACGCCGCCGACGGTCGCCTCGAGCCAGGGCGCAAGACCCAGGAAGGAGATCGCGACGCCCGCGGTGACCAGCGTCACGACCGCCGCCACGGTGAACATCGTTCCGAGGGTGAGCAGGGCAAAGACGACGAGCACCCAGGTGCCCTGCCTCCGGTAGCCCTCGAGCAGCGAGGTTCCGGTCGCCGCGGCGTAGTGCGGTCCGAAGCGGAAGGCGGGGAACTTCACCACGTTCGCGAGCAGCACGACCGAGAGCATCGCGACGCCGTAGGTGGCGCCCGCCCGCGTGGACTGGACGAGATGCGAGACCCCCACCGCGGCACCCGCGAAGAGAAGTCCCGGACCGAGCGCCGCGAGGAAGGAACGCGGCGCGGCGCCGGCAGGCAGGTTCATCGGGAGGGTCTCGGCGGGTCGCGGCATCGGAGGCTCCATGCTCGAAGGACGGCTTCATCGGCAGCCGGCGTCGATGCCGCCCACGCGGCGTTCGCATCGACCCCTTGGAAGCACCCGGACCGCCCGCTATAGTCGCCGCTTCCGCCCATGGGCGGACCGGCGTGTTCCCGGCGTGGTGCCGGGACCGGACTCGCACCCTTCTTCCCGCGGAGGCGCGGCATCCGCCGCGACCCCGCCCCCACCAACATGGTCGACTACAACCTCATCGAGCAACTTGGCTCGGGCGACGATGCCGCCGAAGCGATGCTTCGGCAGGCGCTCGGCGCCTCGAGCGGTCAGATGGACCGGATCCTCTCCTCCGGTCTCATGCAGGACTTCACTCCCGGCACGATCCTCAAGGGTCGCGTGGTCGGGTTCGCCGGCGACGACGTCGTCGTCGAGGTCGGGCTGAAGAGCGAGGGACTCGTCGACAAGACCGAGTTCGAGGAGCTGCCCGCCGTCGGCGACCAGATCGAGGTGCTCCTCGAGCAGGTCGAGGACGAGACCGGCGGCATCGTGCTCTCGAAGCGCAAGGCCGACCGCATCCGCGGGTGGGAGCAGCTCCTGCGGACCCGCAAGGAAGGCGACGTGGTCGAGGGCAAGTGCCTCCGCAAGATCAAGGGCGGTCTGCTCGTCGACATCGGCGTGCCGGTCTTCCTCCCCTCGTCGCAGGTCGACATCCGCCGTCCGGGGGACCTCGGCGACTTCGTCGGCCGCACGATCCGCGCGACCGTCCTCAAGATCGACGAGGAGAAGCGGAACATCGTGATCAGCCGCCGCAAGCTGATCGAGGAGGAGCGCGAGGAGGCGAAGCGAAAGCTCCTCACCAAGATCAAGGAGGGCGACCTCGTCGTCGGCCGCGTCACCAACATCGCGGACTTCGGCGCGTTCATCGACCTCGGCGGCATCGACGGGCTGCTGCACGTGACCGACATGAGCTGGGGCCGCGTGAACCACCCGAGCGAGGTGGTCCGCATCGGCGACCAGATCGAGGTGAAGGTGCTCAACATCGACCTCGAGAAGGAGAAGATCGCCCTCGGTCTCAAGCAGAAGGAGACCTCTCCCTGGGAGGAGATCGAGCAGAAGTACCCCGTCGGCTGCCGCCTGAAGGGCAGCGTCGTGAACCTGATGAGCTACGGCGCGTTCGTCCGGATCGAGGACGGCATCGAGGGTCTCGTGCACATCTCCGAGATGAGCTGGACCCGCCGGGTCAACCATCCGAGCGAGGTCGTCAACGTCGGGGACGATGTCGACGTGGTGGTGCTCGACATCAACAAGGAGAAGCTCGAGATCTCGCTCGGCATGAAGCAGACCGAGGTCAACCCGTGGGACCTCGTCGCGGAGAAGTACCCCGCCGGCACGATCATCGAGGGCAAGGTCCGCAACCTCGCCAACTACGGCGCGTTCATCGAGATCGAGCCGGGGATCGACGGTCTGCTCCATATCGGCGACATCAGCTGGACCAAGAAGGTCTCCCACCCCAACGAGATGTTCAAGAAGGGCGACAGCGTCCGCTGCGTGGTGATCGAGGTCGACCAGGAACGCCAGCGGGTCGGGCTCGGGCTCAAGCAGCTCAGCGAGGATCCGTGGGTGGAGGCGATCCCCTCGGCGTACCGCCCGGGCATGATCGTGAAGGGCACCATCACGAAGATCACCAACTTCGGCGTCTTCGTGGAGCTCGAGGAAGGACTCGAGGGACTCCTCCACATCAGCGAGCTCAGCGACCAGAAGGTCGAGAACCCGCAGGACGTGGTCAAGATGGGCCAGGAGGTCGACGTCAAGATCCTCCGCGTCGATACCGACGACCGGAAGATCGGGCTCAGCCTCAAGCGTGCCCAGTGGGGCGCGGACGAGGAGCGGGACGCCGGTGCTTCGGCGCCGCGAGCCCGTCCCACCCGCGGCGGCATGGACGACCACGGCGCTCTCGGCACCGACAAGATCAGCTTCTGATCGAACCACGAACCCCAACGAACGACCGCGGCCCTCGGGCCGCGGTCGTGTTCTTTCGTTCGATCTTCCTTCCGTCGCTCCTGACCGGTTCCTCCGGCGGAGCCGGGCGCTCGAGGCGGATCAGGACGAGTCAGCAGAGCGCGAGGAACGAGAGCAGCGTGAGCACCATCATCCTCTTCTGGTTGTCCGTGAGCCGGATCATCGCCTCGGCGAGCATGTCTTTCTCCTCTTCAGTTGTCCGTACCCTACTGCCGGTCCGGCGGGACGGAAGGTCCCACCGCGAAGATGGAGGAACAACGAGCGTGCCACCTCGTGCCCCGACCCCCTCGCTGCGTCGCCAACTGCCCCTGCGGCATGGCGGAATGCCGGGCGTCATGCCGTCACCAACCGAACCGTGGCGAGGATGCCACGCGCGCCGTGGCGGATCCGCAACACCATGGCGGACCGCATCCTGCGTGCTTGCGTGGCTCGTCGTGCCCCACGCCGCCGCAATCGCCCCGGATGCCCCGGATGCCGCGACGGCGGCGACCGCCTGGGTCTCGGCGCGGTCCTGGATCGACGAGGGGGCGGTTCCTGCGGAGGGGTCCGAGAACGCGGCAGTCTCCCTTGCCGGAGTGCGGGCGGTCTCCGTGATCCTCCGCGTCGGCGGTCAGGTGGTGGCGACGAGCGAGGAGTTCGCGTCCGACCCGGAGGCGCTTCGCCGCACCATGGGTCGCGCGAATGCGCGGCTCGCCGAGCACGCCGCGACGAACTGGCCGCCCGACCTTGCGGCGTCGCTTCGAAGGCAGGTCACCCTCGAGGTCGATCTCCTCGCCGAGCCGGAACCGCTCCTCGGCGCGACCTTCTCGCGCGCCGCCGAGCAGGTCGAGCCAGGCGCCGAGGGTCTGGCGCTTCGCCGCGGCGATCGTTGGTTCGTCGCGTATCCGGGTCGCCTGCTCGCGACGAACCTCGCGGGAGATCCCGAGCGCACGCTGCGGGGACTCGCGAAGGAGGCGGGACTTCCCGGGCTCGAGCTCGACGAGCTCGTCCAGCTCGACTCGATCGGGCTCTACCGGCTTCCCGCCACCCGACTCGCGCAGTTCCGCGCCGACGCGGATCCCGTGGAGGTCCGCCGGTCCCGCCCGCTCGAGCCACGTCGCGCGGCGGATGCGGCGCTCGTCGAGTCGATGGCGAGCGGACTTCTCGCCCACCTCGAGGCGAGCCTCCTCCGGGCGGATCGCCCCGCCGCAGAGGGCGCGACGGAGGGCGGTTCTCCGAGCGGACTCGGACTCCGCGGCGACTACGACCCGGTCGCGGATCGCTCGCGTCCGCTCGTCGCGGGTCCCCTCGAGCAGGCGATGGTCGTGCTCGCCCTCGCGCGACTCGCCGCCGTCTCGCCCGCGCACGCGGAGGCAGCTCGCTCGCTCGCGGGCAGGGTGCTCGCCGACCTCGCGGTCGTCGACGCGGTCGAGGATCCGATCGCGTCGAGTCCCGAGTCGCTCGCCGCCGTCGCCCTCGCGGCGTCGCTCGATCCCCGGCTTGCCGGGGCGGCGCCGCCGGCGCTCCTCGCGCAGGCTCGGAGCCTCGTCCGGGCGGTCTCGCTCGACGCAGCCGCCTTCGAGTCGCTGCCGGCAGGACGCCGCGCGATCATCGCCGCGTCGCTCGCGGCGATGCATCGCGGAGGCGAGGAGGTCGGAACCGTCGAGGAGGTGCGTGCCCGCCTTGCCGCCGCATGGCGTGCGACCGACCCCGCCGTCAGGCTCGGTCTCCTGCCGTGGTTCGCGCTCGCGGATCGGGCGTCTCCGGGAGCGATCCCGCCGCAGGAACTGCAGGTCGCGCGCGATCGCCTGCTCGAGATCCAGATCGATGACCCGTCCTCCGACCTCGACGGCGGGTTCGACCTTGCGGAGGGGACGGTGCCGCGGGCGGACGCCCGCTCCCTCGTCCCCGCGACCGGGCTCGCGATCATGCTCGGCGAGGCACGCCTCACGCCCATCGGCGGAGAGGGGTCGTCGCGGGACGCGTTCCGGCGTGCCGCCTCCGCGCAGCGGGGGGCGATCCGTTTCCTCGCCCAACTTGCCGTCCGCGAGCCCTTCGAGGGCACGTGGCGGAACCCGACCGCCGCGCGAGGCGGCGTCTCCGCCTCGCCGTGGGATGCCCGGCAGGGCGTGCTGACCGAGGCGATGGCGACGTGGCTGCTCGCGGAGTCGATCGCCGCAGGCGTGCCGTGATCCCCTTCGGAAGGACCTCCCGGCAACCGCGAAGCGCGCCGGTTCGGACACTCCTCGTTGGCATCGCCTCGATCCGGGGATACCGTCCTTCACGCGTCCCTCGCTTCATCGTCGCCGGACGCAGGAGACCGCCCATGCGAACCTCGCTGATCGCCCTGCTCCCCCTGCTCCCCCTCCTCGCCTCTCCGGCGATGGGACAGAACCTCTCCGACCGCCTCGCCGCGGTGCAGCAGCAGCGCGACCAGCAGGCGCAGAAGTCCTCCGGCAAGCCGGCGCTCCTCGGGGCGCTCCTCCACCAGAAGCTCAGCTGCGACTTCAATGACACGCCCGCGAGGGACGCCTTCGAGTACCTCGAGTCGGTGCTCGGCGTTCCCTTGGTCGTCCGCTACGACTCGGACCGCAACGCGAACGGCAGCGGCATCGATCCCGACGCGGAGGTGACCCTCACGCTCTCGCAGGAGCAGGCGCTGCGGGTGCTCGAGACGCTCATCGCCCAGGTGCAGGACCTGCAGCCGTGCACGTGGCAGCTCCGCGACGGCTTCATCGAGGTCGGGACGAAGGAGCGGCTCTCCGTGCCGGCGGCGCAGGAGCTCCGGATCTATCCGGTCCGTGACCTCCTCTTCGACGTGCCCTACTTCGACAACGCCCCCGACTTCAACCTGAACTCCTCGATCCAGCAGGGCAACACCGGCGGCGGCGGAGCCGGCGGCGGTGGTGGCGCTGGCGGCGGCGGCGGCGGCTTCGGCGGCGGTGGTGGCGGCGGAGGCTTCGGCGGTGGCGGCGGAGGCAGCGGTGGCGGCGGCGGAGGCAGCGGCGGCGGCGGGATCTTCGGGGACCCCGGCGAGGAGCCGGAGCGTGCCACCGAGGAGGAGAAGGTCCAGCAGCTCGTCGACATCATCCTCGAGACCGTCGAGCCGGAGGCGTGGGTCGACAACGGCGGTGATGCCGCGACGATCCGCTTCTACCAAGGGGTGCTGATCATCAAGGCGCCCGACTACATCCAGCGTCAGATCGGCGGCTACAACTTCGCGCCGCGACCGCCGGTTCGCGCGGCGGCGGGTCGCTACGTCGACATGAACGTCTCGCTCGGCATCGCCGAGAACGTGCAGTTCAGGCAGCAGACCGTGACCGGCGCCGCGGGCGGCAATCGAACCCGCTGACGCCGGCGATCAACGTCGAGCGTCTCGCCCGCCCCGGCGGATCGCCTGCCGGAGCGCGTCTCGTGCAGGTCGATCTCCGGCGAGTCGGGCATGCATGCCGCGTGGTCGCGCGAGCGACCCGGGCGCCGTCGATCAACCGAACCGACCGGTGATGTAGTCCTCGGTCTCGGGCAGCTTCGGATTCTGGAAGATCGACTGGGTGGGGCCGTACTCGATCAGCCGCCCGAGCACCATGTAGGCGGTGTAGTCGCTCGCCCGCGCCGCCTGCTGCATGTTGTGGGTCACGATCAGCACCGAATAGTGCGGGACGAGGCTCTCCATGAGCTCCTCGATCTTCTGCGTCGCGATCGGATCGAGCGCCGAGCAGGGCTCGTCCATCAGGAGCACCTCCGGCTCCGCCGCGACGGCGCGGGCGATGCAGAGCCGCTGCTGCTGACCGCCCGACATGCCCAGCGCGCTCTCGTGCAGGCGGTCCTTCACCTCGTCCCACAGCGCCGCCGCCCGCAGCGATCGCTCGCAGACCTCGTCGAGGACGCGGCGGTCCCGCTGCCCGTCGATCCGCAGGGCGTACACCACGTTCTCGTAGATGCTCATCGGGAACGGGTTCGACTTCTGGAAGACCATGCCCATCCGCTTGCGGAGCTCGATGACGTCCACGTCCCGTCCGTAGATCGAGTCGCCGTTGAGGCGCATGTCGCCCTCGACCCGCACGCCGTCGATCAGGTCGTTGAGCCGGTTCACCGAGCGGAGGAGGGTCGTCTTGCCGCAGCCAGAGGGTCCGATCAGGGCGGTGATCTTCCCGCGGGGCACCTTCATGCTGACGCGGTGGAGCGCCTGGTAGCCCCCGTAGAAGAGGCTGAAGCCGTCGACCTCGAGCACCACCTGCTCGCGGTCGACCTCCTCATGCACCACCGCCTGCACCGTCTCGCCCCGGGCGATCGCCGCGAGGTTGCGGCTCGCCCGGGCGTCGATGGAGGTCGGTCCAGGGCGCGTCGTCGGAGCGGCGGGAATCGTCGGGGCGGCACGGTCGGTCATGGGTCGGGTCCTCAGAACTGGCTGCCCGCGAAGCGCCGCCGCAGCCGCGAGCGGAGCCAGATCGCGATGAGGTTGAGCAGGGCGATCAGCACGATGAGCAGGAGCGTGGTGGTGAAGACCATCGGCTTCGCCGCCTCGCTGTTCTGGCTCTGGAAGCCGAGATCGTAGATGTGGAAGCCGAGGTGCATGAAGCTCCGCTCGGGATGGACGAAGGGCGCGACGCCGTCGATCGGGAGCTCGGGAGCAAGCTTCACCGCCCCGACGAGCATCAGCGGCGCGACCTCGCCGGCGCCGCGGGCCATCGCGAGGATCGCCCCGGTCATGATGCCCGGGAGCGCCCGCGGCAGCACGATGCGGCGGATGGTCTGCCACTTGCTCGCCCCGCAGGCGTAGGAGCCCTCCCGCATCGAGCGGGGCACCGCCGCGAGCGCCTCCTCGGTGGCGACGATCACCACCGGCAGCGTGAGCAGCGCGAGCGTGAGGCTCGACCACAACAAGCCGCCCTTGCCGAAGGTCGGGTTGGGAAGCTTCGCCTCGAAGAGGAGCTGGTCGATGCTCGCGCCGACCACGTAGCAGAAGAAGCCGAGCCCGAAGACGCCGAAGACGATGCTCGGGACGCCCGCGAGGTTGTTGACCGCGATGCGCACCGCGCTGATCACCGCGCCGCCCTTGGCGTACTCCCGCAGGTAGAGCGCCGCGAGGACCCCGAAGGGCACGACCGCGAGGGTCATGATCAGCGTCATCGCCACGGTGCCGAAGATCGCCGGGAAGACGCCGCCCTCGCTGTTCGCCTCGCGAGGTCCGTCCAGGAGGAACTCCCGCCAGCGGTCGAGGAAGACGAGGAGCCTCCCGCCGACGCCGAGCTGGTTCTGCGGGATCGCCCGCACGATCTCCGCGAGCGGGATCGACTTCTCGACGCCGTCCACGGTCCGAAGCACCATCACGAAGCGGTCCATCGCCGCGTCGAGGCGGGCGATCTCGCCGGTGAGCTCGACGAACCGGTCGTTGAGCGTCGCCTCCTCCGCCTCGAACTCCGCCGCCGCCGCGCGGAAGCGGTCGGTGGGGACGAACCCTGCCGCCTCGATCTCCGCGAGCCGCGTCCTCGCCGACTCGATCTCCTCCGCGCTGCCGCCGCGGCGCGTCCGGAGCAGGTCGCTCCACGCGACCACCCACTCCGCGGGGATGCCCTCGCGGAGCTCGATCCCGCGCAGGCGAAGTCGCTCCGACTCGAGCGCCCGGTTGACCCCGCCCACCTCGTGGGTCTCGAGGTCGCGCCGCTCTTCCCAGAGCCGGCGCACCTCGCGGTGATGCGCCTCGAACCATGCCCACGTCGCCGCCTCGCCCTCCGCGACCACCCGGCGATCCTCCTCGCCGCGGAGGGGGAAGCCGAAGAACCGCCCGAACTCCAGACGCTCGATCCCGATCGCCCACTCCGGACGCCCGACGCTGTCCGGGACGATCTCGTAGTCGCTGATCCAGGTGAAGTGGGTGCCGGTGACGTCGAAGTTCGCCGTGCGGAGGAGGCTCCGCGAGGTCCAGCCGTCGCCGGAGAGCGCCTGCGCCGCGGCGGTCCGCACCGCCGCGGACTGGTCGGCGAGCAGCGTCTCGTCGGGGCGATACCGCTCGCGACGGAACTCCTCGCCAAGCAGCGTCGCGCCGTCGAGGGTGCGCAGCTCGACGATCGGACCAGGCCAGAACGTCGTGCCGCCGTTCCACAGGACCAGCGCGAGCAGCCCGCTGATCATCACGAGCGCCAGTCCGAGCCCGGCCGCCATCAGCCACGCGACCGGCTCGCCCGCGGCAAGCATCGTCGCGCCGGAGGCGGCCCGTCGCCCCGAGCGGGACGACGCGAGGGCGGGCGTGGGGGCGACCGCCGTCATAGCGCGAACGCCCGCTTGCGGAACCGCTGCCGCACCGCCTCCGCGAAGGTGTTCACCACGAACGTCAGGACGAAGAGGCTCAGCGCCGCGAGGAAGAGCATCCGGTACTCGGTCGAGTGCTGGACCGCCTCCGGGAGCTCGACCGCGATGTTCGCGCTCAGCGTGCGGAACCCGCTGAAGATGTTCCACTCGAGGATCGGCGTGTTGCCTGCCGCCATCAGCACGATCATGGTCTCGCCGACCGCGCGACCAAGACCGATCATCACCGCCGAGAAGATGCCGCTCATGGCGGTGGGCACCACGATCCGGGTCGCGGTCTGCCACGGGGTCGCCCCGAGCCCGAGCGAGCCGCTCCGGAGGTGCTCGGGCACGCTCGAGAGGGCGTCCTCCGCGATCGTGTAGATGATCGGGATCACCGCGAAGCCCATGACGAACCCGACGACCAGGGCGTTTCGTTGCACGTAGGTGTCGACCACGCCGCCGCGAGGGTCGAAGCCCACGGCGTCGAGGACGAGACCCATCGCCCACGCGATCAGCAGCGTCGCCCCGGACGAGCCAAGGAAGACCAGCATCGAGACCGCCGCCGCCCGAGGTCGGGGCATGCCCGCCGTCGCGTGCCGGATCGTCGCGAGCCGCCGCGCCTGCACCCGCCAGGTCACGATCGCCGCGAGCGGCAGCAGGATGAAGAGCCAGCCTCCGGCGCCGCTCGCGAAGCGGGCGGCGTCGCCCGTCCCGCCGGGGCGGGCGGAGAGCCATGCCATCAGGTCGCCGCCGAAGCACCACCGCTCCACCGCCGGGGCGAGGACGAACGCAAGCAGCGCGCCCGCGGCGGCGGCGAGGAGGGCTGCCGGGATCCGCAGGCCGGCGAGACGGGTCGCTCTCGCGGTCGGGAGGAACTGCCACAGGTGCGCCCCGAGCAGCACCATGAAGGGGACCGTGAAGACCGTCACCACGATCGCCGGGACCGCCCGCTCGACGATCGGGGCGAAGACGAGCGCCGCGAGGAATCCAAGCACCACGCTCGGAAGGCTCGCCATGATCTCGATCGCAGGCTTCACCCGCGCCCGGGTCGAGGGATGCATGAACTCGCTGGTGTAGATCGCGGCGAGGATCGCCAGCGGCGTCCCGAAGAGCATCGCGTAGAGCGTCGCCTTGAGCGATCCGAAGATGAGCGGGATGAGACCGAACTTCGGCTCGAACTCGTCGGTGCCGGCGGAGCTCTGCCAGACGTGCTCGGGGCGCTCGTAGCCCTCGTACCAGACCTTCCCGAAGATCGACGCGAGCGTGGTCTGCGGATGCGGGATGTCGAGCCGCCAGGACCAGAGACCGTCGCGCGACGCCGCGTAGAGGGCATCGTCCTTCGGCGCGATCGCGATCGCCGCGATCGGCGCGACCTGCCCCGCGGGCGGCGGGCACTCCGCGAGCAGCCGCTCGTTGGTCACGAAGTAGAGCCGTGCATCGCCCTCCGCGAAGCCCGCGGCGAGCATGCGGGTGCGGCTCGAGGCGGCGATCGCCTCGACGGCGCCTCGACCCGCCCCGGGCAGGAGGTGCACCCGCTCGAAGCGAGATCCGTCCACGAGCCCCTGCAGCGCGGCGGGATCGCTCGGCCGCGCGCGGAACCACGTCGAGACCCGACCGAACGAGTCCCCCACCACCACGGTCGTCTTCCCGATGAGGAACCCCATCGCGGTGACGCTCGCGCCCGCCTCGTCGAGGAGCCGGAAGGACTCCGCGACCGCCGGCGTCGCGCGATCCCGGGTATCGACGCGGAGCGCCATGCCGTCCGCCCAGGCGAGGAGCGCCGAGTCGGCGCGTCCCTCGAGCAGCAGATGCGCCGGAAGACGCCCCCCCTGCGCCGCGAGGTCCACCTCGAGGCTGCCGCCGGAGAGCCGCTGGGTCTCCGCGCGGGTCATCATGTTGCGGATCACCGTGACCGCCTGGACGTGCAGCCGACCGTCCTCGGAGAAGGCGGCGAAGATGGGGCCGCTCGCCTGCATCGAGAGGTCCACCAGGCGGATCGGATGCTCGGAGACCTTGACCGGGTCGCGCACCACCGGCGCGAAGACCTGCGCGCGGAACGAGCCGCTCGGGGTGCGCTGCACGGCGCCGCGGTCGCGCACCTTCGACTCCCCGACCGCGAGCCCGCGAAACTCCGGCTCGATGCGGGAGGGCTCGATGAACTCCGCGGCGAACCGCAGGGCGACCTGACGCACCGTGCCGTCGGCGAAGCCCAGCATCCCGATCCCGCCGGTCGGGGCGAATCCCATCGCGGTGGGGACCGCGTCGCCGGCGAGCTTCCGCCGCTCCAGCACCGCGCCGCTCCGCGGGTCGAACGCCGCCGCCTCGCCATCGGCAAAGACCGCGACGCCGAGCGTCTGGTACTCGTCGAGCTCGAGGTGGACTGGCGGTCGCCCGGCCGCGTCGTGGAGCGGCGGGCGGACCGGCTCGACCTCGACCTTGCCCGGCAGGAACAGGGGAATCACCACCGCGACGAGGAACACGCACATCCCCGCCACCGCGACGATCGTGGCAAGCCCGGCGACGGTGATCAGGATCCGGGCAACCGCGTCGGCGACCTTCACCCGCAGCGAGGTGCTGCGGCGGCGGACCCATCCCGTGAAGGTCGGCTCGGTCACTCGGCGATCCTCGTCGCGGACTCGGGACGTCGAAGGGGGCAACCGTCGGCGGGCTCGCGATCGCCTCGCGGCGTCGCCGGACGCGTCAGGGAGAGATGCCCACGAGGGCGAGGTTGTCCTTCGCGACCGCCGCGGTGATCGGGAAGTAGCCGTCCTTCAGCACGTTCGTCTGGCCTTCCTTGCTGAACATGTAGCGGACGAACTCGCGGCGGAGCGGGTCGAGCTGCGAGCCGGGCTTGTGGTTCACGTAGACGTAGAGGTAGCGGGCGAGGGCGTACTCGCCGTCGTAGGCGTGCTCCGGCAGCGGCAGCACCTTCTCGCTTCCGGCATCGCGGGAGACCGGCACCGCCACCACGTCCGCGGTCAGGTAGCCCACGCCGCTGTAGCCGATGCCGAACTTGTCGCTCGCCACTCCCTGCACCACCGAGCTCGAACCGGGCTGCTCCTTGACGGAGTCCTTGAAGTCTCCGCCGAAGAGGGCGACGTCCTTGAAGTAGCCGTAGGTGCCGCTCGCGGAGTTGCGCCCGTACAGGCTGATGGGCTTGGTCGCCCACTCGCCGGTGAGCCCGAGTTCGCCCCAGGTCTTCACGTCGTCCTTGAGCCCGCCCTTGCGGTTCTTCGAGAAGATCGCGTCGAGCTGCTGCAGGGTGAGCCCCGTCCGCGCGATCGGGTTGTCCTTGTGGACGAAGACCGCGAGCATGTCGATCGAGGTCGCCAACGCGGTCGGCTTGTAGCCGAACTTCTTCTCGAAGTCGTCCTCCTCCTTCGCCTTCATCGGTCGGCTCATCGGAGCGAACTGCGCGGTGCCGGCGATCAGCGCGACCGGACCGGTCGAGGAGCCCTTGCCCTCGATCTCGACCTGGACGCTCGGATAGAACGCCCGGAAGCCCTCCGCCCAGAGGGTCATCTGGTTGTTCATGGTGTCGGAGCCGACGCTCTTGATGTTCCCCGCGACGCCCTGCGCCGGGGCGTACTCCGGGAGCGCCGGATCGACCGCGACCTGGGCACTCGCCGCCACGGTCGGCAGCAGGGCGAGAAGCAACGAGGCGATCGGGGTGATCGAGGATGGGCGAATCGACATGGACCGGCTCCGCGAGGCTGGAGAGACCTCAGGACTTCGGGGAGCGGGAACTGTCGCCGCCCCCCCCGTTCATCGCGATGCCACCATGTTAAGATCGTGTGAATCCTTGTCCGCAGGGGACTTGCCGCGGGGAGGAGGATGACCGGCGACCTCGTCGACTGTTCAGGGGGTGGGGAGCAACCTGACCGAGCCGGCGGGACTCGGGCTCCAATCGATCAGCGCCAGCGTGGCGCCTGCAAGCAGCACCCACAGCACGGTCGCTTGGGCGAACGCCCGCCATCCGACCGTCCGGATCATCGGCCACGAGATCCCCAACCCGATCATGAAGAGGGCGGCTTGGAAGCCCACTCCCGAGACCGCGGCGATCACGCCTCCCCAGCCGACCATGGAGGGGAATGCGGTCCGCACCATGCTCGCCAGCAGGAAGCCGAGGATGAACCAAGGAAACGGCGATCGCCGCCGCCCGGATGAGCCGACTCCGACGAACCACGGCGCGAGCAGCGCGAGCGGCGTGATCCAGACCACCCGCGTCAGCTTGACCACCGTCGCCACGTCGAAGCCGGTGCCGCCGTAGGACTTCGCCGCACCTCCGACGGAGGCGATGTCATGAAGCGCGACACCTGCCCATTGCCCGAACTGCACGTCGGTCAACTCGAGCGCGTGCCCGATCATGGGCAGAAGCCAGAGGCCGATGGCGTTGAGGACGAAGATCGCGCCGATCGCGACCGCCATCGCCGAGGCGGAGGCGCCGATGGCGCCCCCCACGGCGACGATCGCCGAGCCGCCGCAGATCGCGGTGCCGCAGGTGATGAGCGTGGAGGTCTCGCGCCCGATCCGAAGCGCCCGGCCGAGCAGCAGTCCCGCCACGATCGCCCCGACCACGGTCCCGACCGCGAGACCGAGCCCATCGATCACCGAGTCGCGGAGCATCGAGAGGTCGAGCCGCAGACCGAGCAGCACCACGCAGATCTGGATGAGCCACTTGGAGACGGTTCGGGCGAAGCGCAGGAACTCCGCCGCTCCGGTCAGGGCGAGCACGATGCCCACGACCAGCGCCACGTCCGCTCGCCCCCATGGACCAGCCACCGCGACCAGCGCGAGCAGCACCAACGCCGCCCGCCACCGCGAGACCTCGACCGCGGACGAAGTCGGCGCGTCGTTGGTCGACCGGGAAACGTCACCCACCGACGACTCCTCCGAAGCAGCGGATCGCGGAGTCGGTGGATCGGGCACTCATGACCCGACCGCGGCGGCGTGAGCGCCAGGTCCCTTCGCCCACGCCAGGTAGCCGCCTGCGACGTTCACCACGCGGCGTCCCCGACGCTTGAGCGCCGCCGCGGCGATCGTCGAGCGCTGACCGCTCTGGCAATGCACGTAGAGCGGCTCGCCCGTGGGAACCTCCGCCACGCGAGGGAGCAGGCGGGTGTGCGCCACGTTGACGGCGTGCGCGATGCGTCCGACCTGGTGCTCGCTCGCTCGTCTCACGTCGAGGAGCGGAAGTCCCGGCGCCGCGTCGAGACGCCGCGCGAGCTCGTCGACGGAGATCTCCGGGATCGACTCGTGGGCGCCACCCGCGGCGAAGTGCTGCTCGAGCGTCTGGTCGTCGACCCAGCCGGTCACCTGGTCAAGCCCGATGCGGACGAGGTTGCGGACGAGGCGATCGACCTCGGGCGCCTCGCAGACGAGCAGGAACGACTCCGACGGCTCGCCGTAGCTTCCCACCGCCATGAGGAACGCCGGGCCTGGTCGACTCCAGAGGCTGCCGGGCAGATGCTTGCCGACGAACGCCGGCTGCGCCCGCACGTCGATCGGCACGACGCCCTTCGCGAGGACGCCGGCGATCTCGCCCGCCGCGAGCTTGCGGGGAGTCGGCACCTTGCGGAGAAGCGGCACGCCGTCGCGATTCCACGCCTTCATTCGGGCGAAGTAGACCGGCGGCTCCGGCTGCCCCTCGAGGATGGTCCGCACGAAGGCGCCCTCGTCCTCGAGGAGGCGGAGCATCGGACTGAATCGCCGCTCGTAGCCGAGGGTCGTCTGCGGCACCGCGCCAAGCGCCTTGCCGCAGGCGCTGCCGGCGCCGTGGGCGGGCCAGATCTGCAGATGGTCGGGCAGGCGCATGAAGCCCTTGGTCGAGCGGTAGAGGTCGTGCGCGAAGCCGTCGGCGACGCCTGCGAGACCCGCCGCGGACTCGAGCAGGTCGGGGCGACCAAGGTCGCCGACGAACATGAAGTCGCCCGTGATCACCCCCATCGGCTCGTTCGCGCCGCCGCCGCGGTCCTCGACGAGGTAGACGAGGTGCTCCGGCGTGTGCCCCGGGGTGTGGACCGCCTTGAAGTGGATGTTGCCGACCTTGAAGAGGTCGCCATCCCTCAGGATCGTGTGCGTGTAGGGTCCTACCCACGTCGACTGCCAGTCGGCGCCGCCGAGACCGGAGACGAAGACGCGTGCTCCGACGAGCTCGGCGAGCTCCCTCGCCCCGGAGAGGAAGTCCGCGTGGATGTGGGTCTCGGCGACGGCGGTGATCCTCAGACCGTGGCTCTTCGCGAGGTCGACGTAGCGATCGACGTCCCGCTCCGGATCGAAGACGATCGCCTCCCCGGTCTTCTGGCATCCGATCAGGTAGGTCGCCGCCGCCAGATCCTCGTCGTAGATCAGTCGCCAGAGCATCGGAGCTCCTCCGTTCGTGCCATGCGAAGTTCGGAGGGTATCGCCTCGCGCTCCGATGAACCAACGAACCAAAGCCGCCGGAGGCGACCTCGCGCGGCTCGGGCATGATCCACGACCTCCCCTCCGCGATGCGATCCCCGCTCGATGCCGGAACCTCTTCATGAACCCCGCCGCCCTCGACCTCCTCTTCGCGCACCGATCGATCCGGCGATTCGCCGAGGGCGAGGTGCCCGACGAGCACGTGCGCCTCGCGGTCCGAGCCGGGCAGCAGGCGTCGACGAGCTCGAACGTGCAGGCGTACTCGATGCTCAGGCTGCGCGATCCCGCGGTGCTCGAGCGGTTGGTCGAGCTGACCGGCGGGCAGTCCAAGGTCGCCCGCTGCGGGGCGTTCTTCGTGGTCTGCGGCGACGTGCGCCGCCACCGCGTCCTCGCGAGGAAGGTCGGGCTGCCCTATCAGGCGCGGCTCGAGGGCTTCCTCGTCGCGGTCATCGACGCGAGCCTCTTCGCGCAGAACCTCTGCGTGGCGTTCGAGTCGATGGGCTACGGCATCTGCTACATCGGCGGGCTCCGCAACGACCTGCCCGCGGTGCAACGGCTCCTTGCCCTGCCGGAGGGCGTCTACCCCCTCTTTGGTCTCTGCGTCGGGATCCCCGCCGAGGATCCCGCCCCGCGCCCCCGCCTCGCGCCGGAAGCGGTGCTCCATGAGGAGCGCTATCCCGACGACGAGGCGATCCTCGCGTCGATCGATCAATACGACGGCGTCATGACCGCGTACTACGCCGAGCGGGGTTCGAGCGGCACCTGGTCGACCAAGATGGAGGCGCAGTTCAAGGAGCCCTACCGGACGTCCATCGCCGACTTCTATCGCTCGCAGGGAGCGGACCTGTCCTGATCCGCTCGAGAGTTCGATCCGGGTGGGGTCGGCTTCGGAGCGACCTCCACGGTCTCGATGACTTCCACGGCCTCCACGGCCGCGTCTCCGCGGCGGCGAATGACCTCGCGATCCGATTCGATCGGGGGACGCTCGCTTCCGGTCCGAGTCACTCCATCTCTACGCTTCTCCGGGCGATCCCACCGATCGACCGGATGCGGCGGAAGTTCGCCGACGAGAGGTTCACCCGTCCTCGAGGAGTCCCACCGATGGTCTCGACCGCCACCAGCGCCTCCACCCCCCGCGCCGAGTCGTCCTTGGAGATCGATGCAGCGACGGCGAAGCGTTGGCTCGACTCCGGCGACGCGGTGATGTTCGACGTCCGCGAGGCGGACGAGCGAGCTGCCGAGTGGATCGACGGCACCGAGTTCCTGCCCCTCTCCCAGTTCGACGCCAAGGTCGCGATCGCCCGCGCGCCGCGGAAGGTGATCTTTCACTGCCGCAGCGGCAAGCGCGGGCTCGATGCGCTCGGTCGCTTCACGCAGGCAGGCGGCAGGAACGCCTTCAACCTTGCCGGCGGCATCGGGGCGTGGAGAAGCGGCGGGCTCGCGGTCAAGACCGGCAAGGCGCCCCCGATCTCGATCATGCGGCAGGTGCAGATCGTGGTCGGCACCATGGTGCTCGTCGGCAGCGCCCTCGCCTACTTCCTCGCGAATCCTTGGTTCCTGGTGATCCCCGCCTTCTTCGGCGCCGGGCTCGCGTTCGCTGGGCTCACCGGCACCTGCGGTCTGGCGGCGTTCCTCTCGGTGATGCCCTGGAACCGCTTCGAGGCACCGAAGGGCGCCTCCTGCGGTCGCTGACGCAGGCGAGCCGTCAGACCCGCCGGGGAAGACCGGCGAGGATCGCGTCCACCAGCGCCTCCGGCTCCGGCAGGCGTCCCGGCCCTCCGCTGCGGCAGGCGTGCCAGCCCTCGGCGGGCTCGACGATCGCGAATCCGTCCTCGCGAAGCGTGGCGAGGTTCCGCCGCGTCGCGGGCTGCTGCCACATCAGCTCGTTCATGGAGGGGGCAAGCAGCGTCGGCTGGCGGCGACGATCGAGGACCGACGCGAGGAGGCACACCGGATCGCTCGTGAGACCGGTCGCGAGCCGCCCCATGAGGTCCATCGTGCAGGGCGCGATGATCATCAGCTCCGCCTCGCGGGCGAGCCGCACGTGCTGCGGGTCGGCGCGATCGAGGGCCTCCCAGGGATCCCGGTAGACCGCCCGACCGCTGAGCGACTCGAAGACGAGGGGCGTCACGAAGCGCATGGCGGCGTCGGTCATCGCGACGGTGACCTCGGCGCCGGACTGCACCAAGGTGCTCACGAGCCCCGCGATCTTGTACGCGGCGATGCCCCCTCCGACGCCGACGATCACGCGGCGGGAGGCGAGCGCGGCGAGCCGCCGAGGATCGCCGTGGTCCATCGAGGGACGCCTCAGTTCTTGGAGTCAGGCTCGACGAGGGAGATCTTGCCCTGCAGGATCTCGTCGATCACGACCTCGAAGTCGCTGCGACCCTTGCGCTCGACCATGGGTCGATCCCCCGCGATGAGCTCCTCGAGGCGCCGCTGGATGAGGGCGGTCAGCTTGAAGCGACCTCCGAACTTCCGGACGATCTCATCGCTGTTCAGGGCTTCGATCATGGGGCAGCACCTCTCGAGGAACCCTCCGACCGGGGCGACGTCCGCCGCCGGGGGGAATCGGGCATGATACCGAGCGACCCGTCTTCCGACGAGGGTCTCGTCGAGTCGCCCCCGACGCCCCGAACGCCCGCGGCATGACCCCGCCTCCCGCCACCCCTCCGACCTCCCTCCGCCAACGCCTCCGCGGCGTGCTGGTAGGGCTCGGAGGCGCCTCCTTGGCGACCGCGACGGTGGTCGGCATCGTGATGGGTCTCGCGGCGCTCGCCTTCATCCATCCCATCCATTGGGCGGAGAAGACCCTCGGTCGGGAGGTCGCCGGACACGTCCCGTGGGTGGGTCTGGCGATCCTGGTGACCGCCCCCATGATCGGGGGGCTGCTCACCGGCATCCTCCGCTGGCTCGTGCCGCTCAAGATCGGCGGACACGGGGTGACGCAGGTCCTCTACGCGATCCACCGCGACGGGGCGAGGCTTCCGCCGGCGATCGGGATCCGCCAGTGGCTCGGCTCGACCTTCACGATCGGCTCCGGCGGCTCGGCGGGACCCGAGGGTCCGATCGTCGCGATCGGCTCGGTGGTCGGCTCCTCGATGGGTCGGCTCCTCCGCACCGATGCGGAGTCCACCCGCACGCTCCTCGGCTGCGGCGCCGCCGCCGGCTTCGCTGCGGTCTTCAACGCGCCGATCGCCGGGATCTTCTTCGTCCTCGAGGTGCTGCTCCGCGACTTCTCGCTGCGGCTCTTCACGCCGATCGTGGTGGCGGCGGTGGTCTCCGGCGCGACCGCGCAGACGATCCTCGGATCGAACCAGCCGCTCTTCGGCGTCGGCCCGGAGACCTTCGGCGGCGACGCGTTCGCCTTCACGCTCGAGCAGATCCCGATGTTCCTGCTGCTCGGAACGACCTGCGGGGTCGGCGCCGTCGCGGCGATGCGGAGCCTCGTCATCGCGGAGAAGGGTCTCGGTCGCGTCTTCGGCGCCGCGAGGATCCCGGGGCTCCTCCATCCGGCGATGGGAGGACTCCTCCTCGGCGCGACCGGTGGGGCGTTCTGGTGGATGACCCGCGGCGGCGCCTGGCCGATCGAGTCGCTGCCGCCCTTCCTCGGCACCGGCTACGACATGATCCGCGAGGTGGTCTCCGGCGAGTTCTTCCGGCTGCACCAGTCGGACGCCGCGGCCGTGCTGGCGATCCTCCTCGTCCTCAAGATGCTCGGCATCGGCTTCACCCTCGGCTCCGGCGGCGCCGGCGGGTTCTTCGCGCCGGCGATGTTCCTCGGCGCCGCGCTCGGCGGACTGTTCGGGCTGCTCGCCGCGGAGCTCGCGTGGCTTCCCGGCGCATCGCCCGCGGTCTGCGCCCTCGTCGGCATGGCGGCGATGGTCGCCGCGACGACGCACGCGCCGATGACGGGCGTCCTCCTCGTCTACGAGCTCACCCGCGACTACGACTTCATCCTGCCGCTGATGCTCGTCGCGGCGATCGCCACCAGCCTCTCGAGGCGCGTCGCGGGCGAGAGCCTCTACACCGCCGAGCTCGCGGCGCTCGGCGTGCGCCTCGGTCGCTCGGGCGACCACGCGATCCTCCGCCGCTCGAAGGTGGGCGACCTGCCGCTGCGGGCGGCGGTGACGCTGCATGCCACCGACCGAGGTCCGCGCCTCGTCGAGCTCGCGGAGAAGCATCCGGTCAGCGACTTCGTGGTGGTCGACTCGGAGGACCGCTTCCTCGGCCTCGTGCCGGGCGACCTCCTCCGCGATGCGCTCGTCTACCGCGAGTCGCTGCCGCTGCTGCAGGTCAGCGAGATGATGCGACCCGGGCTTCCCACGCTCGACGCGCACGACACGCTCGACGTGGCGGTCGAGAAGTTCGCCCGCGCCGACTGCGAGAGCCTCCCGGTCCTCGACGAGGACGGGCGGGTCCTCGGCATGGCGACCCGCACGCGGATGCTCCGCCACTACCACGCGAAGCTCGAGCAGGACTGAGATGAGCCCTGCCTCCGAGCCGCCCCGACCGCCGCGCGCCGAGCGATTCGGTCGCTCGATGCGGCTCCGCTCCGGCGCGGAGTTCGACGCCGTCTTCGCGGCGAAGCAGCGGAGCCGCAGCGGTCCCCTCCTCGTCTTCGGACGCCCCAACGGCGGTCCCCTCTCGCGGCTCGGGCTCTCGGTCGGTCGGGCGGTCGGGGGCAGCGTCGACCGCCATCGACTGAAGCGCCTCCTCCGCGAGGCGTTCCGGACGACGCGGACCGACCTCCCGCGCGGCTTCGACCTCCTCGTGGTGATCCGCCCGCACGCCTTCCTCCGGCTCGAGGAGTACCGCGATCACCTCCGCCGCGCCGCGGCGGGCGTCGCGCGGGCCTGGTCGAGGGCGACGCCCGACGCCCCATCGCCCCCGGAGCGGTCCCCGTGAGGGGCGATCGTCCCGGGCTGGTCGCGCGGCTCCTCATCCTCGGCGTCCGCGGCTACCAGCGGGTGCTCTCGCCCGTCCTCGGCGGTCAGTGCCGCTTCACGCCGAGCTGCTCGATCTACGCCCTCGAGGCGATCGAGCGGCACGGGGCGATCCGAGGCTCCTGGCTCGTCGCCCGCCGAGTCGGTCGCTGCCATCCATGGGGCGGCGGCGGTCACGACCCGGTGCCCTGACCCCGGTCGGTATCGTCCCCGACTCGCTCCCGCACCCCTCGAGTCGCCCCATGCCCCGCGCCATCCTCGCCCTGCTCGCCGCCGGTTCCTTCCTCGCCTCCGCCGAGGCGCAGCTCACCTACCCGACCACCAAGAAGGTCGATCAGGTCGACGACTACCACGGCACCGCGGTGGAGGATCCCTACCGCTGGCTCGAGAACGACGTGCGCGTCGACTCGGAGGTCGCGGCGTGGGTCGCGGCGCAGAACGAGGTCACCGACGCGTTCCTCGCGTCGATCCCCGAGCGCGTGGCGATCCGCGCGCGGCTGGAGACCCTCTTCGACTATCCCCGCTACGGCTCGCCCTCGAAGCAGGGCTCCCGCTACGTCTTCCTGAAGAACGACGGGCTGCAGAACCAGTCGGTGCTCTACGTGCAGGACTCGCTCGATGGCGACGCCCGCGTGCTTCTTGATCCGAACGCGTGGTCCGCGGACGGCACCGTCGCCCTCGCGGGACTCTCCTTCTCCGACTCGGGCGACCTGCTCGCCTTCGCGCAGAGCGAGGCGGGCTCGGACTGGAGGCGCTGGCGGGTGATGGACGTGCGCACCGGCGAGTGGCTCGCGGACAAGCTTCGTTGGGTGAAGTTCGGCGGGGCGTCCTGGACCAAGGACGAGAAGGGCTTCTTCTACACCCGCTTTCCCGCGACGAAGCCGGGGGAGGAGTTCCAGTCGCTCAACCTCAACAACCGTGTCTACTACCACCGGCTCGGCACGCCGCAGGAGGAGGACGTGCTCGTCTACGCGGCGCCGGAGCATCCCGAGTGGGGCTTCGGGGCAGGCGTGACGGAGGACGGCAACTACCTCGTCATCGCCGCCTCGAAGGGCACCGACGACAAGAACCTGCTCCTGATCCGCGACCTCGCGGAGCCCTACGCCGCGCCGGTCACCATCGTCGGCGAGTTCGCGAACGAGTGGACGATCCTCGGGAACGACGGCACGACCTTCTACGCGAAGACCGACCTCGACGCGCCGCGGAGGCGGATCGTCTCCTTCGACGTCCGCGAGGGGCTCTCCTCGCTCCGTGAGCTCGTGCCGCAGCAGCCGGAGGTGCTCGAGCAGGCGGGCATGGTCGGCGACTTCCTCGTCGCGCAGTACCTGAAGGATGTGCTGCCCGTGGTCCGGCTCCACCGCACCGACGGCTCGCTCGACCGCGAGGTCGCGCTGCCCGGGCTCGGCTCCGCAAGCGGCTTCGACGGTCGCCGCCGCGACCGCGAGACCTTCTACACCTACACCTCCTTCAACGAGCCTCCGACGATCTACCGCCTCGACCTCGCGAGCGGCGCGTCGGTGGTCTTTCGGCGCACCGAGGTCGACGTGGACCTCTCCGCCTACGAGGTCGAGCAGGTCTTCTATCCCTCGAAGGACGGGACCCGCGTGCCGATGTTCATCGTGCACCGTCGGGGCGTCCCGCGGGATGGCTCGCAGCCGACGCTCCTCTATGGCTACGGCGGCTTCAACGTCTCCCTGACGCCGCGGTTCTCGCCGACGGTCGCCGCGTGGCTCGAGCTCGGCGGCGTCTACGCCATGGCGAACCTGCGGGGCGGCGGCGAGTACGGTCGCGACTGGCACGAGGCGGGCAAGAAGCTCCGCAAGCAGAACGTCTTCGACGACTTCATCGCCGCGGCGGAGTTCCTCGTCGCCGAGAAGTGGACCCGCCCCGACCGCCTCGCGATCCAAGGTGGCTCGAACGGCGGGCTCCTCGTCGGCGCGGTGATGATCCAGCGACCGGATCTCTTCGGCGCGGCGCTGCCGGCGGTCGGGGTGATGGACATGCTGCGGTTCCAGCGGTTCACCGCCGGTCGCTACTGGACCGACGACTACGGCTCCTCCGACGATGCGACCGAGTTCGGGGCGCTGTGGGCGTACTCCCCCTACCACCGCCTCGCCCCGGGCACCCCGTATCCCGCCACCATGGTCACCACCGCGGACACCGACGACCGCGTGGTGCCGGGTCACTCCTTCAAGTTCGCCGCGCGGCTGCAGGAATGCCACCGGGGCAACGCGCCCGTCCTGATCCGCATCGAGACCGCCGCCGGGCATGGCGCCGGCAAGCCCCTCTCGAAGACGATCGAGGAGTACGCCGACATGTGGGCGTTCCTCGTGAAGGTGCTGCGGATGTCGCCGCCCGCGAACTGAGCCGCCGACCCTTCCGTGCCGGCGACGTTCGGCGGTCGTTCCCGACGCCCCTCGCGCGGTCGCGCGAGGGGCGGGCGTCAGCGCTCCTCCCGCACCGGATTGCGGAGCCGCCCGACCCGCTCGATCTCGATCTCGACGACGTCTCCCTCCCGCAGGAAGCGTGGCGGCGTGCGGCCCGCCCCCACGCCCGCGGGCGTCCCGGTGAGGATCACCGTTCCCGCGAGCAGGGTCATGCCCCGCGAGAGCTCAGCGATGATCCGCGGCACGCTGAAGAGCATCATCGCCGTCGAGGACTCCTGCATCAGCTCGCCGTTGAGCCAGGTCCGAAGGAGCAGCGACCCGGGATCGCCCACCTCCGACGCGGGGCGCACCGCCCCGATCGGGCAGAAGGTGTCGAAGCTCTTTCCGCGGCAGAACTGCCCGCCGGATCCCTGCTTCTGCCACCATCGTGCGCTCACGTCGTTGGCGACGGCATAGCCCCGCAGGTGGCGCAGGGCGTCTCGCTCGGGGACGTCGCGGCAGGTCTCGCCGATCACGAGGGCGAGCTCGCCCTCGAAGTCGACCTGCGGTCCATGCTCGCGGCAGATCGGGGGGATCACGATCGCCTCGCCGTCGGCGATCACCGACGCGGGGTTCTTCATGAACACCGTCGGGTGCGGCTCGATCGAGCCGCCCATCTCCTTCGCGTGGTCGGCGTAGTTCCGCCCGATGGCGATGATCGCGGGGGGATGCAGGGTCATCGCACGTGCCTCCGTCCCGCGACGCGACGCCCGCCCCGCCGCGGGACGCGGAGCGAGCCAGGCATGACAGCCGATCACCGCCGGCTCACGGCGGCGCGAGATCGAGCTGCTGCTCCCGCTCGCGCTGCTTCTCGGCAGCCTCGCGGGCCATCTCGGCTCGCTGTGCCTCCATGCCAGGCGGCTCAGGCAGCACCTGCTCGAGGGTGAGGCTGCGCGACATCGGCGACTGCGCGAACTCCGCCTCGATCTGCGGTCGGACGAGGTCAAAGACCCGCCGGCGGAACTCCTCCGGGGCGCGGTTGTAGATGGTGAGCCGCTCGATGAGGGGCAGCGTGCGGTCGGTCAGCACCTGCTGGAGCACCACCCGCTCGCTCGCCTCGAGGTCGCCGATCAGGTCGGCGATGCGACCCTCGCCGAACCGGTTCACGAAGTCGAAGTAGCGGCTGTTCTTGAAGTAGTCGATGAGGTCGCGGGCGAAGACCCGGGCGTCCTCGAGCACCTTCGGACGGTTGAGCAGCAGCCCCTCGCGGAAGCCGCGGGTGAGCGCGGCGTAGACGTCCGAGCGGGCGACGTCCGGCTGAAGCTCGTACTCCCCGACGGTGGTCTCGTCCACGAAGGTCTTGAGGTCGCGGGCGTACTTGGTGTTCGGGACGAGCCCGCCCCGCCCGTAGAGCCGGTCGAGCTCGTCGAGGATCTCCTGCGCGCCCTGCACGTCGCCGGCGCGATAGAGCTCGCGGACCGCGGAGGTCATGAAGTTCTCGTGGAAGTCCGTGAAGGTGTCGCTGCCCGAGCCCCGCGAGCCGTAGTGCTTGTCGTAGAGCTCGCGGAAGTACCGGTCGATCACCTTGATCCACCGCGGATCGCTCAGCCTTCCCGGGTTGTCGCCGCTGTAGGGATCGACGCTCATCATGCCGGAGCGGGCGAGCGCCTGCATCGCGTGGATCTGGGCGCGGTCGTTGTTGATGATCTTGTAGATGTCGTTCGGATCGTCCACCCGCTCCTCGCCCATCTCCGTGCCCTTGCGGGCCCAGTAGAAGGCATGCGACTGGGGATGGCGCCAGTCGAGCGGTCCCACGTCCGCGGTGTAGCGGTGCATCAGCGCCGGATCCATGTTGTACTCGTCGATCAGCACCTTCCGCCGCAGGAAGTCGAGCAGCGTCTGCACCTGCGGCTGCACCGCGGGATCCGCGAAGATCGAGTCGATCGCCCGGAAGAGCGGGCTCGAGGCGCGAAGCTGCGGCTCGAGGTCGAGGAGCCTCGCGTAGGGCGAGGTGCGGATCGCCTCCCACTCGCCGTAGGCGAGCAGGAGCCGTCGATCGAGCTCGAGACCGACCAGGTCTCCCTCGCCCGCCGCCGCCTTGAGGCGATCGACCAGCGCCTTCACGCCGGGCGTGCGGCGATCCGCCTCCTCGAGCGTGCGCGGCGCCTCCGCGACGCGGCGGATCCACGCCTCCCGCCCCGCATGGTCGACCGGCGGCGGTCCGAGCAGCAGGTGCCACTCGCGGGCGAACTCCCGCTTGTAGTGCAGGTGGGCGTCGTCGGAGATGCCGTCGAGCTTGTGACCGAACCAGAACGCCAGCTCGCGGTGCAGCACGAGGTCGTTCGGGTTGTAGCGGAGCCCGCGGTTGCGGACGAGGTCGATCCCGGCCCGCACCCACTCCCAGCGCTCCTCCGGCGTGTTGGTCATCACCGAGACGTTGTACGCCATGTTGTGGCCGTGGAACGCCCACACCTGCGGGAAGCGCGGCTGCAGCTTCGTGATGAGGTCCGCGTCCGCCATGATCTCGTAGAAGAGACCCTTCTCCTTCATCATGGTCAGGCGGATCCAGAGGTAGTCGACGATCAGCCCGCGAAGCGCCCCGATCGCCGTGCCCAGCGCGACGATCGGCGGCGCGCCCTCGACCGCCACGTCGGTGTACCGAAGCCCCGACGCCTCGCTCGTCCGCACGGCCCGCGGGAGCAGCACCCCCGCGCCCGCGAAGCAGGCGAGGGCGAGGACGAGCGCGGCAAGCTGGACGATTCGATCGCGTGCCATGTTCAACCCTGACCGCTGTAGACGGCAAGCTCCTTGCGGCGGAAGGCGAGCAGGGAGAGCGCGAGCACCAGCACCGACCAGCCGATCCCCACGATCCAGAACGCCCGCCCGAGGTCGCCCCAGCCGACGAGCCGGCCCTCCACGAGCGCGGAGGTGGGTCGGATGAGACCGTAGCTCCGCAGCACCCACTCGGCGCCGGCGGCGATGCCCCGGATCATCGACTTCGCCCACTGCACGTTGCCCTCGTCGTCCCAGATGCGGTAGCTGCGGACGCTCTCGGCGAGGAAGGGCGACGCCTCCGCGGCGAGGAAGACCGTGAATCCGACGAGGCACGCGACGGGGAAGCTCAGGAAGGACGCCATCGCCGCGCCGAGCATGGCGAGGAAGGAGAGCTTCACCAGCAGCACGAGGAGCGCCCGCAGGAAGTTCGCCTCGAAGCTCGAGACGGGATAGAGCAGCTCCAGCCCATCCGGCTCGAAGAAGATCGTCAGCTCGCCGGGCATCACCGCGGGGGTTCCCGCGGGCGCGTCCGGGTCGAACCGCGCGTTGGCGATGCCGATCGAGAGCACGCCCTCGTCGTTGATGAGGTCCGCGGGGATCACCAGCACCATCGACTGCGCCGGCACGAAGCGCCGATCGGTCCAGCCACCCCCGTCGGGGAAGCGGAAGATCACCGGCAGCTGGTTGTGGGGATCGCTGTCGCCGGCGTAGAAGAGGTACTTCAGGGTGAGGTTCGCGCCGAGCCGCCTCGCCTCGGCGAGACCCGGGAAGCGGAAGATCCGCTCGTCGCCGGGCGCGATCGAGCGCTGCCCGGCGAGGTTCTCCTTCTGGAAGTCCGCGTAGAGGTTCCGGCGGACCTCGAACTCGTCCTCCTCCTTTCGCTCGATCGAGTCCTTGAGCATCGGATCCGCCTCGATCGCCTGATCGACCATCTCGAGGAGCCTCGCCCGCGGCAGCAGGTCGTACGCGGGCTCCAGACCGACGCGGGCGACGAGCACCTCATCCCGCACCGCCTGGGCGTCGAAGGCGTCCGCCGCGGGGCGCGTCTCGAGGTATCGGATGAAGAGGAAGATGCTCACGCCGCAGACGGCGAGCAGCACCGCGTCGAGGAGGACGATGCCGAGCCACTTGCCGAGCAGGTAGCGCAGCCGCGAGATCGGCTTGGTCAGGAGCTGCAGGATCTGACGGTCGCGGATCTCGAAGGCGACCGTCGCCGCGGCGAGGACGAGCGTCATGCACGCCGCCACCGCATAGGTGGTGCCGAGGCTCCGACCGATGAAGACCTGGAGCTGGTAGCGGAGCGGCGTCTCCGGATCGATCCAGACGGGGATCAGCGGCAGCACCACGAGCAGCACCACGATGAAGCCGGCGAACGCCTTCTGCCTCACCGCCTCGCGGATCACCGTCGCCGCGACCGCCCCGGGCTGTCCCAGCCCGCCGACGCCGGCGATCACGAGCCGCACCAGCAGCACGAAGGTGAACCCCAGCACCCCCATCCCGCCGACCGCGAACGCGCCGGCGGGACGACCGAGGAGGAGCATCGCTCCGCCGGCGATCGCGACCGCGATGACCACGAGGAAGAGCTGCAGCGACGTGCCCGCCCAGACCGCGACGAGGAGCCACGCGAGCACGAGCGCCGCATAGCCGAGCGTCGTGGCGGGATCCTCGATCAGGAAGAGCGGTGCCCAGCCCGGGATCTCCTCCTCGACGAGGATCTCCGCGACCGCCGCGACGGCGAGCAGCGTGCCCGCGCGGTCGTAGAGGGTCGGCATGCCGCGCAGTCGACCGTCGCCGTACTCCTTGCCGTCGAGGGTGACGGTGCCCTGCTCCATGAGCTGCACCGCCTCCGGATCCCTCTCGACGAGGTTCGCGTCGCGCAGGATCTCGACGATCCCCGCCTCGAGGGAGGCGAGGCGCCGTGCCTCCGCGAGCAGCGGACCGAAGAGCCCCGCGACGAGGAGGAGCGCGACCACCGACGAGGCGATCCGCGCCCCGAGTCCCTGCTGCCCGCGGTCGAGCTTTCGGTACAGCTCGACGAGCCTACGACCCATGACCGCCCCTTCCGCCCTCGCCCTCGTCGACGAGCCCGCGGATCACGTCCTCATCGACGCCCTTGGGCCTCGCCGGCGCCCTCGCCGCGGGGGCGGAGGGCGCCGCCGGCGGCTTCGGCGCCAGCAGCTCGTCGAGCACCTCCCGCGTCGCCGGCGCCGCGGTCGCCGGAGGCTTCTCGACGGGCGCCGCCACGACGGGAACCTTCGGCTCGTCGCGGCCGCGGACGAGCTCCTCGACGAGACCCGTGCCCTCGGTCTCCTCGCCGAGGAGGAACCTCGCGGTCGGACCTCCGGCGCCGGCACCCGAGGTCGCGATCTGCTCCTGCCGCGCCCGCTCGACGATCTGCAGGAACAGGTCCTCGAGCCGCTGCCGAGGGTTCTCGACGCGGTCGATGCCGAATCCCTCGCGGGCGCCGAGGATCTTCTCGATCTCCTTCAAGGTGCCCTCGTGCAGCCGTCCGGTCTTGATCATCGTGTGGGCGGTGTCGCGGAGGAGCTCCTCCGACGTCCCCTCCGCCCGGATCCGCCCGCCGTAGAGGATGACCATCCGGTCGCAGACGTCCTCGACGTCTCCGAGCAGGTGCGAGGAGAGCAGGATCGTCTTGCCGCGGCGCTTCAGGTCGAGCAGCAGGTCCTTCACCTGCCGCGTGCCGATCGGGTCGAGACCGGAGGTCGGCTCGTCGAGGATGAGGAACTCGGGATCGTTGATCAGCGCCTGGGCGATCCCGAGCCGCCGGGTCATGCCCTTGGAGTACTCGCCGACCGGGCGGTGCGCCGCGTTGCCGAGACCCACCATCTCGATCAGCTCGTCCACGCGGCGCCGGCGGGTCGCCGCCCCGAGCCCGAAGATCCGCCCGTAGTAGTCGAGCGTCTCGCGGGCGTCGAGGAAGCGGTACATGTACGACTCCTCGGGCAGGTAGCCGATCCGCCGCTTGATCGCGACGTCGGAGGGATCCCGCCCGAGGACCACGAGTCGTCCGCTGCTCTTGCGGAGCAGCCCGAGGATCAGCTTGATCGTCGTGCTCTTGCCGGAGCCGTTCGGTCCGAGCAGACCGAAGATCTCGTGGCGGCGGATCGAGAACTCGATGCCGTCCACGGCGCGGGCCTTCGCCCGCATCCAGAAGTCGCTGAACACCTTGACGAGACCCGACGCCTCGACCACCACCTCGGGATTGCCGGCTTCCGTCACCATCGCGTGGACTCCTCGTGCCGCGGTCGGGCGACCTCGGCTCACGGTCGACCGAAGCCGCCGCTCGCATCGCGCTCGAGGCGTCGTCCGGCCTGGTTGATCATGATCGTCCGGGTATCGAGCCGGAAGGGTTGCAGGGTGAGCGCCGACTGGTCCGCCTCGCGCTTCCGGCGCTCGAGATCCGCCCGCCGCCGGACCTGCATGACGTCGGGCGAGCTCGTGAGGCCGAGGTCGACCGACGCCAGTCCGCCGGGGACCGTGAAGACCTCCGCCTCCGGTTGGGCGAGCACCTCGCGGACGGTCTCGAGCCAGAGCTGCCGCACGAGTTGGCGGGGGTTCTCGCGGTAGGCGGGAAGCAGTCCCTGCAGGCGACGGACCTCGCGGGCGAGCTCCGAGCGCCGCGCCGAGAGCGACGCCTCGGCCCGCGCCACGATCATCGCGCTCTCGCCGCCGACGTCGCGGGCGGCGAACCGCTCGCCGATGCGGGCGAGCACCGCGTCGGCGCCGACGTCGTCGCGGAGGGTGAGCGCCGCCTCGTACTCGTTGATCAGCCGGATGAGGTCCGCGGCGGCGACCGGTCCCGCGGCCTGCGTCAGGCGGGCGGCGGCCTCCTGCCGGGCGCGGTCGATCGCGGTCTTCGCCTGCTCCCGCTTGGTCAGCACCTCGGCGTAGTTCTTGCGCACCGCGAGGGGCGCCGTCCGCACCGGCAGCACGACCGAGGCGATGCGCACGCCGCACCCGAGCTCGTCGAGCACCCGCTGCGACTCCTCGAGCACCGCGATCTCCGGCGCCTCGCGGAGCTCGGTGAGCTCCTCGAGGGAGAGACGCGCCGCCGCCGCGACCGCGCCCCGCTCGATCGCCCGGCGCACCACGACCGGGACGAGGTCGGGACGGAGGGTCCGCATCATGCTCACCGGATCCTCGACCACGTACTCCGCCTGGATCAGGAGATGCGCGAGGTCGCCGCCCGCGGTGATCAGCGAGCCGTCCTCGCCGGGCTGGAGGTGCCGCGTGATGTCCGCGGCGTCGGTCGCCTCCTCGAGGGTCTTCTCGCCACGCCGATAGCGAGGCCAGAACGCGTCGTTGACCTCGACGAGCCGCCGCATCTCGACGGTGACGATCTGACCGACCGGATACGGCCACGACGGATGGAGTCCCGGCGGCAGCACCTCGTCTCCCGGAGGTCCCTCGATCGCCCCGAAGAGCGTCTTCACGCCCGCGGCGCCCTCGTCCACCGTCTGGAATCCGGAGACGAGGAAGGTCACGACGAGCGCCGCGATCCCCACCTGGAGGAGCCGGTAGCTGAGGCGGAGCGCCTCGCCAAGACTCTGGTTCGCCGGATCCATCGCGTCGCGCAGCTGGGCGGCGGCGCCGGACTCCGCGGCGACGTCGAAGCGGGCGCTCGCGGCGCGGCGCGGCTCGCTCGACTCCGCGTCCTCGCTGGTCGGGACCTCGTCGCGCTCCGCGCCGGTCACGGCGTCGCTCCCGTGGCGGCGGGCGCCTCGACCGGCGGCGGCTGGGGGATGCCGCTCGGATCGGTCGGCGCCTCGACCTCGAGCAGGTGGAAGGGCGCCTGACGCGTGTCGGTCACGAAGGTCGTGGATCCGCGGAGCCCCGCCTTCAGCGTGTCGAGCCAGGAGAGGAAGATCGCGAGGTCCGACTGCGACTTCATCTCCTGGTAGTAGCGGGTCGCCTCCTCGTTGCCGACCGCCTGGATGCGCTCGGCCCACTGCTCGGCGAAGCTCCGGATCGCGTCCGCCTGCGCCGCCGCCTGGCTGCGGATCGCCTCCGCCTCGCTCGCGCCGCGGGCGTCCTCGAGCTTCGACAGGTTGTTCTGCACCTCCGCCATGCGGGCGAGCACCGCCACGGTCGTCTTGGGCGGCAGCACCACGCGGCTCAGGCCGACCGAGACCGGCTTGATGCCCGCGACGGCGTTGCGGGCGAGGTCGTCGAGGATCGCCTGCTCGACCTCCGGCAGCCGGCTGTCCGCCCCGATCAGCTCGCGGAACTGGTATCCGCCGACCGCCCGCACCGCGCCCTGCAGCCGCGTCTCGAGCTCCCGGCTCGCCGCGTCGGTGCTGCCGTAGCTCGTGAAGAACTGGATGGCGGCGGACTCCTCCCGGTCGAGCTGCCAGAGCAGGAACGCCTGCACGACGACCTGCTGACCATCCCGGGTGAGCACGGTCTCGAGCGGCGAGTCCACGAGCTGCATGCGGGTGTCGAGCTTGACCACCCGCTCCATGAAGAAGGGCAGCTTGAAGTGCAGTCCCTCCCCCACGATGCCGGCGGGCTTCCCGAAGCGGGTCTTCACCGCGATCTCGTGGAAGTTGACGGTGTAGGTGACGTTGAAGAGGACCAGCACCGCGAGGATCAGCAGACCGAGGAGGATGGCGAAGGTGCGGTTCATGATTCGACGAAGGTCGGGGCGTTGGAGGAGGCGGTGCGGGGACGACGCGATCGCAGGACGCAGCGCGGGAGTCGAGGCTAGGGAGTCATGGACTCGCCGATGGTGTCGCCGAGGTTGAGCCCCGGATCGGGCTCCTGCATGGTGACGTCGAGCCGCAGGCGCTCCGGATCGACGCCGAGGACGTACTTGATGCGCACCGCCGGGAGCACCTCGGCGAGCGCCCGCATCAGCGCCCGCTGCTGGTAGAGGACCGGATCGGCGGCGAAGAGCGGCGCCTCGCCGAGCACCTGCTCCGCCTTGCGGCGGGCGTCCATGTGCAGCTCCCAGCGGCGGGCGCGGGCGGTCGAGATCACGCTCGCGGTCATCGCCCGCGAGTCGAGCAGCATCTGCTCGACGGCGACCTGCGCCTCGAGGTACGCCGGGGACTCGGTTCCCTCGCGGCGACCGATCTCCCGCAGCGACGCGACCGCGGCGACGATCTCCGCGGCGCGCGACGCGTCGCCCACGAGCGTCGCCATGGTGGTGGTGACGGTCTGCCGTGCCTGCTCGACCGCCTTGCGGACGTTCTGCGCGGCGATCGAGAGCTCCTCGAACCGCGCCGACTCCTCCCCCGGCGGACGGAGCCGCGGCACCACGATCGAGACGACCTCGATGCCGGTGCGGCGACCGTCGAGGCTCCGCTGGATCCTCGCGCGGAGCTCGGTCACCATCGAGTCGCCCCGCGGCGAGAGGACGTCGTTCAGCCGCTGCGTCGAGAGGTACTGGGTCACCTCGCGGAGCGCCAGGTCACGGAGCGCCCGCTCCCGCATGTCGAGCGGCGAGCGCCGCGTCCTCGCCTCGCTCGAGAAGGACAGCCAATCGAGGAGCCCCTCGGCGCGGATCCGGTAGCGGAGGACCACGTCGGCATCGACGAGGGCAAACTGCTGGGTGACCGCGCTCTCGCCGTCGGGCGCGGGCGACGCGCCAAAGCCGGCGAACGACGCCGCCGCGAGGCGATCCTCCGCGGTCGCGGCGACCGCCTCCTCGTCCACGCTGGCGGCGACGATGAAGGGACGCCGCTCGGGATCGATCGCCGCCGGGTCGCCCCAGAGGTTCACCGGGCGAGGTCGCGGCACCACGCCGCCGAGCGAGATCTCGCGGATCATCGCGACGTCGTGGATCTGGACCCGCTGGAGCGGCCAGGGAAGCTTCAGGAACACGCCGTCGCGGCGGACCTCCGCGACGCGGCTGCCCTGGCTGAGGAGCACCGCCTGCTTGCCCGGCTCGACCACCACGATCGTCGAGAGCGCGACGAGGACGACGACGCCGAAGCCCACGAGCCACGCCACGCTCCGCAGGAGGAGGCGATAGCCCCAGGAGCTCGTGATGTCGAAGCCGAACTGGTAGTTGATCGCCTCGTTGACGCTGCGGACGATCGAGTCCGGCGTGGCGAGGAGGCTCAGGATCCGCGAGTCGAAGGCGGCCCGCGGGACCTCGCCGAGGCGCCGCGGACGGTAGAGGTTCAGGACGAGGTTGAGCACTACCTCCGCCGCGGCGGCGGCGAGGAAGAACGCCAGGCCCCTCGCGACGCCGGGCAGCACCGCCGGCTTGTCGAGCAGCTGGAAGACGATCCCGATCGCGATGGCGAGCGAGACCAGCGCGTTGCCGACCATGATGCCGGCGCCGCCGCGGAGGTTCTGCCACGCGGACTGCTTCGCCATCCCCGCGACGAAGCGGGAGAAGATGAAGCAGATGAGCGAGAGCCCGAGCGACACCGCCAGCTGCCAGCCGAGGGCGCCACCGATCGAGAACGACTCGACGCCGGCGTTCGGATCGTCCTGGTCGGCGAACCATCCGAAGGTCCACCACGACAGGAGGGCGAGCACCGCGGCGAAGACGAGGCTGACGATCGGCACCAGCCAGCGGTGCATCAGGTCGAGCCGGCGGGCCGCGACCTGCGCCTCCGCGCCGGCGGCGAACAACCCATCGCCCGACGCCGCGGCGGTCTCCTCGAACTCGAGCTTCTCGAGCCGCTCGAGGCGGTGCTGGTTGAAGACCAGCGCCAGCGTCGCCCAGACGAGGATCCCCGGCAGCACGTAGAACGAGCCGAGGAAGAAGACGCTGTCGCCGGCGACGCGGCCGTAGATCAGGAGCGTCAGCCCGACCCCCAACTGCAGCAGCAGGCCGAGGCCGGCGTTCCGGGTGGCCCGCTGGTAGGCGACGTGGTCGGTCCGCATCGTGGATCGGGTCCGGTCGGTGGAGGACGCGGCGGCGGGCACGCTGCTGCCCCCGCGGCGGGAGGGTTCGCTACTGTACTGCCCCGGACGAACGGCGGTGCCCGCTCGCGGGGCATCGTGTCCTCCGGTCCGCAGCCCCCCCGGACTCCACCGTGCTCGGCTTCCTCGAACAACTCGGGGCGATCGCCCGAACGACCTTCATCGAGAGCATCCGGCAGCCGGTGGTGCTGGTGGTGCTCGTGGCGGCGACGATCTTCGTCATCCTGTCGAACCCGTTCTCCGGCTACACGATGGAGGACGACCAGCGGCTCTTCATCGACCTCGCCCTCTCCACGGTCTTCATCGCCGAGGTGATCCTCGCGGCGTTCCTCGCGACGAGCGTGCTCAGCCGCGAGGTGGAGAACCGCACGGCGCTGACCGTGCTCTCGAAGCCGGTCGCCCGACCGACCTTCATCCTCGGCAAGTACCTCGGCGTCGCCGCCACGCTGCTCGCGGCGCTCGCGTTCCTCGCGCTGGTCTTCCTGCTCGTCGAGGTGCACGGGACGATGCAGACGGTCCGCACGCCCTACCACCAGCCGGTCATCACCTTCGGCGTCTCGTCGCTGGTGCTCGCGCTCCTCGCGGGCACCGCGGCGAACTACCTCTATGGCTGGGCGTTCCCGAGCACGGTGGTGCTGACGGGGATTCCCCTGCTCCTTCTCGCCTACGTGCTGTCGCTCCTCTTTGCCCACGACTGGGCGCCGCAGGCGATCGGGACGAAGTTCCGCCCGGAGTTCCTGCTCGCGATCGGATCGCTCGCGATGGGGCTCCTCATGCTCGTGGCGGTGGCGATCGCCGCAAGCACCCGGCTCGGGCAGCTGCCCACGCTGGTGGTCACGGTGACGGTCTTCCTGCTCGGACTGCTGTCGGACTGGCTCTTCGGGCGGACGATCATCCGACTCGACGCCGAGCTCGCAGCGCGACCGCCGGGGGAAGGGTCGCTGCTGGATGGCGCGAGGCTCCTGCACGGCTTCTGCCGCGTCATGTACTCGATCGTGCCGGACTTCCAGGTCTTCTGGCTCGCCGACGCCCTCACCCAGAAGCGGACGATTCCCGCCGACTACTTCGCGGTGACCCTGCCCTACGGCGTGATGATGATCGTCGCGATCCTCTCGATCGCGACCATCCTCTTCCAGAGGCGCGAGATCAGCTGAGTCGGTTCGAGCGTCCCGCCGCGGCGGGCCCGTCCGTCACGACCACGTCTCCATCTCCGCCCGCCGACCGCGGTCCGACAGCATCCAGCCCGCGATCACCGGGAAGGCGCCGATGGCAAGCACCGACGCGACGAGCCCGAGCTGCGACCACCGCATCAGCGACTCGCGGCTGAGCCCGCTGCCTCCGCCCACCGAGACCTGCACCGAGCCGCGGCGTCCGGATCCTCCCGAGGGCGCCTGCTGCTGCGCGTCCTCGATCATCCGCAGCTGCGAGTCCACCTGCTGGGGAAGGGTCACGTAGCCGAACGCCGCCGCCCCGAGGAGGACGAGGATCCGCGCCACCACCCAGACGCGGACCAGCGTCGCGCCGAGCCTTCTCCGGCGCATCAAGACGATGCCGCCGATCAGCAGCACGACCCCGAGCAGGATGGCGACCGCGCCGCTTCCCAACTGCACGGCGGTCACCATCTCGGGCAGACCCGCGCCTTGGGCGTTGAACGCCAGGAAGGCGAGCCCCACGGCGTTCACCAGGATCCCGAGCAGCGCGTAGACGAGGCAGACCACGCCCAGACCCGTCGCCCAGGCGCTCTCTGCGGGCACCGGCGCGGACCCCGGCGCCTCGATCGGCGGGGCGTCAGCCGCCACGGCGCATCTGACCGAGCTGCCGTCGCATCTCCGCAAGCTGGCGGCGGAGCGGCTCCGGATCCTGCGGCAGACCGACCTCGTAGACGCAGACCGGATAGCAGCGGTCGTACCAGCGCAGGATCTCCTGCAGGATCTGGATCTGCGTGCCGAGCACCACCGACGCATCGCCGGTCCCGGTGCCCTTGTAGTTGAGACGCTGCACGAGCTTCGGCAGCTCCTCCTGCGCCTCCTTCACCGTCCGCTGCCACTCGTCGTGGATCTTGCGACCGATGCCGTTGGCGGCTTCCTTCCACTCGGGGAGCTGCATCAGCTTCGCGAGCTGCTCCTGCGTGTCCGCGGTGCCTTGGCTGTAGCCGCTGTGGAGGGCGTTGCTCGCATTCAGGGTGAGGTTGTTCTTCTCGTCGGAGAGGTCGAACTCGCCCTCCATCGTGTTGAAGTAGGTGACCTTGCCGGTCTCGGGGTCCCTGTCGTAGGAGACCATCAAGGGCGCGTGGATCATCGCCTGCACCACGTAGCGGTTGCGACCGCCCGACTCCGCGACCTCGCCGCACCGCTCGAGCCACGCCTGCAGCTGGGGTCCGGACGCCGCGGTGGTGCCCGCGAACATCGTGATCGCCCCGAGGGCGCCGACGCTCATGTAGTAGTTCTCGTCGCAGTGAAGCGCGGTGAATGCTCCGCCCGAGATCGCCTCCTTGATCCACGCCACCATGCGGTGCCGCTTCTTGAGGTCGTTGATCGTGGCGCCGACCTTGTCGCCCTCGATCACGAGACCACCTGGGCTGTCGATCAGGAGCACGATGATCTGACCGGGACCGTACTTGTCGGCTTCCTCGCCGATCTTCTCGATCTCGTCGTGGCGGAGCCCGATGCCGAGGGTGCCCGAGAGCGGCAGCAGGAACACGCCAGGCCAGTCGCTCGATGCGGCGCTGCGGTTCGGTCCAGCGTCCTTGCCGCCGGTTGCCGGCGCGGTTGAGGTTGAGGTCGCGCTGGTCCTGGGGCTCGTCGAAGTCGCGGGCTTCGTCGGCGACGAGTCCGTCGATCCTGCCGCGCCCGCCTCGAGGGTCGTCATCGAGGTGATGTCGCCGATCAGGATCGTCTTCGTCGCGGTCTTGCCGGCGATGGTGCCCTCGACCTGCACGAACCGCTTCTCGACCGCCTTGAGCGTGCCCTGCAGCGTCTGCGAGACGCCGCCCTCCTGATACTGGACCTCGACGCGGTCGCCGACGTCGCCGCGCCAGCTGCGACCGTTGCGGAAGGTGAGCTGCTCCGCCGCCATCGCCGAGGGGATGGGAGACGCGACGGCGGTCATCGAGAGGACGCTCCCGAGCAGTCCCGCCCCCACCACGAGCGAGAGCACGAAGGTTCCGAGGCGGGTCTTCACGTCGAGGTCTCCTGGTCTGGCGCCGGGCTCGCCGCACGCCTTCGAATCAGTCCGTGACTCCGATCGGTCGAGGGATCCATCGAGCCCTCGACCGGCGGGCTTCGGCGGCGAACGCCGCCGACGCTTCTACCACCCGAGGGTCCGGCGGGTTGCCGTCGCGGATCCCTCGCGGACGGCTCAGCGACGACCCGGACCCGCGGGTCCGCCCGCGCCGAGTCCGCCGCCGCCCGCCCCGCCGCCACCCGCGCCTCGCCCGCCGCCGCGGAGCCCCAGGATCTGCTCCTTGAGCTGCTCGACGAGCACCTCGAGAGCGAGCAGCGACACGCCGTCCCGCTTCCAGCGGTTCTCGACCGCCGGATACTGCTTCATCGCCCCGATCACCTTCTCGTACAGGTTCTTCGCCGCGCCGAGGTAGCGCACCGCGTCGTCGCCGGATGCCCAGCCGAGGTTCTGCTCGGCGTCCTGCATCCACTTCTTGGTCGCCTCGTAGGTGCGGCGCCAGTCCTCGACGTACCGCTCGATCAACTTCTGTCCGCTCTCCTGGAGCTGGTACTCGCGCCAGCCCTGGAGGAACGCCACGTCGTCGAGCGTCTCGGCGATCCCGGCGCAGACGCCGAGGTCCTCGGCGAGCTCGGCGCGGAGGTTGGTGACGTCCTCGGGGGAGCTGTCCACCACCCAGTGCCCGTTCGTGTCGAGCTTCCAGGTGACCTTGCGTCCCTCGAAGTTGGCGGAGAGCTTGTACTCCGGGCGCATCATCGCCTCGCCGAGCTCGAGCGGATATCCGCCCTTCTCGAGGAAGCCCTTCCCGATGCCGGTCCACGCCGCCATCATCTTCGCGGCGACGTCGGGGTCCTGCCATCCGCCCGCCATGCGAGAGACGTTCTGCAGCCCCCACAGCCGCGCGTTGGGCTTCATGTACATCGTCGGCCAGGACATCGCCATCAGCGAGCCGAAGCCGACGGAGTCCTCGACCCACATCACCTGCGGGTACGCGCTCAGGTCATCGCGGAGCGAGGTCGCGAGCTGGCGGTACTCGCCGAGGAGCCCGAGCCCGGTCTCCGCCCGATCGTCGTCGGCGAGATAGAAGATGTTGTTGATGTCCGCCGACTCGAGGATGAACACCACGAGGTCGGGGTTCGCCTTCTTGCAGTCCGCCACGATCTCCTCGTAGGCGGAAGGATGGATGTCGGTGCCCATCTGCCCGCGCATCGGGATCGGATAGATCACCGGGACCTTGCCGGCGGCGGTCGCGTCGTCGGACGCCGTCGCGGCAGCCGGGGCGGCGAGGGGGGCGACGATCAAGACGAGGGTGAGGGGACGGAGAAGGCTCATGCGGGCTCCTTGGACTCGGAGGCGGGGCGTCCGGCGACGCGAACGCACGCCGCGACCCTTCATTGTGGCACCGCTCCCAAGTCGAGTCCAACGAGTCGGGATGGATCTCGACGAGGGAGTTCGGTTCAGGATCCCCCGCGTTCGCGGAGCCGACTCGCGACCGAGAGTGCCTCCTCGGTGGTCCGGACCCGTCCCTCGAGCTGCGCGTCGTAGACCGCCTCGAGGACGCGACCGAGCAGCGGTCCCGGCGCGAACCCCGCTTCCAGAAGCTCCTTGCCCCGCACCAAGGGCACCGGCTGCCGCTCCCCATGCCGCCGCAGCTCTTCGTCGATCCGATCGACCGAGGCGGGATCGACCCCTCGAAGCACCGCCAGCGACGCCTCGAACGCCGGGTCCATGCCCGCCCGCCGCCGCGCGGCGACCGAGAGATCCGACCAGACGTTGATCCGGTCGATGCCGCGGAACACCCCCTCGAGGCGATCCCGCTCCAGGTTCGAGAGTCCGAGCGCCGACTGCAGGTCCGCCGCGTCTCGGAGGGCGTCGTCGATCCCGCCTCGATCAAGCCGCCACGCCGCCAAGGCGGTCATCGCGTCGGCGTCGGAGGGAAGTCCCCCAAGCCGTGGATGGGCGGCGACCTGGTGGTCGCCGAGCAGGCAGCGATCAAGTCCCCACGACTCGAGCAAGGTCGCCGCGCGGGCGCGGTGACGCTCGCCGAGCATGCGGCGCAGCTCCTGCCCGAGCCGCTCGCGGCTCACGCCACCGAGGTCGCCCCGGAGCGACTCGATCGCCGAGGCGGTCGCCGGATCGATCGACAGCTCGAACCTCGCGGCGAACCTCGCGCCCCGCAGCGCCCGCAGGCGGTCCTCCGAGAGCCTCGCCGCCGGATCGCCGATCGCCCGCAGCACCCGGTCGCGGAGGTCCTGCTCGCCGCCCACGAAGTCGAGCACCCGCCCATCGCGGGGGTCCTCGAAGAGCCCGTTGATCGTGAAGTCGCGCCGCATCGCATCGGCACGGGCGTCGGCAAAGCGCACGCCCTCCGGGTGCCGACCATCTCGGTACTCGAGGTCCGCCCGGAAGGTCGCGATCTCGAAGGACGCACTCCCTCGGCGGAGGAGCATCACGCCGAACGCCTCGCCCACCCCGATCGCCCGCGGGAAGACGCCGCGGACCTGCTCGGGCGTCGCGTTGGTCGCGATGTCGAACTCGCGCGGCGCGAGCCCAAGCAGCCGATCCCGCACGCAGCCGCCGGCGAAGAGCGCCTCGAAGCCCGCCTCGCGGAGCTTCGCCGCGATGCGGACCGCGTCGCCGCGGACGTCGGAGGCTCGGGAAGGACCGCCGCTCACGCGGGCAGACTATCCGGCGGCGGACGTCGCCCCGCGACCGCCGTCCGCGCCCGCGCCGCCTGCTCGCCGACCGCCTGCTCGAGCAACCCAAGCGCCGCCGACTCCTCCGCGTCGCACACCGCGGTCGGCTCGATCGCCTCGCCGACCGCGACCACCACCCGTCCGCGGAGGCGGGGTCGGGATCGTCCCTTCGGCCAGACCTCGTGGCTTCCGGCGACGCCCATCGGCACGATGCGGACCTTCGCCCGCCGGACGAGCAGCAGCACGCCCCGGCGGAAGGGCTGCATGGTGCCGTCCTCGGATCGGGTGCCCTCGGGGAAGATCGCGACGCACCGTCCCGCGGCAAGCTCGCCGAGCGCCGCCTTCATCGCCGCCGCGTCGCCCCCCTCTCGGCGGACGGGGATGCAGCCGTAGCTTCGGAGCAGCCGACCGAAGAACCCCTTGAAGAGCGTGTCCCTCGCCATCGGCGAGAACTGCCGGTCGCTCATCGCGCTGCCCACGAGCATGGGATCGAGAAAGGACACGTGGTTGGCGATCACGAGGACCGCGCCCTCCCGCGGGATGCGGCGGCGATCGAGGACCCGGTAGCGGTAGAGCACCCGCAGCGAGCACTCGACGAGGAACCGGCAGGCGTCGAACCAGAGGATCGCCGGAATGGATCGCCCCGGGACCCGGCGGCGGAACTGGAGCGGTCCGATCATCGCCGCGGCGTTCCCGCGGTGCCCTCCGCGCCCACCCGCCGGAGCGCGTCCCTCACCTCCCGCTCGAGGCGGTCCACCACCTGCTCGAGGGTCGTGCCGCCCGTGTCCACCACCACGGCGCCCGGCGGACGCACGAGGGGAGCCACCGCGCGGGCGCGGTCGTGCTCGTCGCGCTCGCGGATCGCCCGCCGCAGCGCCAGCTCGTCCACCCGCTCCCCCGCCTGCTCGAGCTGCAGGAGGCGACGGTGCGCCCGCTCCTCGACCGGCGCGTCGAGGAAGAACCGCACCAGCGCATCGGGGAAGACGACCGAACCCTGGTCCCGCCCCTCGCTCACGAGGCGCGGCATCGCCGACGCGATCCGCCGTTGCGACTCGACGAGGATCGCCCGCACCTCCGGTCGAGCCGCGACCGCCGAGGCGGCGGCGGACGCCTCCACCGATCGGATCGCCTCCTCGACCGGCTCGCCGTCGAGCAGGATCACCGGGGGATCCGCCCGCCAATCGAAGTCGATCCGGCTGCGGCGGATCACCGCCGCGACCGCGGCGCCATCCGAGGGTTCGATCCCGGAACGCAGCGCGAGGAGCGCCGCCGCCCGGTACATCGCGCCGGTGTCGAGGACCTGCCAGCCAAGGCGTCGGGCGAGCTGCTGTGCGACGCTCGACTTCCCGCACCCCGCGGGACCGTCGATGGTCACCACGAGCCCGCCCGCCCCCGAGGTCACGCCTCCTCGTCCGCGTCAGGCACCGCGGCGAGGGAGCCTTCGAGGTGCTCGCGGGCGAGGCGGATGCGCTTCGCGGCATCCTTCGCCCGCGACGAGAGCGCCAGCGTGCTCGAGAAGTTCACGGCGCGGATCGCCGAGACGAACTCGCCGAGGCGCGTCCACGCCGAGTCGGCGATCCTCGCGCTCGTGCCGAACACCGCGTCGAGCTCCGCGAGGATCACCGTCGAGTAGGGCGCGAGCCGGCGGAGGGTCGCCTCCGCGTCCTTGGTGCGGGCGGCGTGGGCGAACCCGGGCATGCAGCCGATCCGGAAGCCGCCGACCCGTCGGATGAGGTCGGTCATTGCCTCGACCTGCAGCAGGGCTCCGTCCTTCGCCGAGGGCGCGATGAGCAGGTTGAGCTCGTGCTTCTCGATCGACTGCAGACCCCGACGCACGGCGCCGGCAAGGGCGTCGAGGTCGGCGCCCGCCGCCGCACGGCAGGAGATGCCGAGCCCGCTGCACCCGAGGCGAGACGCGACCGTCGCGAGGCGCTGGAGGCGGTCCATCGCCAAGGGACCGACCTCCGGATCGGAGGAGGCGAGGTCGAGCTCGACGTCGTCGATCAAGGTCAGGCAGGGACAGGCGACCTTGTCCGCCGCGTCGCGAAGCCGGTCGAGGTCCCGCCCGGTCCGACCCGCGAGCAGGGACGCCCGCAGCGTCAGCCCCCGCAGCTGGAACTCCTCGATCGCGACCCGAGGAAGATCATGGAGTTCCGGACGGTTGCGACCCGCCGCGAGGCTCGCGAGGGACCCGACCTCCAGGGTCATCATGATCGGTGCCTGCAACCGCTGCTCCGTCGATGGGGTGGTGGCGGCGCCTCCGCCGTGCAGGTGGAGTCTAGTGGATCGACCCTCCTCCCCCGTCTCCTTCGACGCCGACCGATGCGGTCTCCGGCGGCGAACGCCAGTTGACTCGGAGCCTCGAACATCAAGGGGTCATGACCGGAGTGAAGATTTTCAGTGAGGGTCCTTGCGAATCTGGGAAAGACCGGTAACCTGCGGAGGTAGCTCTGCATCTTTCTCCCCTCCGGAAAGCGCCCATCGTTCGCGATGGGCGCTTTCTCTTCGACCGCTGCCGGGGCTCCCTCGGGAAGACCGGTCGGAGGCGATCGGAGCTGGTCGGAGCTGGTCGGAGCTGGTCGGAGCTGGTCGGAGTCTCGCTCGGATCGATCCGCCCCTCCGTAAGATCCGCCCCTTCATTCCTTGGACACCTCCGATGACAAGCCCCTCCGATCTCCGCTACTCCCAGACCCACGAGTGGTTCCGCGTCCAAGGCGACGTGGTCACGATGGGCATCACCCAGTTCGCGGCGGACCAGCTCACCGACGTGACCTACGCCGCGATGAAGCCTGCGGGCACGCAGGTCGCCGCGGGCGGCTCGATCGGGGAGGTCGAGTCGGTGAAGACGACCAGCGACGTCTACGCCGCCGTCGCCGGCGAGATCATCGAGGCGAACTCGGCGATCTCGGCGGATCCGTCGCTCGTGAACTCCGACCCCTACGGCGCCGGCTGGATGGTGCGGCTTCGTTGCAAGGACGCCTCCCCGCTCGCGAAGCTCATGGACGCGAAGGCGTACGACTCGAGCCTCGCGGGTGCCTGAGCCCCACCGCGCTGCGGTCGCCACCAACGAGGGAGATCCGACGATCGCCCGCGGCGCCGCGGTCCGTCTGTCGGTGGAGGAACTCCGCAAGACCTACCGCACCGGCGACCGCGTCGTCGAGGCGATCCGCGGACTGGACCTCGCGATCACCGAGCCCGGCTTCTTCGCGGTGATGGGACCCTCCGGGAGCGGCAAGACGACGCTGCTGCATCTCCTCGCCGGACTCGACCGACCGGACGGCGGTCGGATCGAGGTCGGCGGCGAGCGGATCGACGAGCTGCCCGAGGCGGCGCTGACCCGATACCGGCGCCAGCGCATCGGGATCGTCTTCCAGCAGTTCAACCTGCTTCCGACGATGACGGCGCTCGAGAACGTGATGCTGCCCGGAACCCTCGACGGTCGCCCCGCGGCGCAGCTCCGCGCGCGGGCGGCGGAACTCCTCGCGGAGCTCGGACTCGCGGATCGGCTCGAGCACCGCCCCGACGCCCTCAGCGGCGGCGAGCAGCAGCGGGTGGCGATTGCGCGGGCGCTCTTCTTCGATCCGCCGGTCCTCTTCGCCGACGAGCCGACCGGGAACCTCGACTCCGCCACGAGCGGACGGCTCTGGGAGCTCCTCCGCCGCCTCGCGTCGGAGAAGGGCATGCTCGTCTTGATGGTCACGCACGAGCCCGCGGCGGCGGTGCACTGCCGGCGGGTCTTCGTGCTTCGGGATGGAACCCTCGCGGGAGCCTTCGATGTCGATGGGCTGGATGCGGGCGGCCTCGCCGTTCGTGCAGCTGAGCTTGCTCGGTCGCCCGCGTAGGTCGGCGCTCCTCGCGACCGCGGTGCTGCTCTCCTCCGCCCTGGTGGTGACGGTGACGTCGCTCGTCGCCTCCGGCCAGGCGGCGGTGGAGCGGCGGATCGTCCGCTCGATCGGCGCGACCGACGCGATCGTCTCGCACCAGTTCGCCGCCGACTTCGAGGAGTCGCTCCTCGCGGAGGTCGCCCGATGGCCGGGCGTGCGGGCGGCGGGCGGGCGGCTGCGGAGCTCGGTCACCCTCGCCCGCGAGGATGGTCGTCTCGACGCGGAGGGTCGCCGCCGCCGGATCACCGTCGAGTGCCGCGGCTTCGACCTCGCCGACGCCGAGACGTTCGACCAGATCGAGCTCGAGGCGGGTCGGATTCCCTCCGCGCCGGCGGAGGTGGTGATCGATCCGCTCACCGCGTCGCATCTCGAGGCGGAGGTCGGCACGCGGCTCGTCGTCGAGCGGTTCGGCGATCCGGTGGTCCTCGAGGTCGTCGGCATCCAGCGCCGACCGATCCTCGGCGCGCTGCAGCGACCACTGATGCAGCTGCCTCGACCCACCCTCGCGACGGCGACCAGCTCGGAGGGACGACTCAGCGCGATCGCCCTCATCCTCGAACCCGGCACCGACGTCGAGGCGTGGTGCCAGGACCGCCAGAACCTGCTCGGAGCGGATGGCGACCTCGTCGTCGAGCCCTCCGAGCGGATCCGAGGCGGGTTCGACCGCACCGTCTCCGCGAGCCGCCTCGGGCTCACCGTGGGCTCGGTGATCGCGTTCCTCTCCTGCGCCTTCATCGTCGCGACCGGCATGACCACCGCGGTCGTCGAGCAGCAGCGGCTGCTCGCCATCACCCGCTGCCTCGGCGCTGCCCGCTGGCACCTGCTCGTCGGGCAGGTGCTCGCGGGGTTCCTGATCGGCGCGGTGGGCGGACTGCTGGGTCTTCCCCTCGGCGTCGCGATCGGTTGGATCACCGCCGCGGCGCTGCCGGAGGTCCTCACCGCCGGTCTTGCCCTGCCCCCCTTCGCGTTCGGGCTCGCGATGATCGGCTCGATCGGTGCGGGCGTGCTCGGCGCCGCCTATCCGGCGGTGCAGGCGAGCCGCGTGCCTCCGCTCGAGGCGATGCGGGTTCGCGCGATCGCCCCACGCACCTCGCGGATGCTCCTCTGCGCGGGCGTCGGGCTCGCGCTGATCGGGGTGCAGCTTGCGCTCCTCGCGATCCCCGACCGCGACGCCCGCTATCTCATCTACAGCTTCGTCGGCATGCCGCTGCTGCACCTCGCGTGGTTCCTGCTCGCCCCGCCAGTCCTCTTCCTCCTCGCCCTCGTCGCCGCCGGTCCCCTCGAGCGGCTGCTCGGGCTGCCGACCTCGCTCCTCTCCGGCTCGGTCCGCGCGACGCCCTATCGCCTCGGCTTCACCGCGGGCGCCTTGATGGTGGGACTCTCCATCCTCGTCAGCACCTGGAGCAACTCGCTCTCGATCGTCGAGGTCTTGCGCGAGCGGGTCCGGTTCGCCGACGGCTTCGTCTTCCGCACCGGAGGGCTCTCCCCGCCGCAGCAGGAGGCGATCGCGGCGCTCCCCGGCGTCGCGGAGGTCTGCCCGATCGGCTACCTGCCGCTCGAGGTGATCGGTCAGCAGGTCTTCGGCTTCGAGGGGCTCGCGCCGACGAACGTGGTCGCGGTGGGCTTCGAGCCGGAGCGGTTCCTGCGCCTCAACCGGATCGAGTGGGTGCGCGGCACGCCGGAGGAGGCGGTCCCTCGCCTGCGGCAGGGCGACGCGGTGCTCGTCGCCGAGCCGTTCCTCACCGCGCGAGGTCTCGGCGTCGGCGACCGGATCCGCCTCGGGAACCAGCGTCGAAGCCTCGAGTTCGAGATCGTCGGCGTGGTCTCCGCCGCGGGGCTCGACATGGCGACGCAGATGTTCGGGATGCGCTCGCTCTACAACGAGCAGGCGATCAGCTGCGTCTTCATGGACTTCGGCGCGGTGGCGCGGCACTTCGGGAGCCGCGAGGCGTTCATCCTGCAGCTCTCGCTCGATCCGCTCCTCGACGAGGCGATGGAGCGGGATCTCGGCGAGCGGATCACCTCCGCGGTGCCCGGCTCGGTCTTCGCGACCGGGAGGGGCATCCAGGCGATCGTCGACCAGGTCGGCGGCACCGTGCTCGGAATCGCCGCCGCGGTCGCGGCGGGCGCGCTCCTGCTCGCGGGGCTTGGCGTGGGCAACGTGATCGCCGCGGGAATCGCCGCGCGGCGGTTCGAGTTCGGGCTGATGCGGGCGATCGGCGGACGCCGCGCCGCCGTCGCGGCGCTCGTCGCGGGCGAGGGTGTCCTCGTCGCCGCCGCCGCCTCGCTCGCCGGGCTTGGTCTCGGTCTCCAGCTCGCGTGGATGGGGCGGGCGATGTACCGCGACCTCGCGGGGCTCGACCTCGGCGGAAACCTCCCGGCGCTGCCGTGGCTCGCTGCCTCCGGCGCGGTGCTGCTGATCACGCTCGCCGCCGGTGCGCCCGCGACGCTTGGTCTCCTTCGTCGACCGACCGTCGAGCTCCTCGCGGTTGGTCGCGCCGGCTGACCGCGCGATCGGTCCGCGCCGCCGCGATCCCTACGATGCCCGCGTGAGCGACGGCAGGTTCAGGATCAAGAGCCCCTTTCGTCCGACCGGCGACCAGCCGACCGCGATCGAGACCCTCGTCGGCGGCATCGGCGAGGGACGGCGGTTCCAGACGCTGCTCGGGGCGACCGGCACCGGCAAGACCTTCACGATGGCGAACGTGATCGAGCGGGTGCAGCGCCCGACCCTCATCGTGAGCCACAACAAGACCCTCGCGGCGCAGCTCTACGAGGAGATGAAGGAGCTCTTCCCCGAGAACGCGGTGAGCTACTTCGTCAGCTACTACGACTACTACCAGCCCGAGGCGTACATCCCGCAGCGGGACATCTACATCGAGAAGGACGCCTCGCGGAACAAGGACCTCGATCGCCTCCGCCTCGCCGCCACGAGCAACCTGCTGAGCCGCCCCGACGTGATCGTCGTCGCGAGCGTGAGCTGCCTCTACGGGCTCGGCTCGCCGAGCGAGTACGGCAAGCGGATCGTGATGGTGCGGCGCGGCGAGGTCCTCGAGCGCCGGGCGTTCTTCCTCGCCCTCGCCGGCATGCAGTACCAGCGGCGCGAGGTCGATCCCACCCGCGGCTGCTACCGCGTGCGGGGCGACTGCGTGGAGGTCCACCCGGCGCACGAGGAGCACGCGATCCGCCTCGACCTCTTCGGCGACGAGATCGACCGGATCGAGCTCTTCGATCCGACCTCCGGCGAGGTGCTCGGCGAGGCGGCGCAGGTCTTCATCTTCCCCGCGGTCCACTACGTCACGCCGCAGGACCGCATGGAGTCGGCGCTCGCGGGGATCCGCGAGGAGCTCGACGCGCGGCTCCTCGAGTTCCGAGGCAAGGGACTCCTCCTCGAGGCGGAGCGCCTCCGCGCCCGCACCCTCAACGACCTCGAGATGATCGCGGAGACCGGCACCTGCCCCGGCATCGAGAACTACGCGCGGCACTTCGATGGTCGCCGACCCGGCGAGCGGACCTACAACCTCCTCGACTACCTCGCCCTCGTCCCGGGGCGGCGTCCCGAGGAGTGGCTCTGCATCCTCGACGAGAGCCACGTGACGATCCCGCAGATCCGCGGCATGTACTTCGGCGACCGCAGCCGCAAGCAGACCCTGGTGGACCACGGGTTCCGCCTGCCGAGCGCCCTCGACAACCGCCCGCTCCGCTTCGAGGAGTTCGTGGAGATGGTGCCGCAGGCGATCTTCGTCTCCGCGACGCCCGGACCGTGGGAGCTCGAGCAGTCGGGCGGCGAGGTCGCCGAGCAGGTGATCCGACCGACCGGTCTGGTCGATCCGCCGATCGAGGTCCGGCCCGCCCGCACGCAGGTCGCGGACCTGCTCGAGCTCGTGCGCGGTCGCGCCGCCCGTGGCGAACGGAGCCTCGTCACCGCCCTGACCAAGCGGCTCTGCGAGGACCTCACCAACTACCTCCACGAGCAGGGCGTGCGGGTCCGCTACCTCCACAGCGAGATCGACACCCTCGAGCGGCTCGGGATCCTGCGGGACCTCCGCCGCGGCGAGTTCGACGTGCTCGTCGGGGTGAACCTCCTCCGGGAGGGGCTCGACCTGCCGGAGGTCTCGCTGGTGTGCATCCTCGACGCCGACAAGCAGGGCTTCCTGCGGAGCCAGTCGAGCCTGATCCAGACGATGGGGCGCGCCGCGAGGAACGTGAACAGCCTCGCGGTGATGTACGCCGACGGGATCACCCCGGAGATGCAGTCCGCGATCGACGAGGTGAACCGCCGCCGCGAGAAGCAGCTCGCCTACAACGCGGCGCACGGCATCACGCCGCGCACCATCGAGAAGGCGATCCGCCGAGGGATCGAGCAGGAGATCGCCGCGGGGCGCACCGTGCGGAAGGCGGCGGGCACCGCGAGCGAGAAGGCGTTCGATCGCGACGAGCTCGAGAAGCTGCTCGAGGAGGAGATGCTCGACGCGGCGAAGTCGCTCGAGTTCGAGAAGGCGGCGCGGCTTCGCGACCAGCTCGAGCGCGTGCGGAGAGGAGGCGAGGTGGACCTCTCGGAGGAGCCCCGACGCACCGAAAAGCCGGGAGAGCCGGGCTCTCGCGCGGGTCGCACCGGTCCACGACGCCGCAAGGCGAGCCGATAGCCGTCGGTCCTTCCCCTCGCCGTCGGTCGTTCCCCGAACCACCGCGTCGACTCGTCCTCGCCTCGACCTCGATCGCCGACGGCTCGTCAGCGGGCGACCGGTCGCGCCACGCCCCCGAGACGGATCCGTCCCGACGCCGCGACGAACCGCCGCCACGCCTCGCCGCCCGCCCGCGGTCGCCGCGGGGGCACCGCCGCGGGTCGCGGCGTCTTGACGGGCTGAAGCGTGGGGGTCGACGGAGTCACGAGCGGGATGGTCCTCGGTGTCGAGGGGTTGCCTCTTATTCGGAGGTCCTGCACCTCGGTTGGGAGGATTCCAGCGTAAACGACGAGAAGTGCAAGACTGGAACGACCAGAGCATCGAACTCCGATCGACTTCCGGGGGGTCCGTCCACTCCGATAACCTGCCCGCGGCCGAGCCCCCATGACCATCCACCCCCGTCCCGCCGACCCCGCCGCGCGGCTGATCCGCGTCCGCGGGGCGCGAGAACACAACCTCCGCGACCTCTCCGTGGACATCCCCCGCGATGCCATGGTGGTGGTGACCGGCGTCTCCGGCTCGGGCAAGAGCTCCCTCGCCTTCGACACGATCTTCGCGGAGGGGCAGCGGAAGTACATGGAGTCGCTCTCCGCGTACGCCCGGCAGTTCCTCGACCAGATGCAGAAGCCGGACGTGGATGGCATCGAGGGGCTGCCCCCGACGATCGCGATCGAGCAGCGCTCCGGCGGGCACTCCCCCCGCTCGACCGTCGCGACCACCACGGAGATCCAGGACTACCTGCGCGTCCTGCTCGCCCGCTGCGGCGAGCCGACCTGCTGGCACCGCGACGAGAAGGGGCGCGTCTGCGGTCGACCCATCGCCCGCACCGACTCGTCGGTGCTCGTCGACCTCCTCGTCCGCGAGCATGCCGGCACGCGGGCGATGATCGCGGCGCCGGTCGTGCGCGGCAGGAAGGGCTTCCACCGCGACGTCCTCGAGCAGATGCAGAAGCAGGGCTTCCTGCGGGCGAGGGTCGATGGTCGCCTCGTCGACCTGCGGGAGGCACTCAAGGACGGCGGCGAGAACCCGCTCAAGCTCGGTCGCTACGAGACCCACGACGTCGAGGCGGTGGTCGATCGGCTCTCGCTCGGCGCGGACTCGCGGCAGCGCCTCGCGGAGAGCCTCGAGACGGCGCTCCGCGCCGGCGACGGCGCGGTGGTGGTGCTGCTCGAGGACGCCTCGGGGGGATGGACCGAGCGGCGCTTCAGCGAGCGGTTCGCCTGCCCGGATCACCCGGAGTGCTCGATCGAGGAGCTGGCGCCGCGGCTCTTCTCCTTCAACAGTCCGCACGGGGCGTGTCCGCGCTGCGCGGGTCTCGGCGACATCAGCGAGTTCGACCTCGCCCTCGTCGTGCCCGACGAGGCGCGGGGCGTCGCGGAGGGCGCGATCGAGCCGTGGCGCAAGAACGGGCGGCGGATGAACATCTACTACGCCCGGATCCTGCGGCGCTTCTGCGAGTGGACGGGGATCCCGCGGGACCTGCCCTTCCGCGACCTTCCGGCGCGGGAGCGCCAGGTCCTGCTGCACGGGACCGACGACGCGCTCGAGACGGAGCTCGGCTTCTCCTTCGAGGGCGTGCTCCCGAACCTCCGCCGCCGCTACGAGGAGAGCGAGAGCGAGCTCGTGAAGGAGCGGCTCCGCGGCTACCAGACCTCGGTGCCCTGCCCGGAGTGCCAGGGGGCGAGGCTTCGACCGCAGGCGCTCGCGGTGCGGATCTCCGCGGGCGGCACGCGGCTCAACATCGCGGAGGTCGCCGCCCTCACCATCTCCCGCGCCCTCGGCTTCTTCCAGAGCCTCGACCTCGACGCGGAGCGGCGGAAGATCGCCGCCCCGGTCCTGAAGGAGATCGACGCCCGGCTCGGCTTCCTCGCCGCGGTGGGACTCGACTACCTGACGCTCGATCGCGCAAGCTCGACCCTCTCCGGCGGCGAGGCGCAGCGGATCCGGCTCGCCACGCAGGTCGGCTCGGGGCTCGTCGGAGTCTGCTACGTGCTCGACGAGCCGACCATCGGGCTCCACTCGCGGGACAACGATCGGCTCATCGCGACGCTCCGGAACCTCGCCCGCATCGGGAACACCGTGCTCGTCGTCGAGCACGACGAGGAGATGATCCGCGCCGCCGATCACGTGCTCGACGTCGGTCCCGGACCCGGGCGCCACGGCGGCACCGTGGTTGCGCAAGGCACCGTCGCCGACGTGATGGCAAGCCCCCGCTCGCTCACCGGCGACTACCTCGCCGGACGCCGCGGCGTGCCGGTGCCGGAGCGCCGCCGACCAGTCTCCGAGAAGGAGTCGATCCGCGTCGTCGGGGCGAGCGCGAACAACCTGCGCGACCTCGACGCGGCGTTTCCCCTCGGCGGGCTCGTGGTCGTGACCGGCGTCTCCGGCTCCGGGAAGAGCACCCTCGTCAACGAGGTGCTGCTGAAGGCCGCGCTCCGCGAGGTGCAGGGAGCCCGCGTGGTGCCCGCGGCGCATCGGCGGGTGACGGGGCTCTCGAAGATCGAGCGGATCGTCGAGGTGGACCAGTCGCCGATCGGGCGGACCCCTCGCTCGAATCCCGCGACCTACACCGGCATCCTCGACGAGGTCCGCAAGCTCTTCTCGCTCGTCCCGGAGTCGAAGATCCGCGGCTACCAGCCCGGTCGCTTCAGCTTCAACGTGAAGGGCGGTCGCTGCGAGACCTGCCAGGGGCAGGGCGTGCGGCGGATCGAGATGCACTTCCTGCCCGACGTCTTCGTGACCTGCGAGACCTGCCGGGGCACCCGGTTCAACCGCGAGACGCTCGAGGTGCGCTTCAAGGGCAGGACGATCGCGGAGGTGCTCGACCTCACCGTGGACGACGCCCTCGTCTTCTTCGAGGCGCACGCGCGGGTCCACCGGATGCTCGCCTGCCTGCGCGACGTCGGGCTCGGCTACGTGCAGCTCGGGCAGGCGTCGACCACCCTCTCGGGCGGCGAGGCGCAGCGGATCAAGCTCGCCGCGGAGCTCGGGCTCTCCGGCGCCGGACGGGCGCTCTACGTCCTCGACGAGCCGACCACCGGGCTCCACTTCGACGACGTCCGCAAGCTCCTCGAGGTGCTCGAGCGGCTCGCGGACGCGGGGCACTCGCTCGTGGTCATCGAGCACAACCTCGAGGTCGTGAAGCGAGCCGACTGGATCATCGACCTCGGTCCGGAGGGCGGCGACCGCGGCGGCACCATCGTGGCGACCGGCACGCCCGAGGAGGTCGCGGCGAATCCCGCGAGCCACACCGGCAAGTTCCTCGCGCCGCTGCTCGATCCGGCGAAGGTCGCCCGCGCCGCTCGACCCGCCGCCCCGACGCGGACGGCGCGACCACCCGCCACGTCGGTCGGCGCCGAGTCGGCGAAGACGAAGACGCCCGCGAGGAAGCCCGGGAAGGAGACCGCACGGACGCCGGCTCGCGCGAAGGGTGCCTCGCCTCGCGCCGCAGGCAGCCGCCGTGGCTGACTCCGGTCGCCGCGCCCGATGGAGCGGCGCGACCCTCGGAGCCGCCGTCGCGCTCGGGGCGATCGTCGCGATCCTCATGCTGGTGGCGCCGGATCCGGGATGGCGCCGCGCCCTGCGGCGTTCCGCGGCGGTCGAGGCGATCCTTGATCCCTCGCCGGAGGTCCGGCGCGGGGCGTGGGAGTCGCTCACTGCAGACCTCCGCGACGACCAGTCGCGCGAGGCGACCATCGCGGAGATCGAGGACGTGCTCGAGGAGCGCCTGCGGACGCACTCGGTTCCCGATCCGGTGCTCGCCGACCTCGCCCGCGAGCTCGCCGGATTCACCGCCTCGCGGTGGGATCGACCGACGGACCGAGCGATCCTCGTGAGGTCGATCGAGCTCGCGGCGACGGGCGAGCCGCCGGACGCCGTGCTCGCGACCTTCGCCGTGGAGCGGCTCGCCGCGCTGCCCGACGGGCTCGCGCTTCCCGTGGCGCCGGAGGTCGCGGCGGCGCTCTGGAGCCGCCTTGATACGCCGATGCAGGCGCGTCTGCTGCCGCGGCTCGCCTCGCTCGCGGATGGATCGAGGCGGAGGACGCTCGCCCTCCTCGAACCGCCCGTCGATCGCGACCTCGCGGGGCGACTCCTCCTCGCGCGGTGGCTCGTCGACGGCGATCCGGCGGCGGCGATCGCCCTCGCCTCCGATTCCGCGCTCCACCCGGACCTCCTCGATCGCTCGCGTGCGGCGGCGGTCAGGCTCGATCCTCGCGCGGCGATCGGCGTGCTCGATGACCTCGACGCCGATCCCGATGCCCCGTGGGCGACGATCCTCGCGCCCGCCTCCGAGGAGCCCGCGGTGCGGGCGGCGATCGAGCGTCGCGCCGCCGAAGGCGAGCCTGCATCGCGGCGACTCCTCGCACGCATCGACGCCGTCGCGGCAGGCGAGCCCGCCGACGCCGAGGGGCTCGCCGCCGCGTGGGACCTCCTCGCCGATCCGACGAGTCCCGCCGATCTGCGGCGGGTCGCGGCGCTCCTCCTTCTCGCGGCGACCTCGAGCGAGGACCTGCCGGAGTCGGCGCTCGCGAGCCTCCTCGAGGGAGCCGTCGCCGGCGAGTCGGGCTCGGTCCTCGCGTCGGCGCTCCTCGCGGAGGCGACCGATCGAACCCGGCTCGCGTCGGCGTGGCTTCGGAGCCTCGAGGACGACCGCAAGCGGGCCGGCGCGATCCTCGCCGTGCTCATCGACGGTCGATCCGGCGCCGACCTCGCGGCGATCGCCCGCACGCAGTCGGGCGCCTCCGATCCGCAGGTCCGCTCGCTGCTTCGCGCCGCGTCCTGGGCGCTCGCCGCGCCGCGCGACTTCGCCGTGCGCGATTTCGACCGCGAGTTCGTCCATCGCATCTCCCGCGGCGAGGCGGGCGGGGAGGTCGATCCGGACGTCCTCGCGCTTCGCCTCGCCGCAGGCGAGCCCGCCGCGGTCGGGGACCTCCTCGCGCTGCCGAGGGAGCCCACGAGCGAGGACCCCGAGGCGATCGCCGGCTGGAGCCGGCGCATGGCGATCCGCTGGCTCCTCGTCGAGCGGTTCGTGCCGGACCTCGCGGCGGCGCTTGGTCCGCCGCTCGGCGGATCGAGGCGCGGGCGGGCGCTCGAGCGCGACCTCGCGCTCGTCGAGTGGTGGTCGCTTCGACCCGAGCTCCGCTTCGACCCCTCGCGACGACGGTGGGTGCGGTCGCGATCCTCCTCGGACTTGTGACGGGCCCGCGAACCTCGGAAGATCTCCCGGCGACATCCCCTCCTCGAGACCCGCGATGCCCGAACCCGGCTTCAACACCTCCCTCCGCGTGCTGATGACCCCACAGGACACCAACCATCAGGGGACGGTCTTCGGAGGCGTGATCCTCTCGCGGGTCGACCAGGCGGCGTACCTCGAGGCGCGACGCCACGGGCAGCACCGCTGGGTGACCGTCTGCATGGAGCGCATCGAGTTCAAGGCGCCGATCTGGACCGGCGACATCGTGGACTTCGACACCAAGACCGAGGCGACCGGACGGAGCTCGGTGACGGTGAAGGTCGAGGTCTTCGCGGAGCGCTACGCGACCCGCGACCGCGTCGCGGTGACCGAGGCGATGGTGAAGATGGTGGCGGTGAACGCCGCCGGGCAGTCGATCGACTTCCGAGGCGCCCCCACCGTCGGCGCGTCGGTCGCTCCGGAGCGGCGCGGATGATCCGCCGCCTCGGCGGGCTCGTCTCCGGCGGCGGTCGCACCGTCGCGAACCTGCTCGAGCGGATCGAGCGGGACCGGATCCCGGCGCGGATCGAGGTGGTGATCGCCCATCGCGAGGACATCGCGGCGGTGCCGCGGCTTCGCGCCCTCGGGCTCCGGGTCGAGGTGATCCCCGCGCCGCGCAGCGGGGTCGTCGGCGAGGATGACCTCGGCGACCGCATCGACGCGATGCTCGAGTCCTGCGGCGTGGACCTGGTGCTCCTCGCCGGCTACCTGCGGCGGTTCCGCGTGGGTCGCCGCTGGATCGACCGGGCGATCAACATCCACCCGGCGCTCCTTCCGGACTTCGGCGGTCCCGGCTTCTACGGGCTCCGCGTGCACCAGGCGGTGCTCGCCGCGGGGCGCCGGGAGTCGGGCTGCACCGTGCATTGGGTGGACGAGCGCTACGACCACGGCGAGGTGATCCTCCAGCGGCGCTGCGCCGTGCTTCCCGGCGACACCCCGGAGTCGCTCGCGGCGCGGGTCTTCGCCGAGGAGCGCGAGGCGCTGCCGGAGGCGGTGAGGCGGATCGCCCTCGGGCTTCGTCCGACCGCGGCGCGAGGCGCCGACCGATCCGGCGGCGATCGCCCGCGCTGATTGGCGTCAATCCGCGGCGTCGCGGTTGCCCCCGCGCCACCTCGGCGCCACCATGACGTCGTGACCAGGGTGCTTCTTCGATCGACGGTGCTCGCGGGGCTCCTCGCCCTCGGCATCGCCCCGCCGGTCGCCGGCGCCGACGACCGCGAGGAGCGGGTGATCGAGGCGTTCGGTCGCGGCGACCTCGCGACGGCGGAGCGGCTCCTCGAGGAGCTCCTCGCGGCGGATCCGGGCCATCCGGAGCACCTCTACAACCTCGCCTGCGCCCGAAGCCTCCGCGGCGACCAGGAGGACGCGGCGCGGCGCCTGCTCGAGGCGGTCGACGCGGGCTTCCGCGATCGGCGGATCATCGAGGAGGACCCGGACCTCGCGGCGCTCCGCGCCCATGCGGCGTTCGCCGCGGTCCGCGAGGTCCTCGACCGGACCGGCGACCGCCCCAACGCGGACGCGGCGCGGTCGAGCCTCGCCGCATGGCTCGACCGCTTCGGGCCGAGCCGCTACCGGGTCGAGGAGGACCGCGAGCGCTCGCTCGTGATCGCCACCTCGCTCGGCGAGGCGTCGCACCGCGAGATGATCGAGATGCTCGATGCGCAGGCGGACCATCAGGTCCGGACGCTCTTCGGCAGGCACCCCGAGCATCCGGTGCTCCTCGTCGTCGCCACGCCCGAGGACGCGGCGCGGTTCTTCGCGAGCAGCACCACCGCCGGTCTCTACGATCACGCCCGCCGGCGGCTCGTGACCCGGGACATCGGCGAGAGCCTCCGGCACGAGTTCACGCACCTGCTCCATCACGCCCAGATGGAGCGGCTCGGGCAGAAGCATCCGATCTGGATCCAGGAGGGGCTCGCCTCGCTCTACGAGGCGTACGTGCTCGCGCCGGACGGCTCGATCGAGTTCACCCCGAACAGCCGCCACAACGTCGCCTTCCGCGCCACCCGCGCGGGCGCGATGCGTCCGTGGTCGGAGGTGCTCGCCCTCGATCCCAAGGGATTCATGAAGGAGGCGAACCGCCTCTATCCGCAGGTCCGCTCGATGTTCGAGTTCATCGACGCCGAGGCGGGTCTGCCGCGGTTCTGGGAGGCGTACCTCCGGACCTACTCCCAGCGCCCCGACGGCTCGGCGGCACTCGAGGAGGTGCTCGGCGAGGACCTCGCGGCGCTCGACAAGCGGTGGAAGAGGTGGGTGGTCGAGCGGGGCGGGATCGACGACAGCGTCCGACCAGGGGATGCATCGCTCGGGATCGAGGGCGAGGACCTGCCCGACGGGGTGAAGGTGACGCGGATCCTGCCGAGCTCCGCCGCGAGCGCCGCCGGCGTCCGGCGCGGCGACGTCCTCCTCGCGATCGACGAGGCGCCGATCCGGAGCGGTCGCGAGATGCTGCTTGCGATCGCCGCCCGGCGCGTCGGCGAGACGGTCTCCCTTCGCCTGCGTCGCGGCGCCGGGACGATCGAGCTCGCCGCGGTCCTCCGCCCGCTCCCGCGCGGCGCGACCGGCACCGGGATCTCGCCCCCCTCGCGCGACCGCGGCGCCGATCGTTGATGCGGCGGGTCGGCGGAGTAGACTTCGCCCGCCGCCCGACCCGGACCACGCCATGCAGGCCAGCAGGCCTCGTTCCCCCTCGAAGTCCTTCAAGATCTTCTTCCTGCGGGGTCTGGTGGTCCTGCTGCCATCGGTGCTGACGCTCTGGCTCCTCGTCGCGGTCTACCGGTTCCTCGACAACTCGATCGCGGCGCCGATCAACGGCTGGGTGCGGTGGGCGATCGTCGAGCTCGACCGCCAAGTGCCGCTGCTTCCCTCGGCGTTCGACCCGACGCCCTCCGAGGTGCAGGCGGAGTTCGCGGCGCTCGCGGGCACCAAGCGGCAGGTGACCGCCGAGCAGGCGATGCAGATCCTTCGTGCACGGGACTTCCGCGCGTGGTGGGAGGAGAAGTGGTACCTCAACCTCGTCGGTCTCGTGATCGCGATCGTCGGCGTCTGGCTCGCCGGTCGCCTCGTCGGCGGGATCATCGGGCGCTCGCTCTACCGGCGGCTCGAGCAGGTGCTGACCTCCGTCCCGGTGATCAAGCACGTCTACCCGCACGTGAAGCAGGTGGTCGACTTCATCCTCTCCGACGAGCGTCCCATCAAGTTCAACCGCGTCGTCGCGGTGCAGTACCCCCGCCCGGGCATCTGGTCGATCGGGCTCGTCACCGGCGACGGGCTGAAGGCGGTCCGCGGGCTCGCCGGCGACTCGGTCACGGTGTTCATCCCGAGCTCCCCCACGCCCTTCACCGGCTACACGATGACCGTTCCTCGCAAGGATGCCGTCGAGTTGCCGATGACCATCGACGAGGCGCTCCGCTACCTCGTCACCGCGGGCGTGCTCGCGCCCGGTCGGGATTCGACCGCCCCCGCGGCGTCCCCGACCCTGCCCATCCCCACCTCCTCGGAGAACGAGCCGTGCAAGTCAACATCACCGGTCGGCACCTGACCATCACCCCGCCGATCGAGGAGTACATCCGCAAGAAGACCGAGCGGATCCTGCGCCACTTCGACCGCGTGCAGGAGATCCGCGTCGTCGCGGAGAAGCTGGCGAACGAGTATCACGTGGAGATCCTGACCGACGTCGAGCACCACAAGGACTTCGTCGCCAACGGGACCCACGAGGACCTCTACGCGTGCGTGGACATCACCGTCGATCGGGCGGTGCGGCAACTGACCGACTGGAAGGAGAAGCTGCGCCAGCACAAGCACTGAGCGCAGGACGAACACCATGAGATTCCGAGAGATCGTGGTCGAGAAGGCGGTGATTCCCAAGCTCGCCTCCACCAAGCGCGACGAGGCGATCGCCGAGCTGGTGGACGCGCTGGTCGCGGCGAAGACCATCGCCAAGAAGGAGCGCGACGAGTTCCTGAAGGCGGTGATCGCCCGCGAGAAGCGCGGCTCGACCGGCTTCGGGCACGGCGTCGCGGTGCCGCACGTGAAGAGCCCGACGGTCGAGCGGCTCGCCGTCGCGATCGGCATCAGCCCCGATGGGGTGGACTTCAACGCCCTCGACCGCAAGCCGGTCCACTCGATCTTCCTGCTCCTCAGTCCGGAGCATCGACCGGAGGATCACCTCGAGGCGATGGAGCTGATCTTCGGGCAGCTCCGCCACGAGCGGTTCCGGAACTTCCTCCGGCAGGCGACCACCACCGCGGCGGTGATCACCCTGCTCGAGGAGGCCGACGCGAGCCGTCCCGCCCGCTGACCGCTTCCCGACTCGACGCCCTCCGCCTCCCTCCGGAGCCACGGATCTCCTCGTGCCTTCGATCCGCGTGACCATCGCGAACCGGCTTGGTCTGCACGCCCGACCGGCGACCGCGTTCGCGCAGACCGCGGGCGGCTTCTCCGCGTCGGTGAAGGTCCGGCGCACCGATGGTCAGGAGTGGGTGGACGGCAAGAGCATCATGCAGATGCTGATGCTCGCGGCGACCGCGGGCACGGTCCTCGAGATCGCGACCGAGGGCGGCGACGCCGCCGACGCCGCGAACGCGCTGCGGGCGCTGGTCGAGCGGCAGTTCGACGAGGACTGACCGCTCAGCCCACCCGCTCGAGCGAGGTCTCCCGCTCCATCAGCGAGCGGAGCGCCTGCCTCGGGGCGAGCCCCTCGAAGAGGACGGCGTGCACCGCCGCCGAGATCGGCATCTCGACGCCGGTCCGCTCGGCGAGGCTGCGGATCGACCGCGAGGTCTCGACGCCCTCGACGACCGACCTCGTCGCCCGAAGGTGCGCCGCGAGCGACTCGCCCCGCCCGATCGCCTCGCCGCAGGAGCGGTTGCGACCCTCGGGACTGAAGCAGGTGGTGGCGAGGTCGCCGACGCCCGCGATCCCGAAGAAGGTCTCCGCCCGCGCCCCGAGCGCCGAGCCGAGCCGGACGATCTCGGCGAGACCGCGGGCAAGCAGCGCGCTCTTCGCGTTCACGCCGGCGCCGAGACCGTCGAGGAGCCCCGCCGCGATCGCGATCACGTTCTTGGCGGCGCCGGCGATCTCGACCCCGAGCGGGTCATGCCCGGCGTAGACCCGGACCCATGGCGCCCGGAACGTCCGCCGCACGAGGTCCGCGAGCGCCGGATCGTCGGAAGCGGCGATCATCGCCGCAGGGAGGCGGCGGGCGAGCTCCGAGGCGATGGTCGGTCCGGAGAGCACGCCGATCGGCACCGCGCCGCGGCACGCCCGCAGGATCTCGCTCGGTCGAGCGAGGCTCGCGACCTCGATCCCCTTCGAGACGCTGACCACCGGAGTCGGGGCGGAGGGGAACCGCCTCCAGACCTCGCGGAGGTGCTGGACCGGAATCGCGCTCACGAGAAGGGTCGCGTCCTCGATCGCGCGAACGGGGTCCTCCTCGACCTCGACCTCCTCGGGGAGCTCGACCTCGGGAAGCCGCGGGGAGGCACGGGTCGCCCGCAGCGTCGCCACCGCGTCGGCGAAGGGACCCCAGAGGCGCACGGCGTGCCCCGTCTCGACGAGCTGCGCCGCGAGGACGAGCCCCATCTGACCATCACCGACGATGGCGATCCGCTCGGGCATGGGGGGCGACTATACGACGAGCCACCCGCCGGACCGGCGGCTCGCGCGAGGGACCAGACCGGCGGGCGGGCGGCGTCGCGCCCTCTGCTAGTCTTGCCCGGTCCGCCGGACCACTCGACCGCCAGGAGCCGTCCCGAGATGTCCTCCGCCGCCTCGCTCGGATCGACCGCCCCCCTCGGGGGCATGCCCCGCCGCCACGACCACGACGACTCGACGCCCGCGGGCGGCGAGCGGCTCGAGCGCCAGTTGGTGGTCGCGCTCGGAGGCGGCGTGCTCCTCCTCTGCTCGTGGGTCGCCGGGCTGCTCGGGTTCGAGCGGGCGGTCGCGCAGATCCCCGCGGCGATCGGGGCGATCGTCCTCGTGCTGCCGCTCGCCCGCGGCGCGTGGCAGGAGCTCCGCCGCGGGACCGCGTCGAGCGACTCGCTCGCCTGCCTCGCGGTGCTCGCGGCGCTTGCGAACAACTACTTCCTCGCCGCGGGGTTCCTCGCGTTCTTCCTGTGGCTCGCGGAGCTGATCCTCTCCCGCACCGCGTGGGGCGCCCAGCGGGCGATCCGCGACCTCGTCGAGCTCACCCCCGACGTCGCCCGGCTCGTGGCGGAGGACGGCACCGAGCGCGAGGTGCCGCAGAGCGCGCTGCGGGTCGGTCAGCGGGTGCGGGTGCGACCGGGCGAGAACCTTCCCGCCGACGGTCGCCTCGTCGCGGGCACCTCGAGCATCAATCAGGCGTCCCTCACCGGCGAGGCGGTGCCGATCGAGGTGCAGGCGGGCTCGGAGGTCTATGCGGGCACCACCAACCTCACCGGGCAGATCGACCTCGAGGTCACCGCCGTCGCGGGCGAGACCACGATCGGCAAGGTCGAGCGGCTGATCCGCGAGGCGGAGCGCTCGCGGACCCGCCGGCAGGAGCTCATCGAGCGCCTCGCGTCCTACTACGTGCCGGTGGTGCTGATGGTGGCGCTCGTCGTCTGGTTCTTCACGAGCCGAAGCAACGACGCCGCGGTGCGGGACTCCGCCGCCGAGCGGGCGATCACCGTGCTGGTGGTCACCTGCCCGGGCGCCCTCCTCATCGCCTACCCGACCGCGATGGTCGCCGCGTTCGCGGCGGCGGCGCGGCTCGGCATCATGATCAAGCAGACCCGGACCCTCGAGGCCGCCGCCGAGGTCGACACCGTGGTCATGGACAAGACCGGCACCATCACCACCGGCAAGTTCGCGGTGAGCCGCCTCGCGCCCGCCGACGGCGTCGACGGCGCGACGCTCCTCCAGGCGGCGGCGGACGCCGAGCAGTCCTCGAACCATCCGCTCGCCCGCTCGATCCTCGAGACCGCGGGCAAGGCGCGGATCGAGCCGCGCCGCACGACCGAGGTGAAGGAACTGCACGGTCGGGGCGTGTCGGCGCAGGTCGCGGGCGGCGGGGTGATCCTCGCCGGGCGCGGCTCGTGGATCGTCGAGACCCATCCGGCGACCGCCGCGCCGGTCCGCGCGGTCGAGGAGAAGCTCGACGGCATGTCGAGCGTCCACGTGTGGGAGGCGGGGCGCTACCTCGGCGCGGTCGGTCTCGAGGACAAGCTCCGCCGCCACGCCGCGGACGCGGTCTCCTCGCTGCGTCGACTCGGCGTGCGCCGGGTGAGCATCTTCACCGGCGATCGGCTCTCGGTCGCGACGCGGGTCGGGCAGGCGGTGGGGGTCGACTCGGTCGAGGCGGAGTGCCTCCCCGAGGAGAAGCACGAGCAGCTGCAGCACCTCATCCGCCGCGGGCACCGGACCCTCGTCGTCGGCGACGGCATCAACGACGGACCGATCCTCGCCTCCGCCGACGTCGGCGTGGCGATGGGACTCTCCGGCTCCGACATCGCGACCAACTCGGCGGGCGTCGCGCTCATGAACGACGACCTCCGCCACGTCCCCTTCCTGATCGAGCTCGCCCGCAAGAGCCGCTCGGTGATCGCCCAGAACATCGGGGCGAGCCTGCTGCTCGCCCTCGTGGGGCTCGCCCTCGCGGCGACCGGGCAGATACAGATCTGGGTGACGCCCTTCTACCAGGCGGTCGCGTACATCTTCGTCATCGCGAACAGCCTGCGGCTGGTGCGGTTCGGCGAGGACTTCGCGGGCGCCGAGGAGTTCCGCCGCGCCGAGGAGGCACGGCTCGCCTCCGCGCCCAAGCGGTCGGCGTCCCGGCGCATCTCGGCGGCGTGAGGCTGACGCCCGGCGCGCCCTTCGAGACTCGACGCGACGATCGCGTGCGAGCACGAAGGCTCCACGCCTC